>NZ_QKTH01000022.1:0-57694 GCF_003234485.1 Curtobacterium sp. MCLR17_034
GCACGGGCCGGTGTCGCTCCTCGACGCGCCGCCCCCCGCCTACGGCAGCGTCGGCGCCGCCGCCACCAACGCCCGCGTCACCGGGTGCTGCGGCGCGTCGAGGAGCGACACCGGCCCGTGCTCGACGATGCGGCCGTCGGACATCACCGCGACCGTGTCGCACAGCCGCTGCACGACCCCGATGTCGTGCGACACCAGCACGAGCGTCAGCCCGAGGTCGTCGGCGAGCGACCGGAACAGCTCGATCACCCGGGCGCGGACCACCACGTCGAGAGCGCTCATCGGCTCGTCGCCGAACAGGATCCGGGGCGAGTGCACCACGGCCCGGGCGATCGCGATCCGCTGCCGCTGGCCGCCGGAGAACTCGTGCGGGTACCGGTCGACCGTGTCGGCGGGCAGGTCGACGCGCTCCAGCACGGCACGCACGAGCTCGTCGTGCGACCCCGGGACCTGCAGGGCCCGCAGCGGCTCGGCGACGATCGCGCCGACGCGCATCCGCGGGTCGAGGGACGCGTACGGGTCCTGGAAGACCACCCCGGTCTCGCGACGGAACCAGCGCAACGCACGCGCGGACCGGGACGCGACCACCGGACGGCCGGAGGCGGCGACGGTGCCGGCGGAAGGGGCCTCCAGGCCGGCGAGCAGGCGGACCAGCGTGGACTTGCCGGATCCCGATTCGCCGACGATGCCGAGCCGTGCGCCGGGGGCGACCGTCAGGTCGACGCCGTCGACGGCGGTGCGGACCGGACCGGGCTCGAACGGGCCGCGGCGGGGGAGTCGGTAGGTGCGGTGGAGACCGGTGGCCTCGAGGACGGGGAGGGTCACGGGGCGGTCCTCCTGGCGGTGGCACGTGCGGCGTCGACGAGCGCAGCGGTGGCGGGGTGCTGCGGTGCGGCGAGCAGGTCCGCGACGCGCCCCTGCTCGACCACCCGGCCGGCGTCGAGCACCACGGCGGTGTCGGCGATGCGCGCGAGCACGGCGAGGTCGTGGGTGACGAACACCATGCCCGCCGGCAGGTGCTCGAACAGGTCGAGGATGCGGGCCTCGGTCGTGACGTCGAGCGCCGTGGTCGGCTCGTCGGCCACCAGGTACGACGGCTCACCCGCCATCGCCATCGCGATGCAGATCCGCTGCCGCTGCCCGCCGGACAGCTGGTGCGGGTACTGCCGCAGCAGCGACTCCGGGTCGGGCAGGCCCACGGACGCCGCCAGGTCGACGGCCGCCGAGCGCGCCGCGCGTCGGTCGAGTCCGCGGTGCAGCCGGAGCGGCTCCGCGATCTGCGCGCCGACCCGCCGCAGCGGGTCGAGCGCGGTGCCCGGCTCCTGGAACACCATCGCGATGCCCGACCCGCGGTGGCGCGCGCGCTCGCGGTCGGGCAGGCCGACGAGTTCGGTGCCGTCCAGGCGGACGCTGCCGGTCACGACGGCGCCGGTGGGCGCAAGGCCCATCAGGGCGAGCGAGGTCATCGACTTGCCGGATCCGCTTGCGCCGATCACGCCGACGCGCTGGCCGGGAGGCACGGTGAAGCTGACGTCGTCGAGGATCGTCCGTCCCGTGATGCGGACCGACAGCCCGCGGACCTCGAGCCCGGACGCTGCGGTGGCGTGGGTGGTGCCGGCTGCGTCGGTGGGGCCGGATCCGTCGCGTGCGTCGGCGGTCATGCGGTCACCCCCGGCGTGGTCGTCGCCGGGTCGGCGCTCCGGTCGCTCGCGGTGCCGTCGGTCGTCGCCGGGTCGGCGCTCCGGTCGCTCGTCGTCAGCCGCGGGTCCGAGGCGTCACGCACCGCGTCGCCGAGCAACGACAGTGCCGCGACGACGAGGGCGATGGCGGCGCCCGGCCAGGTCGCACTCCACGGGTGGACACCGATGTAGGTCTGCAGGTCGGACAGCAGGCTGCCCCACGACGCGGTGTCCGATCCGGCGCCGTAGCCCAGGTAGGACAGCCCGGCCTCGGCGAGCACGGCCGTGGCCATCGCGAGTGACAGCTGCACGGTGAACAGCGGCGCCGCGTTCGGCACCAGGTGACGGAAGAGCACCCCGGCACCGCCGACGCCGGACGCCCGGGCCGCGGTCACGTAGTCGCTCCGGGCGATCCGCCGGATCTCGCCGCGGGCCACGCGGGCGATCGTCACGCCGAAGGAGAGCCCGACGCTGACGATCACCACGCCGAGCGATCCGCCGAACACCGCGGTCAGGAGCATCGCGGTGAGCAGGGTCGGGAACGCCACCAGGATGTCGAGCAGGACCGCGGTGCCCTCGCGCACCCAGCGGGCGGTGAGCGAACCGATCGCGGTGAGGACGATGCCGACGACGCTCGCGATCACCCCGGAGCCGACGGCGACGAGCACGGTGGTGCGGGTGCCGGCGAGCAGGTAGCTCGCGATGTCGCGGCCGGCGGCGTCGGTGCCGAACCAGTGCGCGGCGCTCGGCCCCTCCCACTGGTGGAACGGGTCGGCGCGGAACGGGTTCTGCGGTGTCCAGACGAGCGACACGGCGGCGAGCACGAGCAGCAGGCCGAGCACGACGACGGCGAAGACCCCGGTCGGTCGGGACACCAGACGGCGGATCATCCCTGCACCTCGCGCTGTCGGGGGTCGAGGGTGCGGTGCACGACGTCGACGGCGAACCCGACGAGCAGCACGAGTCCGGTGAGCACGAGCAGTTCCGACTGCACCTTCGTGATGTCGCGGCGGCCGACGTCGGTCACGAGCATCCGGCCCACCCCGGGCAGGGAGAACAGCTGCTCGACGACGACGGCACCGACGAGCAGCCCGGCGATCTGGACCCCGAGCACGGCGAGCACCGTGAGGGCGACGCTCGGCAGGCCGTGGCGGAGCAGCGCCTGCGTGCGGGTGAGCCCGACGGCGGCGGCGGTGCGCAGGTGGTCGGCATCGAGGACGGAGAGCGTGGCGGACCGGGTGAACCGGAGGATCACGGCGCCCTCGACGGCACCGATCGTCAGCGCGGGCAGCACGAGCGACGCGAACGCCCGCCCGGGTTCGGACCAGCCGTCGAGCGGGAAGCCCTGCGTCGGCAGCCAGTGCAGCGTCACCGCGAACAGGGCGATCAGGAGCATGCCTGCCCACACGACGGGCACGGCGGCGACCGCCTGCGCCGCGAACCCGATCACCGCACCACCCGGGCGGCGACGGAGCACCGCGGCGACCACCCCGAGCGGGACGCCGATCACCAGCGCGGTCGCCAGGGACATCGCGGCGAGCGGCAGGGTGATCGCGAGCTTCTGCGCGATCTCCGGTGCGACGGCACCGTTCGTCACCAGCGAGCGGCCGAGGTCACCGCGGAACACCCCGCCGATCCAGTCGAGGTACTGCACCACGACGGGCCGGTCGAGTCCGAGCTGCTGCCGGAGCTGCTCCACCTGCGCGGGGGTCGACTGCGTGCCGGCGACGACCTGGGCGACGTCACCGGGCAGCACGCGGAGCGTGGCGAAGATGATGACGCTCGCCACGAGCAGGCCGACGACGAGCAGGAGCACCCGCCCGATGAGGAACCGGGTCACGACACCGATGCTACGGGGACGGACACCCCGCCGCGGCCGCTCCGGGTCACTTGACCGCGAGCTTCGCCAGGTCGAGGCGCGAGTTGCCGCCGTCGACCGGGAAGCCCGTCACGCCGGAGCGCACCGCGGTGATCTCGGTCGCCGTGTAGAGCCACTCGCCGGCCGCGTCCTCGCTGACGATGCGTGCAGCCTTGCGGAGTGCCTCGGTCTTCGTGGCCTCGTCGGTCGCCGCGATCGACTGGGCGTAGAGGGCCTGCACCTTCGGGTTGTCGTAGCCGAAGTAGTAGTCCGGGTTCGCCCAGTTGCCGAAGTCACGGGCCTCGACGTGGTCGACCATCGACAGGTCGAAGTCCCGCTCGCCGGACTTCGGTGCCTGGAACACGGAGGACAGCCAGGTGGCGAAGTCGACGCGCTTGACCGTCAGGGTGATCCCGACGTCGGCGAGCTGCGACTTCAGCACGTCGCCGATCGTGGTCGGGTAGATGTTCGCGTAGGTGAGCGTCAGCTTCAGGTCCTGCTGGCCGGCGGCGGCCAGGAGCTTCTTGGCGTTCGCGGGGTCGTACGCGTCGATGTCGGTCAGGTCCTCGTAGCCGGGGTCGAGCTCCGGGATCGGGCCGCCCTGCTCCACGCCGGTGCCGCCGATCGCCTTGATGAGCGCCTTCGCGTCGATCGCCTGCCGGATCGCCCGGCGCACGCGCTCGTCGGTGAAGGGCTCCTTGCGGTCGTTGAACGCGAGCGTGTACTTGTCGGTCGTCTTGCCGCTGTGCAGCGCGATGTCGGCGTTGCCCTGCAGCTGGCTCTGCAGCGTGCCGTCGACCGGGTTCAGGACGTCGAGGTCACCGTTCGCCATCGCGTTGACGGCGGTCGACGGGTCCGTGATGTACCGGAAGACGATCTTCGCGACCTTCGCCTTCGTGCCCCAGTAGTCCTCGTTGCGGTCGAAGGTGAGCGAGTCGCCCTGCTTCCAGCTCGCGACCTCGAACGGACCGGTGCCGTTGGCGCTGTCGGACAGGTCGTTGTCGGCCGCCTTCTCGAGTACCAGGCCCGAGCGGCCGGTCAGGTTCCAGAGCAGGTCGGAGTCCGGCTTCGCCAGCTGCAGCACGACGGAGTCGTCCGACGGCGAGGTGATCGACGTGACGCCCGCGAGCTTGGCCGAGTCGACGTACGAGTCGTTCGACTTGACCTGCTCGAGCGACCAGACGACGTCGGCTGCGGTGACCGGCTTGCCGTCCTGGAACGTCGTGCCGTTCCGCAGCGTGAACGTGTAGGTCAGGCCGTCCTTCGAGACCTCGTGCGATGAGGCCAGCACGTCACGGATCTCGCCGTCGGCGGTCCGGCCGACGAGCCCCTGGTACACGTTGTCGATGAGCACCTGGTCGAGCGCCGCCCCGGACTGGGTGCGGATGTCGAGACTCGTCGGCTCGAGCACCAGCCCGACGCGCACCGTGGCGTCCTTGCCGCCGGTGGTGTCGGACGAGCCGGAGCAGCCGGTCAGCGCCAGGGCGGAGACGACGGCGACGGCGGTGGCGGCGAGGGCAGCGCGCCCGATGCGCGAGGTGCGCGCGGTGCGACGGGGCAGGAGCGGACTCATGGGGTGGTGGGTTCCTTCCGGGCACGAGGGCTGGGATCGGGCCTCGCGCTCGCACGAGGGTACCGGCGGCTGGTGCCGTCCGGCGACGGTTCTTCGATCGGGTGCAACAATCCGTGCCGCTCCGCCCATGCCCGGATCGCCGAAGCCAGTTCGAGGGGTGCCTGGTTCTGCACCGCGTGCCGCGAGGTGACCGTCACGATCTCGGCGTCCGGCAGGCGTTCGGCGAACCCGGCGTGCAGCTTCGGGGAGACGTACCCGCGGTCACCCCGGACGAGCAGGATCGGCACGCGCAGTGCCTCGAGGTCCGGCCACGCATCGGCGAAGCGTCCCACCGACGACGTCCGCCCGGCGGGCAGGTGCGGGAAGTGGTGACGGCGAACGAGTCGCCCGTCCGCACCGAGGGCCGTCGTGTGCCGAGCCTCGCGCAGCAGCACCTGCCGGTCGTCGCCGACCCGCGCCTCGATCGCCCGGTCGATGACCTGCTCGAGCGACTCGAACGGCTCCTCGGCCTCGAGCGCGCGGGCGATCCGGTCCACCGCACGCTGCGCGAAGTCCGGCGACATGTCGACGAGCACGAGTCCGGTGACCCGCTCCGGCGCGGTGGCCGCGAGTCGAGCCGACAGGATGGCACCGAGCGAGTGCCCGACGACGATCCCGGGCGGCACCGCGAGCGCGTCGAGCGCGGCGAGCACGCTCGGCGCCGTCGCGGCCGCCGCGTAGTCGGCGTCCTCCCGCCACGACGACCGGCCGTGGCCGGGCAGGTCGAGGGCGACCGCCGGCTCGCCCACGGCGAGTGCCGTGGTGTCGAAGCTGTGGGCGTCGATGCCGAGCCCGTGCAGGTAGGTGATCCGGGCCTCCTGGCCGTCGTCCCCCCACCGGATCGCGGAGGTCTCCTGCCCGTCCGCGGTGCGGACCACCTGCCTGGAGGCGCGGAGCGGCGTGGTCACGCCGCTCGCGCTGGCGAGGGCGGGCAGGTCGGCGAATTCGTCGTCGGGGGCTTCGGACACGGGGACGATCCTCGCACCGTTCCGGGGGCCTGGAGACGTTAGGTAAGGCATGCCATACTCGATTCCGTGGCAACCCGGTATCGCGTCTTCTCCGTCCGTGTGGCCGCCGTCACGTCGCTCACCCCGAACTTCGTCCGGGTGACATTGACGGGCGACGCGCTCGCCGACTTCTCCTCGGTCGGTCTCGACCAGCGGATCAAGATCGTGCTGCCCCTGCCCGGCATCGGCTTCTCCGAACTGCCGGAGGACGAGGACTGGTACGCCGCCTGGCGCGCGCTGCCGGACGACGCCCGCAACCCGCTCCGCACGTACACGGTCCGCTCGTTCCGGCCGGACGCCCGCGAGCTCGACATCGACTTCGTCGCCCACGGCGACACCGGTCCGGCATCGCGCTGGGTGTCGGCCTGCCGCGTCGGTGACGAGCTGCGCATCGTCGGGCCGCAGGTCCCCGAGTCGCCGGAGGACCTGCCGACCGGGGCCGCCGAGTTCGCTCCCGGGCACGCGAACCGGATCCTGCTCGCCGGGGACGAGACCGCTGCACCGGCCATCTGCGCCATCCTCGAAGCCCTCGACGTCTCGACCGTCGGCCACGTCTTCATCGAGGTACCCACCGACGCCGACCGGCTGCCGGTCACCGCGCCGGCCGGGGTCGAGGTCCGCTGGATCGCCCGCAACGGTGCCACCCACGGGGTCCGGATGATCGACCAGGTGCACGCCTGGGCCTCCACCGTCGCGCCGCCGTCCGCCGCCGCGTGCGAGCCGGCCGCCGAGCTCACCGACGTCGACGTCGACGAGCAGGTGCTGTGGGACGTCCCCGCGCCCGTCGACGAGCGCCCCGTCTACGCGTGGATCGCGGGCGAGGCCGGCTGCGTCAAGGAACTCCGCCGTCACCTGGTGCGCGGCGTCGGCATCGACCGCAAGCAGGTCGCGTTCATGGGCTACTGGCGGCACGGCAAGGCCGAGCACTGATGCCGACCTCGGGCACCGCGCTCGGTCCGGTCCCGACCACCGCGCTGGGGGCCCGTGGGCTGACCCTGGCGTACGACGACCGGGTCGTGGTGGACACGCTCGACGTCGACATCCCGGACGGCGAACTGACGGTCATCGTCGGGCCCAACGCCTGCGGCAAGTCGACGCTGCTGAAGTCCTTCGCCCGCACCCTGAAGCCGCGTGCCGGCACGGTCTTCCTCGACGGGGCGCCGATCGACTCGTACCGCCCGAAGGCCGTCGCCCGGCGCGTCGGGATGCTCCCGCAGACCCCGATCGCCCCCGACGGCATCACCGTGCGTGACCTGGTGTCCCGGGGCCGGTTCCCGCACCAGGACCTGCTGCACCTGTCGTCCGGGTCCGACCGGCAGGCCGTGCAGGCCGCACTCGAGCAGACGTCGACGGCGGAACTGGCGGACCGGAGCGTCGACGAGCTCTCCGGCGGGCAGCGGCAGCGGGTGTGGATCGCGATGGTGCTCGCGCAGCAGACCGACATCGTGCTGCTCGACGAGCCGACGACGTTCCTCGACATCGCCCACCAGTACGACGTGCTCGAACTGGCCTCCACACTGCACGCCGCCGGTCGCACGGTCGTCGCGGTGCTGCACGACCTGAACCAGGCCGCCCGGTACGCCACCCACGTCATCGCGATGCGCGACGGGGCGATCGTCTCGGCGGGGAAGCCGTCGTCGGTGCTCACCGCGGACCTCGTCGAGGACGTCTTCGGCCTGCCGTGCGTCGTCGTCCCCGATCCCGAGACCGGCACTCCGCTCGTGGTGCCCCGGCGGCGCGCGGCCTGACGCGCGGAGGCTGGTCACGACTCGTCGTGCGCCGGGCCGGGCCGAGGTCGCACGATCTGCCGCTTGCTCGGCTTCGGGACGACGGTTCGCGCGACCACGACGATGCGCACGCGGCGTGTCGCGCGACTTCGGTCACGTGCCGCCGCCGAGCGGCCACGACTCGTCGTCGGCCGGGCGTCGAGTGGTCACGAAGCGTCGGCTGACGGCGCCGCAGGCGACGGTCTGCGACCACGCGCCGCGGGGTAGGCGGGGTGTTGTGACCGGCCGGCGCGTGCAGTGGGCGGGGGGCGCGGTGTCCTGGAGGCGCGGGGCGGCGCCGGCACGCGCCTCCAGGCCGTCGACCGGTCGCGTCCCGTCGCCTGGCCGCCCGCCGCCGAGTGGTCACGACTCGTCGTCGGAGGGGCGCCGAGTGGTCACGAACCGTCGGTTGGCGGCGCCGCAGGCGACGGTCTGCGACCGCTCTCCCCGCGCCCCGCGGGGTGTTGCGACCGGCGGGCGGGCGCGGTGGACGTGGGGCGCAGCGGCCTGGAGGCCCGGGGCGGCGCCGCCACGCGCCTCCGGGCCGTCGACCGGTCGCGTCCCGTCGCCTGGCCGCCCGCCTCCGAGTGGTCACGACTCGTCGTCGGCCGGGCGCCGAGCGGCCACGAACTGTCGGCTGGCGGCGCCGCAGACGACAGTCTGCGACCGCTCGCCGCGCACCCGGCGGGGTGTTGTGACCGACCGAGCCCCGCCGGCACGCCCGCCGAGCTCGCACGATCTGCCGCCCGACCGGCGTCGGGACGACAGTTCGCGCGACCACGGCGATGCGTACGCGGCGTATCGTGCGACCGCAGCACACCCGAGCCGCCCCGCCCCGCACCCGCCGCCCCAGTCAGCAGTAGCCGCCGTCCTCCAGGCCGGCCTCGACCTCGAACCGGTTCCGCAGGGGATCCCGCCCGGCGACGGCGTAGAGCAGCGGCATGAGCATCCCGTACCGGCGCCATTGCTCGACGTGCACCCGCTCGTGCCGGAGCACCCGAGGGCCGTCGTTGTCGCGCGTCAGGTACACCGAACCGACGCAGGTGCCGCCGCGCCGGAACACCCAGCGCGGCAGCCCCGTGCAGACGACGAGCCCGTCCTCCACCCGGATCCGCCCGGTCGACAGGGGGACGCCCACGGCGAGCCCGACGGCGGTCGCGAAGACCCACCCCGCACGGGACACGGGGGAGTCGAGCAGCGGGTTGCGCACGCTCAGGCCGGGCGGCCGTACGTCTCGAGCAAGCGGAGCCAGATCTCGTTCATCGTCGGGTAGGCCGGCACCGCGTGCCACAGTCGGTCGATCGGCACCTCGCCCACGACGGCGACGGTCGCGCCGTGCAGCATCTCGGCGACGTCCTGGCCGACGAACGTGACGCCCACGACGACCCCGCGGTCCTCGTCGACGACCATCTTCGCGCGGCCCGTGTAACCGTCGGCCTGCAGCGAGGACCCGGCGATCGCACCGAGGTCGTACTCGACCGCGCGGACGTTCAGCCCCTGCTCGCGGGCCTTCGCCTCGGTCAGGCCGACGCTCGCGACCTCGGGGTCGGTGAAGGTGACCTGCGGCGAGGCGGCGTGGTCGGCGGTGGCGACGTGGGCACCCCACGGCTCGGTGTGCAGCGGCGTGCCCTGGTACCGCGCCGCGATCGCCTCGCCGGCGGCGCGCGCCTGGTACTTGCCCTGGTGGGTGAGCAGGACGCGGTGGTTGACGTCACCCACGGCGTACAGCCAGTCGGTGCCGTGCACGAGCATGGTGTCGTCGACGTCGAGCCAGTCGCCCGCGGTCAGGCCGACGGTCTCGAGCCCGAGGTCACGCGTGTGGGCGGCGCGGCCGGTGGCGGCGAGCACCTCGCTCGTGATGACGGTGGTGCCGTCGTCGAGCTCCGTGGTGACGAGACCGTGCTCGTCGCGGTCGACCCGGACCGGGTTGACGCCGGTGCGGACGTCGACACCGAGTTCGCGCAGGGAGTCGGCGACGAGTTCTCCGGCGAACGGCTCCATGCCGCCGAGCAGACCGTGCCGGGCGACGAGGGTGACCTTCGCGCCGAGGGAGGCCCACGCGGTCGCGAGCTCGGAGCCGGAGACACCGCCGCCGATGACGAGCAGGCTCTCGGGGACCTGCTGGGCGCTGGTGCCCTCGCGGGTGCCCCACGGCTTCGCCTCGGCGAGACCGGGCACCGGGGGCAGCGTGTGCAGGGAACCGGTGACGACCGCGACGGCGGCGCGCGCCGTGTGCGTCTCGCCGTCGACGTCGATGGTCTTCGGGCCGGTGATGCGGGCGTGCCCGCGGATCAGGTCGATGCCGGCGGACTCGAGCCACGAGACCTGGCTGTCGTCCTTCCAGTCCGAGGTGAACGAGTTGCGGCGGGCGAGCACGTGGGCGGCGTCGAGCGTGCCGGTCACGGCCTGCTTCGCACCGTCGAGCCGCTTGGCGGCGGCGAGGGCGTGTCCGCTGCGCAGGAGCGCCTTCGAGGGCATGCACGCCCAGTAGGAGCACTCGCCGCCGACGAGCTCGGCCTCCACGATCGCGACCGACAGGTCGCGCTTCCTGGCGTAGTCCGCCACGTTCTCGCCGACAGCGCCGGCTCCGATCACGATGAGGTCGTAGTCCGTCATGCTGCCGAGCGTACGCGGACCGGCAGGGGGTCCGCCGGTCGCGTCGTGCCCGTGGTCAGCCCACCCGGGAGGCGCTGGTCACCGCTCCGACGACGCGCAGGATCACGCCGAGGTCGTCCACCGCCCGGTCCGGGTCGACGGGGGCGAATCCGGTGAGCGCGGCGCCGACGAGGCGCCGGCCGCGGGTCGCGGCCTGGATGCGCTCGACGAGCGCTGCGCCGTCGAGGCCGAACGGGACGGGTTCGAGCAGCCCGTCGACCTCGGACGGGTCGAGGACGTCGAGGTCGACGTGCACGAACACCGACGAGGCACCGGTCCGCTCGACCGCTGCGGCGAGGGCGTCCGGGGTGGCGGCGTCGACGTCGAGGTGCACGATCCCGGCCTTGTCGAGAGCGGCACGCTCGGCGTCCTCGACCCCGCGGACCCCGGCGACGACGACCGACGAAGCGGGGACGACCGGCAGGCCGGGGAACAGGTCGTCGGGGCGGTCGACCAGCAGGCGCAGGGCGGCGGTCTCGGCGGCGACGGGCTGGGCCCGGTTGAGCGCGCGGTACCCGCTGGACCCGGAGATCCGGACGAACGCGGTGTCCGGTGCGAGGGCGGCGGTCGCGCCGAGGACACTGGCGCCGTCACCGCCGACGACGAGCACCGGTTCGGTGGCGACGGCTGTTTCCTCGGCGACGCGTTCGGCGACGGCGAGCACCGAGGTGTAGCGGGCGACGGCGGTCTCGAGGCGGTCACCCGCTCCGGCCGGGACGTCGACCACGGTGGTGGACGCCCGGGGGAGGTCGGCCGCGATCGCCGACGCACCGTCCCCGAGGCGCATCGCGCGCGACGACGCCGAACCCTGCCACTGACCGACCACGAGGAAGTGCATCGTCTCAGTCTGTCAGCTGGGGTCCGGCGTCGTCAGGGCGTTCGTCAGATGCTCGAGGATCCGCCGGACTTCAGCGCGGCGAGCCGTGCCTCGACCTCGGCGTCCTTGCCGACGTCCTCGAGGCTCTCGAACTGTGCGTCGAGGCTCGACGACTGCAGCTCCTGCTGGCCGAGCACCTTCGCCTCTTCGCGGCGGACCTTCTCCTCGAAGCGGCCGAGGTCGCTCGTCGGGTCGAGTACGTCGATGTTGCCGAGGGCGTCGTTGACGCGGGACTGCGCCTCGGCGGTCTTCGAGCGGGCGACGAGGTTGTCCCGCTTCGCGCGGAGCTGCTCGAGCTTCTGCTCCATGCCGGCGAGACCGGTCTTGAGCTTCTCGACGGCCTCGTTCTGCGACGCCAGGTTCGGCTCCGCGTCCTTGACCTCCTGCTCGGCGGCGATCTGCTTGCCGATCGCGATCTTGGCGAGGTTGTCGAACTTGTCCGCCTCGGCCGACTTGCCCTCGGAGCGGTACTTGTCGGCGGCGGCGGAGGCGTTGGCGGCCTTCTGGCCCCACTCGACCGCGGCCTTCTTGTCCTCTTCGTGGTCCTGCTCCAGCAGGCGCACGTTGCCGATGGTCTGCGCGATCGCGGTCTTCGCGTCGGCGATGTTGTTCGTGTAGTCGCGGACGAGCTGGTCCAGCATCTTCTGCGGGTCCTCGGCGTCGTCGATGATCTGGTTGATGTTCGCGCGCACGAGGGTGGAGATGCGTCCGAAGATGGTCTGCTTGGCCATTGCTGTTCCCTTTCGTGGAAGTCCTGTGGACGGTGTTGTCGGGTCGGGTCGTGTCTGGTTCTGGGTGCCGGGGGAGTGCGTCGGGTCAGAAGCGGCCGCCGCCGGAGAAGCCGCCGCCGTAGCTGCCGCCGCGTCCGCCCAGCAGGCCGCCGAGGACGAGACCGGTGACGAGGCCGCCGAGCTGGGCGCCGCCTCCGCCACCGCCCTGGCCGCCACCCCAGCCGCCGAGGTCGTCGTTGGCGGCGTCCATCGCGGCGGCCGCGTACTGCTCGGCCGCGCGGGCGGCGTTGAGCGCCTGGCCGGGGTTGCTCGGGGCGAGTTCGACGGCGTCGTCGTAGGCGCGCTGGGCCTCGGACAGCCGGGTCCGGGCGGTCGGGCCGATGCCGCCGCGGTGCAGGGAGACGTAGTCGCGGGCCTGGCTGGTCCGGTTCCGGGCGTCGCGCAGGGCTGCGTCGAGCGCCTGGGTGGCGCGCTGGCGCTGTTCCTCGGCACCCCGTGCCGCGGCGATGGCCTGGTCGATCTCGGTGTTCGCCCGGGTCAGCGCGTCGACGGCCGCCACCGGGTCCTTCGGGTCGAGCCCCTGGCGGAGCAAGGCCTCGGCGCGGGTGACCGCGGCGGCGAGGTCCGGCCCGCCCGAGCGCAGGCTGCGGGCGGCGGCGACGTCGCCCTGGATGTCGATGCGCATCGCCTCGGCGCGGGCGGTGGCCTCGTCGAAGGACTGCTCGGCGGCGAGTGCGCCGTCGGTGAGCTGCTGCACCTGGGCGAGCGCGTGCTGGGCGTCGCGCACGGCCACGACCGCCTCGCCCTTGTCGCCGGCGGCGATGGAGGCGGTGGCGGCGTTCGAGCGTTCTGTGGCGAAGGCGAGCACCTGGTGGGCCTGGTCGACGTTGTTCGCCACGGTGGCGAGGGTGCGGCCGGTGTAGCGGGCGCGGACGCGGTCGAGTGCCGCGGCGGCGGCCCCGACCGATGCCGGCGCGGCGGCCACGGCCTGGGCGAGCGATGCGGCCGCGTCCTCGATGCCGTCCTCGAGCGACCGGAGCTGGTCGAACGCCTCGGTCTGCTCCTCGATCGCGGCGTGCGCCCGTTCGCAGATCACGATGATCTGGTTCGCCCACTCGGCGCGCTGCTGGGGGGTGTCGGGGATCTCGTCGTCGAGCTGCTGCCGGATCGTGAAGGCCTTGCGGACCTCGCGCTGGGCGGCCTGCACGGCGTCGGCGAAGGGCTTGGCGGCGTCGGGGCCGAACTGCGCGCTCGCGAACCCGACCTCTTGCTCGGCGGTTCGGAGTTCGTCGTCGATGGTGACCAGGGCGCCGCCGGCGGTGCGTTCGAGGTCGGCGAGCGAGGCTTCCTGCGCCTCGGTCGCTGCGGCGGTGCGGCGCTTGTTCCGGGTCCGGATGACCAGGACCACGACGACGAGCCCGACGACCACGACGAGCAGCAGGATCCACAGCCAGGTCAGGTCCACCGGGGCCTGCGACTGGGTCAGCCCGTCGGCGAAGGCCACGGCGGCGCCGGACCAGTCATCCTGCTTGAGCTCGGGGAGCAGCGAGTCGTTGACGGCGTTCTCCACGTCGGACGAGGAGATCGCGGTCTCGTTCGTCTGCTGCACGTCGTAGTTCCGCTCGTCGACCGCGACCGAGAGCAGGATGCCGTCGGTGTCGATCTGGTTCTGCTCGAGCACGGCCCGGCCCCACTCGGTGTGGTCGGTGGGGTCGGTGAAGGACGGCACGAACACGACGAACAGCTGCGTCTGGGTCTCGGCGTACAGGTCCTGCACGGCCTGCTCGACCTTCGACTGCTGGGATGCGGTCAGCGCGTCGGCCTCGTCGAGGACGTACGCGCCGCCCAGATCGACGGGCGCCGTGGCGTGGGCGGTCGCTGCCGGAGCCAGGACGATCAGCATCGCGACGAGGGCGGCCGTCACACGGCTCCACAGCCGCGTTGTCCCCCTGTGCCCGCTCGATCCGTCCGTGCCCGATCCGTGCTGGACCGCTCGCATCCGTCCTCCGTCCGTCGCCGGCCGGTACCCCGTGGCACCGCACCGGACCGCGCCACGAGTGCGCTGTCGCCCGGAGTCTATCCAGGCCACGCAGGGGCACCGCCAGACTCTGGGGGAACGCTCCGGACCGTGCTTCCTGTGGACGTCTTGTCCCCCGTACCGGGGTATGCTGGCGCCACTGTTCGAGGATGAACGGAAGGGGAAGAACGATGGAACGCACCACGAGCACCGAGGTCGTCCCGCTCGAGGACGGCTACCACCGGGTGTCGACTCCGGCGACGGGTGTGATCGGTTTCGTGCGCGAGCACGATGGCCGTTACGAGGTCCTGCGCGGACGAGTTCGCCAGGCGACCCGCTCCGAGGGGCAGTACAGCACCATGAACGTCGCGCTCATCGCGCTGACGCACGCCTGATCCGCTCTGGGCGCGACCACACGACCGACGGGCGCTGCCCCGGTCGGTGGGTCGCGCCTCCAGACCGTCACGGTGACGCTCCGGACGCCGGCTGCTGACCGCGCGGACGACCGGGAGGCCCTGGTCGCCGCCGTCGTGTCGGCGACCGGCGCCGAGCCGGTCGCGGTGCGCGCGGGGCGCGTCTGCCCGCACTGCGCGGGGACCGACCACGGTCGTCCGTGGGCGACCGTCGCGGGCGTCACGGTCGGCGTGAGCCTGTCGCGCGCACCGGGCGTCGTCGCCCTCGCGGTCGGACCGTCGGCACTCGGTGTCGACGTCGAACGGGTGTCGCGGGTCGCCGCCGCGCCGCTCGACGCATTCACTCCGGGGGAGCTGCTCCGGGCTGACGGAGACCCGGTGCTCCTCGCGGCAGCGTGGGCGGCGAAGGAAGCGGTGCTGAAACGCGACGGACGCGGGCTGCGCGTCGACCCGCTCGCGGTGGAGGTCGACGTGGCCGCCGTCACCGCCGTGTTCGAGGGTGCCGAACAACCGCTCACCGTGCTGTACCCCGCACCGGACGTCATGCTCGTCGTCGCGGCGGGTGGCCTGCACGTCGAGGTCGTCGGGGCGGTCAGCGGGGGAGCGTGAGCACCTCGGCGCCGTCCTGGGTGATCGCGATGGTGTGCTCGGTGTGGGCGGTCCGCGCTCCGGTGGCACTCCGCAGGGTCCACCCGTCGGCGTCGGTGACCAGGACGTCGGTGTCCGCCATCACCCACGGTTCGAGCGCGAGCAGGAGCCCGGGCCGGAGCGTGTAGCCGCGGCCGGGCCGCCCGGTGTTCGACACGTGCGGGTCCTGGTGCATGGTCGAGCCGATTCCGTGCCCGCCGAACTCGACGTTCACCGGGTAGCCCGCGGCTTCGAGCACGGTGCCGATCGCGTGGGACAGGTCACCGATGCGGGCGCCCGGTCCGGCGGCGGCGATGCCCGCGGCCAGCGCGCGTTCGGTGGCGTCGATGAGTGCGAGGTCCTCGGGGCGTGCGGTACCGACGACGAAGCTGATCGCGGCGTCGGCGGCGATGCCGTCCAGGGACACCGCGAGGTCGAGGGTCAGCAGGTCGCCGTCCTGCAGCACCCGGTCGTGCGGCAGCCCGTGCAGGACAGCGTCGTTCACGGCCGTGCAGATGTGGTGGCCGAACGGGCCGCGGCCGAACGAGGGTGCGTAGTCGACGTAGCAGGAGTCGGCACCGGCGGCCTCGATCATCTGCTTCGCCCACCGGTCGATCTCGAGCAGATTCGTGCCAACGCGGGTGCGTTCGCGCAGGGTCTGCAGGATCGTGCCGACGAGGGCTCCGGTGGCGCGGCCCTTGTCGACCTCGGCGGGGGTCAGGATCTCGATCACGCGGATGATCATACCGGTATTACTATGTGGTCATGGTCCGTCTCCCACTCCGCCCCGACGAGGTCGCGCGCGGTCGTCGCCTCGGTGCGCTGCTCCGTCGTGCCCGTGGTCCGCGATCGATCGTGGACACCGCCCTGGCCGCGGGGATCTCGCCGGAGACGCTCCGGAAGATCGAGACCGGCCGCATCGCGACGCCGGCGTTCTCGACCATCGCGTCGGTCGCGGGTGTGGTCGGGCTGTCGCTCGACGCGGTGTGGTCCGAGGTCAGCTGCGACCCGGCCGACGGCGAGCTGGCTGGCTAGCCGACGCGGCGGCGGAGCCTGCTGGCCGGCGCGGCGGCGGAGCCTGCTGATCGACGCGCCGGCGGCGCCTGCTAGCCAGCGGGCAGCGTCGGCACGGACGCCTCGTCGATCCAGGGTCCGGTCACCGCGCCGACGTCCGCGACGGGACGGCCGGCGGCGTCCGCGAACGCACGGAGCACGTCGGGCACGGTGACGGATCCGTGCCGGTGCTGCTCGGTGATGCTCCGCAGCCCGGCGAAGAAGGCGTCGTCGCCGAACGTGCGGCGGACGGCGTGCAGTGCGAGGGCGCCGCGCTTGTAGACGCGGTCGTCGAACATGTCCTTCGCGCCCGGGTCACCGACGACCAGGTCCTCCGGCTGTTCGAGCAGTCCCTGCCGGTACCGCTCGGCCAGCTGGTCGGCGGTGTCGTCGCCGCGGTCCTCGGACCACAGCCACTCGGCGTAGCAGGCGAACCCCTCGTGCAGCCAGATGTCCTGCCACCGGGTGACCGTGACGGAGTTGCCGAACCACTGGTGGGCGAGCTCGTGGGCGATGAGGCGGTCGGTGCCGTGCTCGCCGTCGATGTGGTTCCGGCCGAACACCGCCAGGCCGTGGGCCTCGAGCGGGATCTCGAGGTCGTCGTCGGTCACCACGACGCCGTACGCCGCGAACGGGTACGGGCCGAACCGGTCACCGAACAGCGCGAGCATCTCCGGCACCTGGCCGAAGTCGGTCTTCGCGGCGGCGGCGAGGTCGGCGGGGTGGTGCAGCGTGACGGGGACCCCGCTCGTGCGCAGCTTCGTGGTGCGGTACCGGCCGATCTGCACGGTCGCCAGGTAGGTCGCCATCGGCTCGGTGGTGGCGTAGGTCCAGCGTGTGCCGACGCGGTCGCGCTCCTTGGCGAGCAGCTCCCCGTTCGCCAGGACGTCGTACGCCGCCTCGGCCGCGATCTCGATCCGGTACGTGGCCTTGTCGTCGGGGCGGTCGTTGCACGGGAACCACGACGGCGCTCCCGTGGGCTGCGCGGCGACGATGACACCGTCGGACAGTTCCTCCCAGCCGAGCTGCCCCCACGCACTCCGGACGGGGTGCGGGGTACCGCGGTACCGCAGGTGCACGCTGAACACGGTGTCGGCGGCGATGGGGTCGGCCGGGGTGACCGTCACCTTGTGCGTCGCGGTCGAGACCTTCTTCGCCCGGCGTCCGTCGACGTCGACCCGGTCGACCGTGAGCCCGTGCAGGTCGATCACGACCTTCTCGAGCGGCTCCAGGGCGCGCGCGGTGATCGTGGCGGTGCCGTCCAGGCGGTTCGTGGCGACGCGGTAGTCGAGACGGAGCTCGTAGTGCTCGGCACTCCACCGTCGGTCGCCGCTGTGCGGGGTGTACGGGTCTGCGGCGGGATCGGAGGGCACGGGGACAGTCAACCTCATGGCGCCGGTGGGGCGGTCACCGAGGGTGCTGCCGATGTCCACGGAGCGATCGGGTTGCCGGACCAGCGGGAGCCCGTCGGCACCTGCTCACCCCGCATCACGAGCGAGGACGGCCCGACGGTCGCACCGGCACCGATGCCGGCCGCCGGCAGGACCACGCTGTGCGGCCCGAGCGTCGCACCCGCGTCGATCCGGACGGTGTCGAGCTGCATCACGCGGTCGTGGAACAGGTGCGTCTGCACGACCGTGCCCCGCGCCACCGACGCCCCGGAGCCGATGGTGACCAGGTCGGCTTCGGGCAGCCAGTACGTCTCGAGCCAGGTGCCGCGGCCGATCGTCGCACCGAGGCTCCGCAGCCAGACGGCCAGCGCGGGGGTGCCGGTGGCCTGCTCGGCGAACCAGGGCCGCGCGACGGTCTCGACGAAGGTGTCCTGCACCTCGTTGCGCCACACGAAGGACGACCACAGCGGGTGCTCCCGGGCGGTGATCCGACCGACGAACGCCCACTTCGCGATCGTCGACACCACGGCGGCGACGGCACCGGCGGCGATGAGCACCGGTCCGGCGAGCAGCACCGTCCACCCGATCCCGACGGCCGACCAGAGCGCCAGCAGTGCTCCGGCCACGCCGAGCGCGATGGCGGCGGAGACCATCGGGGCGACCAGGCGCAGCAGCTCCCAGCAGCCGCGGGCGACCTTGAGCCGCCGGGACGGACGGAACGTGCGCGCCTCGTCGAACTCCGTCGCCGCGCGCCGCAGCCGCACCGGGGGCGACCCGAGCCACGACGACCCGCGCTTGGCCTTCTTCGGCACAGCGGACAGCACCGCCACCAGGGCCTCGCGCGGCACCGAGCGTCCGGCACCCGTCATCCCGCTGTTGCCGAGGAACGCGCGACGGCCGACCTTCGAGCGACCGATCCGCACCCGACCGCCGCCGAGCTCGTACGTCGCCACCATCGTGTCGTCGGCCAGGAACGCCCCCGACGCGATCTGCGTCAGCGCCGGGATGAGCAGCACCGTCGAGATCTCGGTGTCCCGACCGACGCGGGCGCCGAGCAGCCGCAGCCACACCGGCGTCACGAGCGAGGCGTACAGCGGGAACAGCAGGGTGCGCGCCGCGTCGAGCACCCGCTCGGTCGACCACACCTGCCAGCCGATCCTGGAGCGCACCGGGTGCCGCCCCTCGTGCAGGCCGATGCCGAGCAGCCGCACCGCGACCACCACCAGCAGCGCGTACACCGCACCGGCGACGACCGTCGCCAGGGGGACCGTCAGCAGCGCACGGAGCACCGCGTCGCCCAGGGTCGACGCCCGCCCGACCAGGGCGAGGGCGACCAGCAGTCCGACCGCGACACCGACCACCGGCAACCCGGCCACGGCCAGGGACCCGGCCCCGTACGCGAGCAGCCAGCGTCGTCGGGTCGCGGGGCGGGCCTCCCGGTCGTCACGAGCCGACCCGGTGCGCTCCGCAGGTGCCCCTGCCCAGCGTTCGCCCGCGGGCACCGGGCCGCCGACGGCGGAACCCGCCGTGATCTCGGCACCCGCACCGACGTGCGCCCCCGGCAGCAGCGTCGTCCGGCTGCGCACCACGGCGTCCTCGTCGACGCGGACGTGCCCCAGGTGGAACACGTCGCCGTCGAGCCAGTGCCCGGCCAGGTCGACCTCGGGCTCGATCGAGGCACGCTTGCCGATCGTGAGCATCCCGGTCACCGGCGGCAGCGTGTGCAGGTCGACGTCCCTGCCGATCCGCGCACCGAGCGCCCGGGCGTAGTAGCTGATCCACGGGGCCCCCGCCGTCGAGGGGCCGTCGACCGCCTCGGCGATGCGCTCGGCCAGCCAGACCCGCAGGTGCACCGAACCGCCACGGGGGTACGACCCCGGCCGGACCCCGGCGAGCAGCAGCCGCGCCAGCACCACCGTCAGCGCCATCTTGCCGATCGGCGTCACGAACACCAGGAGCGCCAGCACCAGCACCGGCCAGGGCAGCACCGGCAGGAACGGCAGCGTCGTCGCGTGCAGCACCGCGGCCACCAGGGCCGTCCACGTCAGCACCCGCAACCCCCGGAGCACCTGCACCGGCAGCCCGAGCAGCGTCATCAGCAACCCCGTCGTCGGAGGCACCGGCGTGACGTCGCGCGACGATGCCGCCACCGGGCCGGACTCGTCCAGCGCCGCCGCCAACGCCCCGATCCGCGGGTGGTCGTAGACGTCCGCCACCGTCGTCGTCGGGAACCGCTCGCGGATGGCCGACACCAGCTGCGCCGCCGTCAGCGACCCACCGCCGTGGGCGAAGAAGTCGTCGTCGACGCTCGCCACCGGCACCCCGAGGATCGCCGACCACCGCTCGGCGATCCACGCCACCGTGTCCGGCAGCATCGCTGCGTCCGAGGCACCGGGCAACGGCCACGGCAGCGCCGCGCGGTCGACCTTGCCCGACGTCCGCGTCGGCAGCGACTCCACCACGGCCACCAACGGCACCAGCGCCGCCGGCAGCTCCTGCCGCAACCGGGCGTTCGCCGCGGCCACGTCCACCGTCGCCCCCGCTACCGAGGCCACGTACCCGACCAGCACCTGGTTGCCCGCCGGGGTCCGCTGCACCACCGCGGCCCCACCCGCCACGTCGTCCAGGGCCTGCAGCGCCGCATCGATCTCCCCGAGCTCGATCCGCCGGCCGCCGAGCTTCACCTGGTCGTCCGCACGCCCCTGGAACACCAGCCCCTCGGGCTCGTACCGCACCAGGTCTCCGCTCCGGTACGCCCGCTCCCACCCGAGCTCCGGGAACGGCGCGTACTTCTCCGCGTCCTTCGTCGGGTCCAGGTACCGCCCCAGCCCGACCCCGCCGATCACGAGCTCACCGACGCCGCCCGGCTCCACCCGCTGCCCGGCACCGTCCACCACCGCCAGGTCCCACCCGTCCAGCGGCAACCCGATCCGGATGGGCTGGCTCCCGTCGAGCAGGGACCCGCACGCCACCACCGTCGCCTCGGTCGGCCCGTACGTGTTCCACACCTCACGGTCACGACTCGCGATGCGCGCCGCCAGCTCCGGCGGGCACGCCTCACCGCCGAAGATCACCAGCCGCACCTGCTCCAGCGCATCGTCCGGCCACAGCGCCGCCAGCGTCGGCACCGTCGACACCACCGTGATCGTGTGCGCGATGAGCCACGGCCCCAGGTCCACCCCCGTCCGCACCAACGACCGGGGTGCCGGCACCAAGGCGGCACCGTGCCCCCATGCCAACCACATCTCCTCGCACGACGCGTCGAACGCCACGCTCAGCCCCGCCAGCACCCGGTCACCCGGACCGATCGGCGCCGCCTGCAGGAACATCCGCGCCTCGGCGTCCACGAACGCCGCAGCACTGCGGTGGGTGACCGCCACACCCTTCGGCACCCCGGTCGACCCGGACGTGAAGATGATCCACGCGTCGTCGGTCTCACGGGGGAGTTCGGCGCTCGCCGCAGGGTCCGTCACCGGCAGCTCCGTGCCGTCGCGGTCGCGCAGGACACCGCCCGCGCCGATCACCCCGACGACACCGGCCTCACCGAACACCAGGGTGGCGCGCTCCTCGGGGTCGTCCGCGTCGACCGGCACGTAGGCCGCCCCGGCGGCGAGCACGGCGAGGATCGACAGGTACAGGTCACGCCCGCCGGAGGGGATCCGCACCCCGACCCGGTCGCCCCGTCGGACACCGCGGCGGGCCAGGTCGTCGGCCTGCGCGCGCACGAGGTCGAGCAGGGCGGCGTAGTCGACGCTGCCGGCGGGGTCCTCGAGGGCGGTCGCGTCCGGGTGGGGCGCCGCGGTCGCCGCCAGGACGTCGAACAGGGTCCGTGGGGCGGGTGCGTCGCCGCCGCGGGCGAGTTCGAGCTGCGCGTTCCCGGTGCCGATGGTCATCGAGGCCTCTTCCCGGTCGCTTGCGGGACGACCGGCCCGTGATCCTAGAGGGTCGAGGTGTCCTGCTCGGGAACGGACGGTGCCGCACCGGTTGGCTCGACTGCCGCACCGGTCGGCTCGAGTGCCGCACCGCTCGCCTCGAGCGCCGCGCGTGCTGCGTCGAGCGCCGTCGCGATCCCCACCGAGTCGTCCAGCGAGTGCACCGGGGACTCCGTGCGACCCTCCGCCACGTACTGCGCGAGCGCCGCCGCCTGCCACACGAGTCCCTGACGACCCCGCAGCTCCGTCGGCTCCGCCCAGTGGTCCTGCCCACCCCGGTGGTGCACCGCGAACGACGCCGGGAACACGAAGTGGTCGGTGTACCGGACCGTGGCCCGGCTCCCGGCGATCACCGCCAGCCCCGGCGTCCACGCCGTCATCGACGTGGTCACCACCGCCTGCGCGCCACCCTCCGCCGTCGACACCGTGACGGACTGGAGGTCCACCCCGCGATCCGAGACCGCCCCCGTCGTGCTGCTGGTCACCGGGGCGCCGGTGGCGAACCGTGCGAACCAGTGCCCGTAGACGCCGGCGTCGAGGAGGGCACCCCCACCTGCGGCGGGGTCGAACATCCGGTCCGCCGGGTCCGGGTCGTGCGGCCACCCGACGTCGACCGTCGCGAGGCGGACGTCGCCGAGGACCCCGTCCGCGAGCAGACGGGCGATGACCGTGGTGCCCGGCAGGTACCGGGTCCACATCGCCTCCATCGCGAGGACGCCCGCGGCCCGGGCGGCGTCGGCGAGGGTGCGCGTGTCCGCCGCCGAGGTCGTCATCGGCTTCTCGACGAGCACGTGCTTGCCGGCGGCGATCGCGAGCAGTGCATGCCCGAGGTGCTGCGGGTGCGGCGAGGCGACGTAGACCACGTCGACGGACGGGTCCGCCACGAGGGCCTCGTACGACCCGTGCACACCGGGCACACCGTGGCGGGTGGCGAAGGCCGCGGCACGCTCGGGGGAGCGGGACCCCACGGCGACCACGCGCTGGTCGGAGTTCGCGTGCAGCGTCGCGGTGAAGTCGTTCGCGATCTCCCCGGGGCCGATCACACCCCACCGGAGCACGGGGCCGCCCCGCAGTGCGTGGACTCCGGGCACCGGGAACGTCATCGTCATGCCGGAACGCTACCGGGCGGGCGCGTTGCACGCCGCGCGGTCCGTCCTGTTGCTCACCCTCGAGGAGCACATGGTCCGTCCTGCTGCTCACCCTCGAGGCACCCAGCCACGAGACCGGCGACGAACCCGGAGGAGTCTCAACGGGGAAAGGTCGCCGCAGGCGACATCGCGCGCAGCTGACTGAGCGAAGCGAAGACAACTGCTTGCGCGGAAATGCGACTGTGCCCCCAGGAGGATTCGAACCTCCGCCCCTGCCTCCGGAGGGCAGTGCTCTATCCCCTGAGCTATGGGGGCCAAGGGGTGTGAACAACCGTAGCAGGTCCGCCGGGTGGTCCTGGACAGCGCGTGTCGCGGCGTGGACGTCGCGACGGGCGGCCTGGAGGCGCGGTGTGGGCCCGAAACGGGCCTCCAGGCCGCACGGTGCGAGCGTCGCGAGCCGGTGCGAGGTTCCGTGTCCCGTGCGGCGCTCGGAGCGCGCACCGCGCGCGCAACCGCGCACCGGGCGGCCGACTCGGCACGGTGCGAGCGTCGCGTTCCCGTGCGAGGTTCCGCGTTCCGTGCGGCGCTCGGAGCGCGCACCGCGCGCGCAACTTCGCACCGGACGGCGGACCCCGAACCGTGCGTGGCCGCCGCCGGGCTGGAGGCGGGGTGCGGGCCCGCCACGGGCCTCCCGTCCGCACGGTGCGAGCGTCGCAATCCCGTGCGAGGTTCCGCGTTCCGTGCGGCGCTGCAGGCGCGCACCACGCGCGCGACCTCGCACCGGACGGCGGAGCCCGAACCGTGCGTGGCTGCCGCCGGCCGGGAGGCGCGGTGCGGGCCCGCCACGGGCCTCCCGTCCGCACGGTGCGTCCGTCGAGATCCCGTGCGAGGTTCCGTGTTCCGTGCGGCGCAGCAAGCGCGCACCACGTGCGCAACCTCGCACCCGATGGCGGACACGGCACCGTGCGTGGCCGCCGCTGGCCGGGAGGCGCGGTGCCGGCCCGCCACGGGCCTCCCGTCCGCACGGTGCGAGCGACAAGATCCCGTGCGAGGTTCCGCGTTCCGTGCAGCGCTGCGAGCAGCGCACCACGTGCGCAACCTCGCACCAGACGGCGGCGGCCTCGCACGGTGCGCGGGGCCGCGCCCGTCAGCCCGCGGGCGTGGCCGTCGCCGACGCGGACGGCTGCAGCGCGGCCCGCACCGCGTCGACGACGGGCTGCGCCCCACCCGGCTCGGTGAACAGCGTCGACTGCGCGGTGATCCAGTACGGGTCGGCGAAGGCGTCGGCGCGGCCGACGTCGCCGTTCAGGGCGAAGTACCCCTCCACCCGGTAGGTGGGGACGGATCCGCCCCGCTCGTACAGGGCGTCCTTCAGGTTGGTGAGCGACTTCTCAGGCAGGTCGGCGACCGCGAGCGTGATCGCCGTGGCGTCCGCGTCGGTACTGACGAACCGGCACACGCGACCCTGTTGCTTCGCGATGGTCGCAGCGGGGGAGCCCTTCGCCGGGGTGAAGGAGTCGTCGAGCTCGAAGGTCTGCCCGTACACCGACAGCGCGCTGGCCGGCAGGAGCTCCGCGCAGGTCTGCGACACCGGCTTGCCCGCCGGGGTCGCGCTGGCCGACGGAGTGCTGTACCCGCCGCCCGAGCACCCGGCGAGCACGACGGCTGCTGCGGTGGTGAGGGTGGCGACGGTGAGCTCCCGGGCACGGCTGCGGGGGGTCATCCCGACATGATGCTGCATCGACCGGTGCGGACCTGGGCGTCCCGGTAGGATCGGTCCTCGTGACTCCTGCCGAACTCTCCGCCGCGTACCTGTCGATCCTGACCGGGATCGTCGAGCGCCGAGGCGCGTCCGAGACCGTGACGATCGAGGAGTCCCACGTGGTGCTCGAGCGTCCGAAGAACCGCGCCCACGGCGACTGGGCCTCGAACGCCGCCATGCAGCTCGCGAAGCGGCTCGGCACGAACCCGCGCGAGCTCGCGACCGAGATCGCCGGCGAGCTGACCGAGCTCGACGGTGTGGACTCCGTCGACGTCGCCGGCCCCGGCTTCATCAACATCACGCTCGAGGCGGCCGCCGCGGGTGAGATCGCGCGCACCATCGTGGACGGCGGCGAGTCCTTCGGCACGGGCGACCTGTACGACGGCGTCCGGATCAACCTGGAGTTCGTCTCCGCCAACCCCACCGGCCCGATCCACATGGGCGGCGTCCGCTGGGCCGCGGTCGGCGACAGCCTGGCCCGCGTGTTCCAGGCGCAGGGCGGGCTCGTCACCCGCGAGTACTACTTCAACGACCACGGCGCGCAGATCGACCGGTTCGCCCGCTCCCTCGTCGCCAGCGCCCTCGGTGAGCCCACGCCCGAGGACGGCTACGGCGGCGCCTACATCGCCGAGATCGCGGCACGGGTCATCGCGACCCTCGAGCCGGGCATCGATGTCCGCGACCTGCCGCGCGACGAGGCGCAGGAGCTCTTCCGTCGCGAGGGCGTCGACTTCATGTTCGCCGACATCAAGTCGTCACTGCACGACTTCGGCGTCGACTTCGACGTCTACTTCCACGAGAACGCCCTGCACGAGTCGAAGGCCGTCGAGCGTGCCATCGCCCGACTGCGGTCGGCCGGCGTGATGTACGAGGCCGAGGGCGCCGAGTGGCTCCGCACGACCGACTTCGGCGACGACCGCGACCGCGTCGTCATCAAGTCGGACGGCGAGCCCGCGTACATCGCCGGCGACCTGGCGTACTACCTCGACAAGCGCGAGCGCGGGTTCGAGCGGAACCTGATCATGCTCGGCGCCGACCACCACGGCTACGTCGGCCGGATGATGGCGATGTGCGCCGCGTTCGGGGACGAGCCCGGCAAGAACCTCGAGATCCTGATCGGGCAGATGGTCAACCTGCTCAAGGACGGCGAACCGATGCGCATGTCGAAGCGCAACGGCACCATCGTCACGATGGAGGACCTCGTCGACGCCGTCGGTGTCGACGCCGGCCGGTACGCCCTGGTCCGGTTCGCCAGCGACACCGCGATCGACATCGACCTCGACCTGCTCACGAAGCGCACGAACGACAACCCCGTCTTC
This sequence comes from Curtobacterium sp. MCLR17_034, assembly GCF_003234485.1. NCBI lineage: Bacteria > Bacillati > Actinomycetota > Actinomycetes > Micrococcales > Microbacteriaceae > Curtobacterium > Curtobacterium sp. MCLR17_034. The sequence continues at coordinate 25,788 of NZ_QKTH01000022.1, forward strand.
TACGTGCAGTACGCCCACGCCCGCACGCAGTCGGTGGCCCGGAACGCCGCGGCGGCCGGGGTCGACCGGTCGGTGTTCGACGCCTCGCTGCTGACCCACGAGTCGGAGAGTGCGCTCCTCGGAGCCCTCGCCGAGTACCCGCGGCTGGTCCGGCACGCCGCCGAGCTGCGCGAGCCGCACCGCATCGCGCGGTACATCGAGCAGCTGGCCGGCCTGTACCACCGCTGGTACGACTCCTGCCGTGTCACGCCCCTCGGCGACGAGCCCGTGACCGACCTGCACCGCACGCGCCTGTGGCTGAACGACGCCACCGGCCAGGTCGTCCGCAACGGCCTCGGCCTGCTCGGCGTGTCGGCTCCGTCCCGCATGTAGCGGAGCGGCGGCGCGAGCAGACGGCCGAGCCGTTGCCGAAACGCGCCCCTTGACGGTCATCGCGCCCCGGTGTGCGGGGGCGCGATGACCGTGGCGGGGCGCGATCGCGTGCGCCCCGCGCCCCGCGCGCCCTCGCCGCACCCGCCCGCCGGACGCGCACCGGGCCTCCAGGCAGGCTGCCGGGACCGGCTGGCAGGGTAGGACGCATGCCCGCAGCCACCGAACACCCCACCACGCGCCGCCGCTGGCCCGTCGTCCTGCTCGTGGTCGTCGTCGTGCTCGCCGCCCTCGTCGTCGTCGCCGAGTTCGTGCTGCGCGGCGTCGTCGACCGGATCATCGCCCAGCAGGTCGAGCAGTCGCTGCCGGACGGCACGACCGGCGAGGTCGACGCCCACGCCGAGGGCATCGTCATCCCGCAGCTCATCAGCGGCACGCTCGACCGCGTCGAGATCTCCTCGGCGAAGCTCACGGTGGACGGCATCCCGCTCGCCGCCGACGTCACCGCGCAGGACGTCCCGGTGGACGGCAAGGGCGACGTCCGCGACGTCGACGGCACGGTCACCCTGGCGTCGTCGAGCGTCAAGGACCTGGCGAAGTACAGCCCGCTGTTCGACCGGCTGAACCTGGTCGACGGCGGCGTCGAACTGACGGGGTCGTCATCGGTGCTCGGCTACGACATCACCTACGCGGCCAAGGGTGCCGTCGTCGCGCAGGACGACGGCCGCGGCATCTCGATCACCCCGGAGAGCGTCCGGATCACGAACTCCGACCTCGGCCTGAAGGTCGACTCGATCCCGGGCGTCACCGGTGTCCCGGTGCAGGTCTGCACCGCGCAGTTCCTACCCGAGGCGCTGCGCGTGCGCTCGCTCGACGTGTCGAAGTCGGACGCGACGGTCCGCATCACCGCGGATGCGCTGCCGCTCAACGAGGACGGCCTGCGGACGGTCGGCAGCTGCGGCTGAGCGGACGGGTGCGTAACGCGGCCTGGAGGAACGGCTCGCGTCGGTAGGATCGGGTCCCGTGAGCGAGAACCCCCTTGCACCGCCGCGGCTGCGGTTCCCGACGGACGCCTCCGAACTGGTGGACCGCATCTGGCCCGCGTCCGCGACGCGGACCGACGACGGCACCCTGGCGATCGGCGGCATCAGCGCGACGGACCTGGTCGCGCAGTTCGGCACGCCCCTGTACGTCGTCGACGAGCGTGACGTCCAGTCCCGTGCCGTCCGTGTGCGGAACGCGTTCGCCGAGGCGTTCGAGCGCATCGGCAGCCACGCGCACGTCTACTACGCCGGCAAGGCCTTCCTGACGACGCAGGTCGTCGCGTGGATGGCCGAGGCCGACCTGCGCGTCGACGTCTGCACCGCCGGTGAGCTCGCCGTCGCCCTGGCCGGCGGCATCGACCCCGGCCGGCTCGGCTTCCACGGCAACGACAAGTCCGACGCCGAGATCACCCGCGCGGTCGAGGTCGGCATCGGCACGATCGTGCTCGACAGCCACGAAGAGGTGCAGCGAGTCGCCCGTGCCGCCGCCGACGCCGGGGTCGTGCAGCGCGTCCGCATCCGGATCAACACCGGCGTGCACGCGTCCACCCACGAGTACCTGGCGACCGCTCGCGAAGACCAGAAGTTCGGCATCCCGCTGTCCGAGGCCGTCGAGGCCGCGGCAGCCGTCCGCGCCGAGCCCTCGCTCGCCTTCGTCGGGCTGCACTCGCACATCGGCTCGCAGATCTTCGACGACGCCGGCTTCCGCGAGGCCGCACGTCGACTCATGGACGTGCACGCGACGCTCGTGGCCTCCGGGCCGGTGCCCGAGCTGAACCTCGGCGGCGGCTGGGGCATCGACTACACCGAGGCCGACTCGGCCTTCGCCCCCGAGGACGTCGCCGACGCACTGGCCACGATCATCGGCGAGGCCTGCGCCGAGCGCGGCATCCCGGTGCCGGACATCGCCGTCGAGCCGGGCCGCTACATCATCGGCCCGCCCGGGGTGACGCTCTACCGCGTCGGCACGATCAAGCCCGTCACGCTCGAGACCGACGACGGCGGCAGCGCGACCCGCACGTACGTCTCGGTCGACGGGGGGATGAGCGACAACATCCGTCCCGCCCTGTACGGCGCCGACTACACGGCCCGGCTCGCCCGCACCTCGGACGCACCAGCGGTGCTGAGCCGCGTCGTCGGCAAGCACTGCGAGAGCGGCGACGTCGTGGTGAACGACGAGTACCTGCCCGGCGACGTGCAGCGCGGTGACCTGCTCGCGGTCGCGGCCACCGGGGCCTACTGCTGGGCGCTGTCGAGCAACTACAACCACGTGGGCCGCCCGCCGGTCGTCGCCGTCGCGGACGGCACAGCCCGTATCCTCGTGCGGGGCGAGACGATCGACGACCTCCTCGCCCGTGACACCGGGGTCGCCGCCGTGCCCGCCGACGGCACCGGCCGCTGACCCCCGACCCGACCGGGTCCGCCCACCCCGCAGGGCGCACCCCCACCGACAGGAACCGCTACCAGATGATCGAATACCGCAACGTCCGTGTCGCGCTGCTCGGGGCCGGCTCGGTCGGTTCCCAGGTCGCGCGACTGCTCCTCGAGCACGGCGACGAGCTGGCCTCGCGCGCCGGTGCCGGGCTGGAGCTGGTCGGGATCGCCGTGCGCGACGTGGACGCGCAGCGCGACGTCGACCTGCCGGCGGAGCTCTTCACCACGGACGCGGCATCGCTCATCCTCGGCGCGGACATCGTCGTCGAGCTCATCGGCGGCATCGAGCCGGCGCGCACCCTCGTGCTCCAGGCCCTGCAGTCGGGCGCGGACGTCGTCACCGGCAACAAGGCGCTGCTCGCGACCCACGGCCCGGAACTCTTCGCCGCGGCCGAGCAGGTCGGCGCGCAGCTCTACTACGAGGCCGCCGTGGCCGGGGCGATCCCGATCATCCGTCCGCTGCACGACTCGCTCGCCGGTGACCGCATCGTCCGGATCATGGGCATCGTCAACGGCACCACGAACTTCATCCTCGACCTGATGGACCGCAAGGGCTCCACGTTCGAGGACGCCCTGGCCACCGCGACGGAGCTCGGCTACGCCGAGGCCGACCCGACCGCCGACGTCGAGGGCTACGACGCCGCGCAGAAGGCCGCGATCCTGGCCTCGCTGGCGTTCCACACCTCGGTGCCGCTCGCCGCCGTGCACCGCGAGGGCATCACCCACGTCACGATCGACCAGGTCCGCGCCGCCCGCAAGGCCGGCTACGTCGTGAAGATCCTGGCGACCGCCGAGCGGCTCACCGACGAGCACGGCCGCGAGGGTGTCAGTGCCCGCGTCTACCCGGCCCTCGTGCCCGAGTCGCACCCGCTCGCGAGCGTGCACGGTGCGAAGAACGCGGTGTTCGTCGAGGCCGAGGCCGCCGGCGACCTGATGTTCTACGGCGCGGGTGCCGGTGGCGTCGAGACGGCCTCGGCGGTCCTCGGCGACCTGGTCTCCGCGGCCCGCCGGCACGTCATCGGCGGCCCGGGTGTCGCCGAGTCGACGCAGTCCGAGCTGCCGGTGTTCCCGATCGGCACCGTCCGCACGAGCTACCAGATCACCCTGCACGTCACGGACGCCCCCGGCGTGCTGTCGACGGTCGCCGGCGTGCTCGCGAAGCACGGCGTCAGCGTCGAGACGGTCGAGCAGACCACCACCGGCGCAGCCGAGGGGACCGCGACGCTCGTCATCGGCACCCACCTGGCGCGCGAGGCCGACCTGGCGGACACCGTCGTCGCCCTCCGTGGCGAGGACGTCGTCCTGGACGTCACCAGCGTCCTGCGCGTCGTCGGTCGCTGACGCGACCACGGGCCTCCAGGCCGACCTGCAGGCCCACCGAGCCGCACCACCACCAGATCCACCCCACCGGACAGAGAGAGAAGCCTGATGGCCCACCAGTGGCAGGGAGTCCTGCGCGAGTACGCCGACCGACTCGACGTGACCGAGGCGACGCCCATCGTCACGCTCGGTGAGGGCGGCACGCCGCTCATCCCGGCTCGTCGGCTCTCCGAGCGCACCGGCGCCGAGGTCTACGTGAAGTTCGAGGGCATGAACCCGACGGGTTCGTTCAAGGACCGCGGCATGACGATGGCGATCTCGAAGGCCGTCGAGCACGGCGCGAAGGCCGTCATCTGCGCCTCGACCGGCAACACCAGCGCCTCGGCCGCCGCGTACGCCACGCACGCCGGCATCACCGCTGCGGTGCTCGTGCCCGAGGGCAAGATCGCCATGGGCAAGCTCAGCCAGGCCGTCGCCCACGACGCCCAGCTGCTGCAGGTGCAGGGCAACTTCGACGACTGCCTCGACATCGCCCGCGACCTGGCGGCGAACTACCCGGTGCACCTCGTCAACTCCGTCAACAACGACCGCATCGAGGGGCAGAAGACCGCCGCGTTCGAGGTCGTCGACGTCCTCGGTGACGCACCGGACTTCCACTTCCTGCCCGTCGGCAACGCGGGCAACTACACCGCGTACTCGCGCGGCTACCGCGAGGACGTCGCCGCCGGCCGCAGCACCAAGCTGCCCCGCATGTTCGGGTTCCAGGCCGCCGGTTCCGCCCCGATCGTGCACGGCGAGGTCGTCCGGCACCCCGACACCATCGCGTCGGCGATCCGCATCGGCAACCCGGCCTCGTGGCAGTTCGCGCTCGAGGCGCGGGAGGAGACCGACGGCTACTTCGGCGCCATCACCGACGAGGCCATCCTCGCCGCACACCGCATCCTGTCTGCCGAGGTCGGCGTCTTCGTCGAGCCCGCATCGGCCATCGGTGTCGCCGGGCTCCTCGAGCGTGCCGACGCCGGTGTCGTGCCGAAGGGCGCGAAGGTCGTCATCACGGTCACGGGCCACGGCCTGAAGGACCCGCAGTGGGCCCTCCGCACGCCGGACGGCGGCGAGGTCACCCCGACGAGCGTGCCGGTCGACACGAAGTCGATCGCCGACGTGCTCGGTCTGGTCAGCGAGCAGTGATCTCCGACCGCTCGTCCGGACCGGGAGAGGGCATGACCGCCCGCAGTGCTGTACCGGCCGGACGGGCGGTCCGTGCGCTGCCGACCGGATCGGCGGTCCGCGTCCGGGTGCCGGCAACGTCGGCGAACCTCGGCCCCGGCTTCGACTCGCTCGGCCTCGCGCTCTCGCTCTACGACGAGGTCGTGGTGCGCGTCCGCCGCGAACCCGGCGCGACCGTCACGGTCGAGGGCGTCGGTGCCGGCGAGGTCGCCACGGACGACACGAACCTCGTCGTCCGTGCGGTCCGCCGTGGCCTGGAGCACGCCGGTGTCGAGCAGCCCGGTCTCGAGCTGCACGCCACGAACGCGATCCCGCACGGCCGCGGTCTCGGTTCCTCCGCCGCGGCGATCGTCGCCGGGCTGATGGCTGCCCGTGGTCTGCTCGAGGGCATCGTCGACCTGGACGCCTCGACGCTCCTGACCCTGGCCACCGAGATGGAGGGCCACCCGGACAACGTCGCGCCGGCGCTCTTCGGCGGCCTGACGATCGCGTGGATGACCGCCGAGGGCCCGGCCTACAAGCGGCTCCTGGTGCACCGCGGTGTCGCCCCGGTGGTGTTCGTGCCGACCTCGACGCTCTCGACCAAGCTCGCGCGCTCCCTGCAGCCCGAGCAGGTCCCGCACGCCGACGCCGCGTTCAACGTCTCCCGTTCGGCGCTGCTCGTGGCGGCACTCATCCAGAGCCCCGAGCTGCTGCTCGCCGCGACCGAGGACCGGCTGCACCAGGCGTACCGCGCCAGCGCCATGCCCGAGACCGACGCCCTGATCCGGTTGCTCCGGCAGCACGGCCTCGCCGCGGTGGTCTCCGGTGCCGGGCCGAGCCTGCTCGTCCTCGGCAGCGACCCGGCACAGCGCCTGACCGCCGCCGAACTGGTGCAGCGACACGCCGAATCCGACTGGCGGCCGCTCATGCTGGCCGTCGATCTCGGTGGTGCTACAGTGGCAGCGCACTCGGCGCTCGAAGCCGAACCCGCGTAACCGTACGGATCGCTCGTCCTCAGGACAGCTCCTGCGACGTCGCAGGGTCCGGTGCGCGAGTGTGCATCTCTTTCTGATCACCGAATCCCGATCCGTCGTCTGAACGGCGGTCGATGCTCACCCTGCATCCGGGACGGTGGAAACTCTCCGCGTTCTGCGGTTCGAAAGGAAACACCGACCTTGACCGACAACAACTCCGCCCAGGTGGAGATCCCCAGCGACCTGCGTGCCCTCCGACTCCCGGAGCTCCAGCGCATCGCCTCCTCGCTCGGCATCACCGGGCTCTCCAAGCTCCGCAAGGGCGACCTGATCGCCTCCATCGAGGACAAGCGTCCCGTCGACGAAACGCCGGCCGCCCCGGCCGCCGCCGCCGTCGCCGAGACCCCCGCCGAGCCGGCCGCCACCGAGCAGCCGACCCTGCCGGAGCCCGCCGAGACCCCCGCGCAGCCCGCTTCCGAGGCCCCCGGCGCCGACCCCGAGGCCTCCGCCGAGTCGGCAGCCCCGAGCCGTGCCCGTCGTTCGCGCCGCGCATCGTCCGGCGGCACCGTGAACGCGGCGCCGACCTCGGCCGCCGAGCACACCAACCACGGCCAGACCGGCACCGAGGACCTCCTCGCCGGGCTCGACCAGGTCCGCGCCGAGAAGGACGCCCAGGAAGCCGCGCAGTCCGGCTCGCAGCGTCGCGGCCGTGGCCAGCGGAACGCCGAGCAGCGTGGCACCGACCAGCGTGGCACCGAGCAGCGCGCCGCCGACCAGGGCCAGCAGGCGTCGGCACCCGCCGAGGCCGAGCAGCCGAGCCAGGCGGGCCAGCAGGACCAGCAGGCTCCGACGTCCGCCGTGCAGGCCGACCAGGACCAGAACGAGTCCGGCGACCAGAACGACCAAGGCGACCAGAACTCCGAGCAGGGCGAGGGCGGCTCGCGTCGCGGTCGTCGCAGCCGTGGTCGCGGTCGTGGCCGTGGCCAGAACGCCGAGAACGGCGAGCAGCAGAACGGCGCCGAGCAGCACAACGGCGGCCAGAATGCCGGCCAGCAGAAGCAGAACGGTGCCGACCAGCAGAACGGCGGCCAGCAGAACGGCGGCCAGCAGAAGCAGAACGGCGCCGAGCAGCAGAACGGCCAGCAGAACGGCGGCCAGAAGCAGAACGACCAGCCGAAGCAGGCCGAGGCCAAGCAGGACGACAAGGCCGACCAGAAGCAGCAGCAGAACGCTGGTCAGCAGAAGCAGCAGACCAGCGGTCAGCAGAAGCAGCAGCAGCAACAGCACGCCGACGAGGCCGAGAGTGGCCGCAGCCGTCGCCAGCGCGACCGCAAGCGCGGCCGCGGCGGCCAGAACGACGACTTCGAGCCCGAGGTCACCGAGGACGACGTCCTGATCCCGATCGCGGGCATCCTCGACGTCCTCGACAACTACGCGTTCGTCCGCACCACCGGGTACCTGCCGGGCCCGAGCGACGTCTACGTCTCCCTCGGCCAGGTGAAGAAGTACCACCTGCGCAAGGGCGACGCCGTCGTCGGTTCGATCAAGCAGCCGCGTGACGGCGAGCAGCAGAGCCGCCAGAAGTACAACGCGCTCGTGGCCGTCGAGTCGATCAACGGCCAGTCCGCCGACGAGGCCGCGGCCCGCGTCGACTTCAACGACCTCACCCCGCTGTACCCGAACGAGCGCCTGCGCCTCGAGACGGAGCCGGGCAAGCTGTCGACCCGCATCATCGACCTCGTGTCGCCGATCGGCAAGGGCCAGCGCGGTCTCATCGTGTCCCCGCCGAAGGCCGGCAAGACCGTCGTGCTGCAGGCCATCGCGAACGCCGTCGCCAAGAACAACCCCGAGGCGCACCTGATGGTCGTCCTCGTCGACGAGCGGCCCGAAGAGGTCACCGACATGCAGCGCACGGTGAAGGGCGAGGTCATCGCCTCGACCTTCGACCGTCCCGCCGAGGACCACACCACCGTCGCGGAGCTCGCCATCGAGCGTGCGAAGCGCCTGGTGGAGCTGGGCCACGACGTCGTGCTGCTGCTCGACTCGATCACCCGCCTGGGCCGTGCGTACAACCTGTCGACCCCGCCGTCGGGCCGCGTGCTCTCCGGTGGCGTCGACTCGGCGGCGCTCTACCCGCCGAAGCGCTTCTTCGGCGCCGCGCGCAACATCGAGGACGGCGGCTCGCTGACCATCCTCGCGACCGCGCTCGTCGAGACCGGCTCCAAGATGGACGAGGTCATCTTCGAGGAGTTCAAGGGCACCGGCAACATGGAGCTCCGCCTGAACCGGCACCTCGCCGACAAGCGGATCTTCCCCGCCGTCGACGTGAACGCCTCTGGTACCCGTCGCGAGGAGCAGCTGCTCTCCGCCGACGAGGTCAAGATCACCTGGCGTCTGCGCCGGGCCCTCGCCGGGCTCGACCCGCAGCAGGCCCTCGAGATCGTGCTGCGGAACCTCAAGGAGACGCAGTCGAACGTCGAGTTCCTGGTGCAGGTGCAGAAGTCGGTCCCCTCGACCGGCGCCCACCACAACGGCCACCAGGAGTAACGCGTGTTCGAGTCGGTAGCGGGGCTGCTGGCGGAACACGAGGACCTGACACAGCAGCTGTCGGACCCCGCGCTCCACGCCGATGCGGCCCGGGCGAAGAAGGTGAACCGGCGGTACGCCGAGCTCAACCAGATCAAGTCCGCGTACGAGGCCTGTCAGGCGGCGGGGGACGACCTCGCCGCCGCCCAGGAACTCGCGCGTGAAGACGCAGCGTTCGCAGACGAGGTCCCCGGGCTCGAGGAGCAGCTGTCGGAGCGCCAGGAGCGTCTCCGCCGGCTGCTCATCCCGCGCGACCCCGACGACGGCCGTGACGTCATCATGGAGATCAAGGGCGGCGAGGGCGGCGAGGAATCGGCGCTGTTCGCGGCCGACCTCCTGCGCATGTACTCGCACTACGCCGAGACCAAGGGCTGGAAGGTCGAGCTCCTCGAGCGCACCGAGTCCGACCTGGGTGGCTACAAGGACGTCCAGGTCGCGATCAAGTCGAACACGACCGATCCGTCCCAGGGCGTCTGGGCGCACCTGAAGTACGAGGGCGGTGTGCACCGCGTCCAGCGTGTGCCGCAGACCGAGTCGCAGGGGCGCATCCACACCTCGACCACCGGCGTGCTGGTGTTCCCCGAGGTGGACGAGCCCGAAGAGGTCCAGATCAACCAGAACGACCTCAAGATCGACGTCTACCGGTCCTCCGGCCCCGGCGGGCAGTCCGTCAACACGACGGACTCCGCGGTCCGCATCACCCACCTGCCCACGGGCATCACGGTGGCGATGCAGAACGAGAAGTCGCAGCTGCAGAACCGCGAGGCCGGCATGCGCGTGCTCCGCGCACGCATCCTCGCGCGCCAGCAGGAGGAGCTCGACGCGATCGCCTCGGACGCGCGCAAGTCGCAGATCCGCGGGATGGACCGTTCGGAGCGCATCCGCACGTACAACTTCCCGGAGAACCGGATCGCGGACCACCGCACCGGCTACAAGGCGTACGACCTCGACCGCGTGATGAACGGTGCCCTCGAGCCCGTCATCCAGTCCGCCATCCAGGCGGACGAAGAGGCACGTCTGGCCGCCATCGGCGACCAGGACGCGTAAGCGCACACCCAGCCTGGAGGCCCGGATCACCGCCGACACGCCCCTCACGTACGCCGCGGATCGCCTGCTCGAGCAGGCGACCGCGGCGCTTGTCGCCGTCGGCGTGCCGACGCCCCGGGTCGACGCGGAGCTGCTGCTCGCGTGGGCGACCGACACCTCGCGCGGTGCCGTCCAGGCCCGTGCGCTGATCGGTGGCGGCATCGCGCCGGAGCACGTCGAGCGCTTCCGGCATGCCGTCGCCCGCCGTGCCACCCGTGAGCCGCTGCAGCACATCACCGGGCAGGCGTACTTCCGTGCGCTCACCCTTGCCGTCGGACCTGGCGTGTTCGTGCCCCGTCCGGAGACCGAGGGCGTCGTGCAGTTCGGCATCGACGCGCTGCGGGCGACCGCGGTCCCCGAGCCGATCGCCGTGGACCTGGGCTCCGGCAGCGGTGCGATCGCGATCGCGATGGACACCGAGGTGCCGAACGCCGTGGTGTACGCCGTCGAGCGGTCAGCCGAGGCCCTGCCCTGGACCCGGCGGAACGTCGACGCCCACGGTGGGACGGTCCGGCTCGTCGAGGGCGACCTCGCCGACGCGCTGCCGGAACTCGACGGCACCGTGTCCGTCGTCGTGTCGAACCCGCCGTACGTGCCGGACGACGCGATCCCGATCGACCCCGAGGTCCGCGACCACGACCCGGCGATGGCGCTCTACGGCGGGCCGGACGGCCTCGACGCCGTCCGGGCTCTCGCCGAGACGGCCTGGCGGTTACTGGTGCCCGGGGGAGTCCTGGTCGTCGAGCACGCCGAGCCGCAGGGCGCCGGAGTCCGGGAGGTCCTGGCGCGCCGGGGGTTCCGCACCCCGGAGACGCACGTCGACCTGACGGGGCGCGACCGCACGACCACCGCGACGCGCTAGCCGGGGTCGAGCCGGGCCTCCCGTCGCTCGGCCGTGCTGCGGTGCCGGGAGAATCCGGGCGTACCTGGTGAGATCGGGCGTACCGGGTCGTTCGGAATGACCAGGTGTGCCCGTTCTTGCTCTCCAGCGCGACCGCGATGGGAAGGAACGGGCGTGGCGGGCGTGGGGCGGGCCTCCCGTCGCTCACCCGCGCGTGCGTGTGCCGGGTGGATCCGAGCGTACCTGGTGGGATCGGGCGTACCTGGTGGGATCGGGCGTACCGGGTCGTTCGGGATGACCAGGTGTGCCCGTTCTTGCTTTCCAGCGCGACCGCGATGGGAAGGAACGGGCGTGGCGGGCTACGCGACGGGGGAGGCCTCGCGCTGCTGCGCCGCGACGAAAGCGCGGACGTGCTCCCGCAGGTCGGTGTCGTGCTCGACCAGGACCGCGTGGATGCCGACGCTGCGCGCACCCGCGATGTTCTCGGGCATGTCGTCGGCGAAGAAGGTGCGCTCCGCGGGGACCCCGTGGTGGGCGATCGCGCGCTGGAAGACCTCCGGCTCGGGCTTCCGTGCGCCGAAGTTGCTCGACGTGTCCAGGTGCTCGCCGAAGACCTCGGGCAGGGACGGCGCCCACTCGTGGATCCAGCGGCCGGCGAGCGGACCGTTGTTGGTGAGCAGCCCGACACGCCCGTGCTCGCTCGCGATCCGGACCGCCTCGATGCGTTCCGGCAGCTCGGTCATGGCGGATCCGCGGATCCGGGCCCAGTCGGCCTCGGGGACGTCGCACTCCATCGCGCGCTCGAACGCGGCGAGGTACTCGTCGCCGTCGGCGAACCCACCGGCCTCGGCACGCATCTCGTGACCGCAGTCCCACCAGCGGCGACGGAGCTCCTGGAACTCGTGTCCGGTGAACTCGGAGAGCGCGGCCATGCGCACCTGCCAGTCGTACCGGACCAGGACGTCGTCCATGTCGAAGAGGAACAGGAGCGGGGGTGCGGGCGTCTCGTTCACGATGTCCACCATTGTGTCGCACTATCATCGTCGAGTCATGGCATCCCGATACGACTGCACCGACTCCGACGGGCTCCTGACCGGGATGCGGCTCGCACGTGCCGCCCTCGGACGCGGAGAGCTCGTCGTGGTCCCCACCGACACCGTCTACGGCCTGGCCGCGGACGCCTTCAGCGCGACGGCCGTGCAGCGGCTGCTCGACGCGAAGGGCCGCACGCGGCAGTCGCCGCCGCCCGTGCTCATCCCCGGTCCGCCCACGCTCGACGCCCTCGCCAGCGAGGTCCCGCAGCCGGTTCGCGACCTGGTGGCCGAGTTCTGGCCGGGCGGGCTGACCGTCATCCTGCACGCACAGCCGTCGCTCGACTGGGACCTCGGCGAGACGCGCGGCACGGTCGCGCTGCGGATGCCGGACTCGCGGATCGCCCTCGAGCTCCTGCAGGAGGTCGGGCCCCTCGCGGTCTCGTCCGCGAACTCCACGGGTGACCCGGCCGCGATGGACGTCGACGCCGCCGAGCGGATGCTCGGTGACAGCGTCGCGATCTACCTGGACGGCGGACCCGTCGAGGTGCACGACGGCTTCGAGGCCAGCACCGGCTCGACCATCGTCGACGCCACCGGGCTGTCGGACGGCGGGAAGCTCCGCATCGTCCGGCACGGGGTGATCCCCGACGAGGGGATCATCCGGGTCGTCGGAGCCGACCTCGTCACATGAAGTACTACCTGCTCGCCGGGGCCATCGCCGCGGTCGTGAGCTTCGTGATGAGCCTGATTGTCTGGAAGCTCGGGCTGAAGTACAAGTGGTACCCGCAGGTCCGCGAGCGGGACGTGCACCGCACCCCGACGCCACGGCTCGGTGGCATCGCGATGTACATCGGCGTCATCGTCTCGTTGCTCGCGGCCTGGTTCCTGTTCCCGTCGATAGCGGGGACCGACTACTTCCGGCTCGTGTTCTCCGAACCGGGTCGCGTGCTCGCGGTGCTCGGGGGAGCGACCATCATCGTGGTCCTCGGCGTCGCGGACGACATCTGGGACCTCGACTGGATGACGAAGCTCGCCGGGCAGATCATCGCGGCGGGCATCCTCGCCTGGCAGGGCGTCGCGATCGTCTCGCTGCCCATCGGCAACACGCTGGGCGTCGGCTCGTCGTACATGAGCCTGATCTTCACCGTGCTGGCGGTGGTGCTCGTGATGAACGCGGTGAACTTCATCGACGGGCTCGACGGCCTGGTGGCCGGCGTCGCGATCATCGCCGGCGGGGTCTTCTTCCTCTACACGTTCTTCATCAACCGCGTGGTCGTCCAGACCGAGTTCTTCTTCAACCTGCCCTCGCTGCTCACCGCCGTCCTCGTCGGGGCCTGCTTCGGCTTCCTCATCCTGAACTGGCACCCCGCCAAGCTCTTCATGGGCGACGCCGGTGCGCTGCTCGTCGGGTTCCTGATGGCCACGAGCGCGGTCTCGGTCACGGGCAACATCGACCCGGCGGCGGTGCAGACACGCCAGGCGCTGCTGCCGGCGTTCATCCCGATCCTGCTGCCGTTCGCGATCCTGATCGTCCCGATCCTGGACTTCGGTCTCGCGGTCACCCGACGGCTCAGCGCGGGCAAGTCGCCGTTCTCGGCCGACCGGAAGCACCTGCACCACCGCCTGCTCGACATGGGGCACTCGCACTTCCACGCGGTGCTGATCTTCTACGCCTGGACCGCGACCGTCGCCTTCGGGTGCCTGCTGTTCCTCTTCGTGGACTGGTACTGGGTCGTCGTCTTCGTGTCCGTCGGCTTCACCGTGTGTGCCGTCGCGACCTTCGCGCCGCTCGGCCGGAAGCGCACGGAGATCGCCGCCCAGACCGCCAACCGTTCCGCCGCCGTGGTGGATGCCAGCCTCGACCCGCTCGACCGGGCTGCCAACGACCGCACGATCCCTGGAGACAACACGTGACCGCACCGAACGCGCTCGACCACGTCCGGCCGGTGTTCCGCCGCATCATCACCTGGGGAGCGGTCCTCGCCGTCGCCCTGGCGGTGGTCGGCGGGCTCATCGGGTTCCTCGTCGCGGACGGCCCCGGACTGGTCGGGGGACTGCTCGGCGCGGTGCTGAGCGTCGTGTTCCTCGGGCTCACCGCCGTCAGTGTCCTCGTCGCGCTGCGCGTCTCGAAGGGGCAGATGATCTCGGGTGCCTTCTTCGGCATCGTGATGGGCACCTGGCTGCTCAAGTTCATCGTCTTCATCGTGCTGCTGGTCATGCTCAAGGACCGCGACTGGGTCGACTTCCCGGTGCTCGCGATCGTGATCATCGCGGGGGTCGTCGGCTCCCTGGTGATCGACGTCGTCGCCGTCGCGAAGGCCCGCATCCCGATCGGCGTCCGGCTGCCGGGCGACGGCCTCGACGACTCCGCGGACGCTGGGAACCCGACCCCCCGCGTCTGAGAAGCCGGGAAGCCTCTCGCACCTGATAGGCTTCTCGAAGTCCGCTACCGGAGCCTTTCGCTCGGGGCGGACGAGCCTCCACAACGTCCACCATCGCGTGCCATGATGTGCGCGCGCCGACACAGGAGACAGCGCTGCTATCCCACGCTCTTCCCCTGTCCCTCTCCGCTGCGGTTGACACCGTCGCGGCGGGGAGCAGCAAGGCCGCCGAGTTCCATGGTCCGTCGATCAACGAGTTCTTCCCGGATGCGATCTTCTTCGCCGGGACGCCGTTCGAGATCGATCGGGTCGTCCTCATCCGCTTCTTCGCCGTCGCCGTGCTCCTGGTGTTCGCGTTCGTGGGTACCCGTGCACTGAAGCTCGTGCCGAACCGCGGTCAGGCGTTCATCGAGTACGCGTTCGACGTCGTCCGTCGCAACACCTTCGACAACCTCGGAGAGAAGGACGGCAAGCGTTTCCTGCCGCTCCTGGCGACGATCTTCTTCGGCGTGCTGTTCATGAACCTGACCGGTCTGATCCCGGGCATGAACCTCGCCGGCACCAGCCGCATCGCGATGCCGATGATCCTGGCGATCGTCGCGTACCTCGCCTTCATCTACGCCGGTCTCCGCAAGCACCCGGGCACGTTCCTCAAGAACTCGCTCTTCCCGCCCGGGGTGCCGTGGCCGCTGTACATCATCGTGACGCCGATCGAGCTCGTCTCCACCTTCGTGCTCCGTCCCGTCACGCTGACGCTGCGACTCCTGATGAACATGGTCGTGGGGCACCTGCTCCTCGTGCTGTTCTTCTCGGCCACGCAGTTCTTCTTCTTCGACGCTTCGCTCGGCTTCAAGGCCTTCGGCGTCGGGACCATCGCGTTCGGCATCGCGTTCAGCTTCTTCGAGGTCCTCGTCGCGCTGCTGCAGGCCTACGTCTTCATGCTCCTCACCGCCGTCTACATCCAGCTGGCGCTGGCCGACGAGCACTGATTCCTCACTGACCCCCTACGGGACCGGCGACCGTCGGACCCGCACCTCGAAAGGAAAACACGTGGACGCAACGACCGTTCTCGCGGAGATCAACGGCAACATCGCGACGGTTGGCTACGGCCTCGCAGCGATCGGCCCGGCCATCGGTGTCGGCATCGTCGTCGGTAAGACGATCGAGTCCGTCGCTCGCCAGCCCGAGCTCCAGGGCCGCCTGACGACCCTCATGTACATCGGTATCGCCTTCACCGAGGCCCTGGCCTTCATCGGTATCGCCACGTACTTCATCTTCACCAACTAAGGTTCCTCGATGCAGAACGCACTCATCATCGCGGCGGAGGAAGCGCACAATCCGCTGATCCCGCCGGTGTACGACATCGTGTGGTCGGCGCTCGCCTTCGTCATCATCTTCCTGGTGATGTGGCGTGTCGTCACGCCGCGCATCACGAAGATGCTCGATGAGCGCACCGAGGCCATCGAGGGCGGCATCAAGAAGGCCGAGGCCGCTCAGGAGCAGGCTGCCGCTGCGCTCGACGAGTACAACAAGCAGCTCGCTGACGCACGTGCCGAGGCTTCGCGCATCCGTGAGCAGGCCCGCGCCGACGCCACGGCGATCGGCAACGAGGTCCGCGAGCAGGCGGCCGCCGATGCAGCACGCATCACGGCCAACGCCCAGGCGCAGATCGAGGCCGAGCGCCAGAGCGCCGTCCAGGCACTCCGATCCGAAGTGGGCACCCTCGCGCTGGACCTCGCGTCCGGAGTGATCGGTGAATCCCTCAAGGACGACGCCAAGTCGACCGCAGTGGTCGACCGCTTCCTCGCCGACCTCGAGGCCTCGCAGGCCACGAAGACGGGGGAGCACTGAGCATGCGCAGCGCTACCAGAGAAGCACTCGCGTCCACCAGGGCGGTGCTGTCGGACCTCGGTCCGAGCGCCGGCCTGGCCGCGGGTGCCGAGATCCTCGCCTCCGGGCGTGCGATCGCCGGTGCGCCGCAGCTGCTCGGGCTGCTGTCCGACCCCACGGCCGACGCGGCCGGCAAGAAGGTCCTCATCGACCGTGTCTTCGCCGGACAGTCGGACGCGACGCGTGCGGTCCTGACCGCGGTGGCCGGCTCGCGCTGGTCCTCGCAGCAGGACCTGCTCGCGGGCATCGAGGACGCGGGCATCCGCGCCGTCGCCGCCACCGCGGGTCCGGACTCGTCGATCGAGTCGGAGCTGTTCGCCTTCGAGACCGCCGTCCGCTCGGACGCCGGCCTCGAGCTGGCGCTCGGCACCAAGCTCGGCAGCCCCGAGCAGAAGGGCGCGCTCGTCGAGCGGCTCCTCGGTGCCAAGGCCTCGGAGCAGACGATCACGATCGTGTCGGCCCTGGTGCAGCAGCCCCGCGGCCGCCGCATCGGTGAGATCGTCCGCGACGCCTCGCGCATCGTGGCCGAGCAGGCCGGCAAGCTCGTCGCGACCGTCGTCACGGCGACGCCGCTGACCCCCGCCCAGTCGGCCCGCGTCACGCGCGGTCTGTCCGAGCGGTACGGCAAGGACATCAGCATCAACCAGGTCGTCGACCCCACGGTCGTCGGCGGGGTCCGGGTGCAGATCGGCGGCGACGTCATCGACGGCACCGTGTCCACGCGACTCTCGGAGCTCCGGCTCCAGCTCGCCGGCTAGGCGTACGGTCGAAGCCGCTCCTCCCCAAGTCCACAACGGGAACTGCCGAGTCCGGCAGCGTCACCCTCTCGGAGCCGAAGGGCCCCGGAAAACCACAAGGAAAATCCCATGGCAGACATCACCATCAGCCCCGATGAGATCCGTGATGCCCTGAAGGACTTCGTCTCGAACTACGAGCCGACGAAGGCCTCCACGGCCGAGGTCGGGCACGTCACCGACGCCGGTGACGGCATCGCCCACGTCGAGGGTCTCCCCGGCGTCATGGCGAACGAGCTCATCCGTTTCGCGGACGGCACGCTCGGCCTGGCGCAGAACCTCGACGAAGACGAGATCGGTGCCATCGTGCTCGGCGAGTTCGGCGGCATCGAGGAGGGCATGGAGGTCACCCGCACGGGTGAGGTCCTCTCCGCCCCCGTCGGCGACGCCTTCCTCGGTCGCGTCGTCGACCCGCTCGGCGCCCCGATCGACGGTCTCGGCGAGATCGCCGCAGAGGGCCGTCGTGCCCTCGAGCTCCAGGCTCCCGGCGTCATGGCCCGCAAGTCGGTCCACCAGCCGCTGCAGACCGGTATCAAGGCCATCGACGCGATGATCCCCGTCGGCCGTGGTCAGCGTCAGCTGATCATCGGCGACCGCCAGACCGGCAAGACGGCCATCGCGATCGACACGATCATCAACCAGAAGGCCAACTGGGAGTCCGGCGACGAGGAGAAGCAGGTTCGCTGCATCTACGTCGCCATCGGTCAGAAGGGCTCCACGATCGCCTCCGTCAAGGGTGCGCTCGAGGACGCCGGTGCGATGGAGTACACCACCATCGTCGCCGCTCCGGCCTCCGACCCGGCCGGCTTCAAGTACCTCGCCCCGTACACCGGTTCGGCCATCGGCCAGCACTGGATGTACCAGGGCAAGCACGTCCTCATCATCTTCGATGACCTGTCGAAGCAGGCCGAGGCCTACCGTGCGGTGTCGCTCCTCCTGCGTCGTCCGCCGGGCCGCGAGGCCTACCCGGGTGACGTCTTCTACCTGCACTCCCGTCTGCTGGAGCGTTGCGCGAAGCTGTCCGACGAGCTCGGCGCCGGTTCGATGACGGGTCTCCCGATCATCGAGACCAAGGCGAACGACGTCTCGGCGTACATCCCGACCAACGTCATCTCCATCACCGACGGCCAGATCTTCCTGCAGTCGGACCTCTTCAACGCGAACCAGCGTCCGGCCGTCGACGTGGGCATCTCGGTGTCCCGCGTCGGTGGTGACGCCCAGGTGAAGTCGATCAAGAAGGTCTCCGGCACGCTGAAGCTCGAGCTGGCGCAGTACCGCTCGCTCGAGGCGTTCGCGATGTTCGCGTCCGACCTCGACCAGGCGTCGCGTCGTCAGCTGGAGCGCGGTGCGCGTCTGACCGAGCTCCTCAAGCAGCCGCAGTACTCGCCGTACCCGGTCGAGGAGCAGGTCGTCTCGATCTGGGCCGGCACGAACGGCAAGCTCGACACCGTCCCGGTGCCGGACGTGCTCCGCTTCGAGTCCGAACTGCTTGACCACCTGCGTCGCAACTCCGACGTCCTCACGACGCTGCGCGAGACGAACCAGCTCAGCGACGAGACCGTCGCCGAGATGGACAAGCAGATCGACGAGTTCACGAAGAGCTTCCAGACGAGCGACGGCAAGACCCTCGGCTCCGAGCAGTTCGACGCGGCTGAGGCCGAGGACGTCGACCAGGAGCAGATCGTCAAGGGTCGTCGCTAGATGGCAGCGCAGGTCCGGGTCTACCGCCAGCGGATCAAGTCGGCGAAGACCACGAAGAAGGTCACCCGCGCCATGGAGTTGATCTCGGCGTCGCGGATCCAGAAGGCGCAGGCCCGCATGGCTGCGTCCGGTCCGTACTCGCGGGCTGTCACGCGTGCGGTGTCGGCCGTGGCGACGTTCTCGAACGTCGACCACGTGCTGACCACCGAGCCGGAGTCGTCGACCCGTGCAGCCGTCGTGCTCTTCACCTCGGACCGCGGCCTGAACGGCGCGTTCAGCACGAACGTCCTCAAGCAGGGCGAGGAGCTCGCCTCCCTGCTCCGCAGCGAGGGCAAGGACGTCGTCTACTACCTGGTCGGCCGCAAGTCCGTCGGGTACTTCGCGTTCCGTGAGCGTCCGTCCGAGCAGCAGTGGGTCGGCAACACCGACCAGCCGGAGTTCTCTACGGCCAAGGAGATCGGCGACGCCGTCGTGGCGAAGTTCCTCCAGGACACCGCTGACGGCGGCGTGGACGAGATCCACATCGTGTTCAACCGGTTCATCAGCCTGGCGACCCAGGAGCCGCAGGTCGTTCGCCTGCTGCCCCTCGAGGTCGTCGAGGGCATTGACGAGCCCGAGGGCAACGAGCCCCTGCCGCTCTACGAGTTCGAGCCGGACGCCGATGCGGTGCTCGACTCGCTGCTCCCGGTCTACATCGAGAGCCGCATCTTCAACGCCATGCTGCAGTCGGCTGCTTCCGAGCACGCCGCGCGTCAGAAGGCGATGAAGGCGGCCAGCGACAACGCCGACTCGCTGATCCGTGACTTCACCCGACTCGCGAACAACGCGCGTCAGGCGGAGATCACCCAGCAGATCTCCGAGATCGTCGGCGGCGCCGACGCCCTCTCGTCGAAGAAGAAGTAGTCCGCGTCGTTCGCGGACAGATACCCACCCTCAGGAAGGCACCAGCCATGACCGACACCGCAACCACCGCGGTCGAGACGTCGTCGGCGCCCGGTGTCGGCCGGATCGCCCGTGTCACGGGCCCCGTCGTCGACATCGAGTTCCCCCACGACGCAATCCCGGAGATGTACAACCTCCTGTTCACGACCATCACCATCGGTGACTCGTCGCAGGAGATCGGCCTCGAGGTCGCGCAGCACCTGGGCGACGACCTCGTCCGTGCCATCTCCCTGAAGCCGACCGACGGCCTGGTCCGTGGCCAGGAGGTCCGTGACTCGGGCGCTCCGATCTCGGTCCCCGTCGGCGACGTCACCAAGGGCAAGGTCTTCGACGTCCTCGGGAACGTGCTCAACACGGACGAGAAGCTCGAGATCACCGAGCGCTGGCCGATCCACCGCAAGGCCCCGGCCTTCGACCAGCTCGAGTCCAAGACCTCGATGTTCGAGACCGGCATCAAGTCCATCGACCTCCTCACCCCGTACGTGCAGGGTGGCAAGATCGGCCTCTTCGGTGGTGCGGGCGTCGGCAAGACCGTCCTCATCCAGGAGATGATCCAGCGCGTCGCGCAGGACCACGGTGGTGTCTCGGTGTTCGCCGGTGTCGGGGAGCGCACCCGTGAGGGCAACGACCTCATCGGTGAGATGGAAGAGGCGGGTGTCTTCGACAAGACGGCCCTCGTGTTCGGCCAGATGGACGAGCCGCCGGGAACGCGTCTCCGCGTGGCCCTGTCGGCGCTGACGATGGCGGAGTACTTCCGCGATGTCCAGAAGCAGGACGTGCTCCTCTTCATCGACAACATCTTCCGCTTCACGCAGGCCGGCTCCGAGGTCTCGACGCTGCTCGGCCGCATGCCGTCCGCCGTGGGTTACCAGCCCAACCTCGCCGACGAGATGGGTGTGCTCCAGGAGCGCATCACCTCGACGCGCGGTCACTCGATCACCTCGCTGCAGGCGATCTACGTGCCGGCTGACGACTACACCGACCCGGCTCCGGCCACCACGTTCGCGCACCTCGACGCGACGACCGAGCTCTCCCGTGAGATCGCATCGCAGGGTCTGTACCCCGCGATCGACCCGCTGGCCTCGACGTCGCGCATCATGGACCCGCGCTACCTGGGTGCCGACCACTACGAGACGGCCACGCGCGTCAAGCAGATCCTCCAGAAGAACAAGGAACTGCAGGAGATCATCGCCATCCTCGGTGTCGACGAGCTCTCCGAAGAGGACAAGATCACGGTCGAGCGCGCTCGTCGTATCCAGCAGTTCCTCTCGCAGAACACCTACATGGCGAAGAAGTTCACGGGTGTCGAGGGCTCCACGGTGCCGCTCAAGGACACCATCGAGTCCTTCCGCGCCATCGCCGACGGCGAGTTCGACCACGTTGCGACCCAGGCGTTCTTCAACGTCGGTGGCATCAACGACGTGGAAGAGAAGTGGGCTCAGATCCAGAAGGAGAACCGCTGACATGGCGGGTCTCAGCGTGAGCGTCGTCTCGGCGGACCGTGAGGTCTGGTCGGGCGACACCACCATGGTCGTCGCACGGACGACAGAGGGCCAGATCGGCATCCTCGCCGGACACGAGCCGATGCTCGCGATCCTGGCGCAGGGTCAGGTCCGCATCACGCGGGCCGACGGGTCGACCGTCGCGGTCGACGCCGAGGACGGCTTCCTGTCGGTCGAGCACGACACGGTGACGATCGTCGCGCGGCAGGCCGCGCTGGCGTCCTGACCGGACTGACCGTCCTGCTCCCGCCTTCGGAGACGAAGCGGGAGGGCGGGGACACGAGCCGCACGCTCGATCTGCGTGCGCTCTCGTTCCCGGAACTGGCCGATGAGCGGGCCGCGGTGATCACCGCGGCCCGCTTCGTCAGTTCCGAGGAGTCCTCGGCCAGGACGGCGCTCAAGCTCGGTCCGAAGTCGATCGCCGAGCGGCTCCGGAACCTCGAGCTCGACACCTCGGGCACCATGCCCGCGATCGAGCGGTACACCGGGGTCCTCTACGACCCGTTGGGCGCGCAGGACGCGGATGCGGCGACCCGTGCGTGGTGGGCGGAACACGTGATCGTGCAGTCCGCGATGTTCGGTCCGATCGGTGCCGGTGACCCGATCCCGGCGTACCGGCTCTCACACGACTCCCGGCTCGGCTCGATCCGGTTGGCCGCGCACTGGCCCGCGGTGTCAACCCGTTCCCTGCTGACCCGTGCGGACGGCCTGGTGCTCGACCTGCGGTCCGAGGGGTACCGGCAGCTCGGTCCCGTGTCCGGAGCAGTGGCACCACGGGTGGTGAGCGTCGACGGCTCCGGTCGTCGTCGTGCGCTGAACCACTGGAACAAGACCGCGAAGGGTCGCCTGGTGGCGCTGCTCGCCCGCACCGGCGCGAGCATCGGCAGCATGGACGACCTGGTCGGTTGGGCGGCCGCGAACGGCGTGGTCGTCGAGCGCAACGAGGGTGGCTGGGACCTGGTCGCCGAGAGCCTGGAGCCCGTCGTCGCCTGAGCGGGTGCCGGGTTGGGTGCCGGGTCGGCTCGTCCTCCACAGGCGTGAGCGGGCTCGCTCCGGTCCACAGATGGTCGGGGCGACCCTGCCTGGAGGCTCCAAGCACGTTTCGATGGCGTGCATGATCCCTCTCACGGCACAGTCCGGCCCCGGCTCCGCAGTCCGTTTCCCTCGCGAGATCGCCGCGGCGGTCACCCTCCCCGCTGCGGCGGCCGCGCTGGTCGCGCCCGGTCGCGCCGACCTGTCGACGGCCGCTGCGACGGCCGTGGTGACCGCGTGCGGCGCACTCGCGCCCCGGATGGCCCTGGTGCCGTTCATCGCGGCGCAGGGCACACCCGATCCCCGGTCGATCCGGGTGTTCGACCCCTTCGCGGATCCGACACCGCCGGCGCTCCACGGTTTCGGCCCGGCTCCCGATCGGGCCCGCGTGCGGCTCGCCGGTGACCGGTGTGCCGATGCATGGCGCGTGTGGCGGGCGCAGGACGGCCCGTTCGACGGATCGTCGGGCGCTGCCGGCGCCCTGTCGCTCGGCGCCTGGTGTGCGTGGGCGCTCGGGTCGTGGGCCCGGGCGGAGACGCGTGCCCGGTACGCCCTCGAGACCCGCGCGGACGACCCGCTCGCGGGGCTCGTCCTGCGCTCGGTCGTCGCGGGCAGCGGGCCGTCGTGGGAGCGTCGATGACGTGGGGTCGACCGGATCGTCTACGGTGGGGGAGACCACACTGGGAGGGCTCCGGTTGTACGACGACGACATCGAGGACACCGTCATCCGGCGACCCCGACGATCGCTGGGCGACCGGACGGCGGACGCCGTCGACGACACCGTCATCCGGCGCGCAGGTCCCGTCGTCCCGGGAGCCGGTCCCGACCCCGACCCCGACCCCGGTTCCGACGACGGGGTCCTCGGTGACACGGTCATCCGGCCCGCGGCCGGGGCAACCGACCAGCCACCCGCAGCGGTGGACGACGTCGATCCGGAGGACACCGTCGTCCGGGTGCCGGCGCGACCCGGTGCCGGGCCGAGCCCGTTCCTGGGTGCCGCCCCGGGCCTCCCGGCCGTCCCGGCGGTGCCCGCCGCCCCCACGGCACGCGTGCCCTCGATCCGCATCGGCGACCGCACCTTCCGGCTCGACCACCCGGTGGTCATCGGGCGACGGCCGTCGCTGCCGCGGGTCACCCGTGGCCCGCAGCCCGAACTCGTGACCGTGCGGTCGACGTACGGGCAGGTGTCGTCGTCCCACGTCCGGATGCACGCCGAGGGCGAAGCCGTCGTCGTGCAGGACCTCCGGTCCACCAACGGGACCGTCGTCCGCCCGGCCGGGGCGCCCGCCTACCGCATGGCGTCGGGTGCGTCGATCGTCGCGCTGACGGGTACGGTAGTCGAGATCGGTGACGGCAACGCCATCGAGGTCCTCTCGCCGTACCTCCGGGTCGCACCGACGGCAGAGGGGCTGCCTCCGGTTCCCCCGTGGCCCTCCGATCAGACAGCACACGGCACGCCCCGACCCACCAGAGAGCGATCCTGACACGTGACCGAACTCGGCCGAGCAGCCACTGCGCACGCCATCGACGTCCCCGGTGCCGACGGCGCCACCCTGACACTCTCGTGGGGAGCCGCGACCGACGTCGGTCGGCGGCGTGACCACAACGAGGACAGCTACATCGTGGGCGCGCCGTTCTTCGTCGTCGCC
The DNA here is from genome assembly GCF_003234485.1 of Curtobacterium sp. MCLR17_034. Lineage (NCBI taxonomy): Bacteria > Bacillati > Actinomycetota > Actinomycetes > Micrococcales > Microbacteriaceae > Curtobacterium > Curtobacterium sp. MCLR17_034. Next base: position 49,575 of record NZ_QKTH01000022.1, read on the forward strand.
GACGGCATGGGCGGACACCTCGCGGGCGACCGTGCCAGTGACGCGGTCGTGCGTCGGCTCGAGCAGGTGACGGCCGAACCGTTCACCACGCGTCAGGGCATCCAGCGTGCGCTGCTCCTCGCGACCGCCGACATCGAGCGTGCAGCCGGCGGCAACGCCATCGGCGCGGGCACCACCGTCACCGGGATCGCGCTCGTGGCCTCGCTCGGGCAGCCCGCGGCGCTCGTGTTCAACGTCGGTGACTCCCGCACCTACCGCATCGAGGACGGCGTGCTCCGCCGCGTCACCGTCGACCACTCGGTGGTGCAGGAGATGGTGGACGCCGGCCTGCTTCGTGCCGAGGACGCCGAGCAGCACCCGGACAGCAACGTCATCACGCGTGCGGTCGGCTTCGGCGAACCGCCGGCGCCGGACTGGTGGACCCTGCCCCTGCGGGCCGGCGACCGCTACATCGTCTGTTCCGACGGGCTCACCAAGGAGCTCGGCGACGCCGGGATCGCGCGCATCGCCGCACGTGAGCCGGGCGCGCAGGACCTGGCAGAGCGCCTCGTCGGCGACGCCGTCGTGGCCGGCGGTCGTGACAACGTCACCGTGGTGGTGCTGCAGGTCGATGCCGCACCGGACGACGGCGACCTCGAGGACACGCTGCCGCGCCACTAGCTGGCCCCCGAACTGGGGGAACACGTCGAGCTGTGGGGGATCGGCGTGCGGAATGTCGGTCACCCACGCTTCGTACAATGACATGGCCACGTCGAGAGAGCTGGCCGCTCGGCCGGGGGAGGAGAGGACCATGGCGAGACGCCTACCGTCCAACCCGCCCGTGATCGGCGGTTTCAGTCCCGTGCACGTCCTCGGGTCCGGTGGCTTCGCCGACGTCTTCCTCTACGAGCAGGACATGCCCCGACGACAGGTCGCGGTGAAGGTGCTGCTGGACGAGGTCGTCGACGACCGCGTCCGGCAGATGTTCCAGGCCGAGGCCAACCTGATGGCCCGGCTCAGCACGCACCCGTCGATCCTCACCGTCCTCCAGGCCAGCGTCGCCGCCGACGGCCGGCCCTACCTGGTCATGGAGCTCTGCTCCTCGTCCCTCAGTGAGCGCTACCGCCGCGAACCGATCCCGGTGTCCGAGGTGCTGTCGATCGGCATCCGCATCGGGTCGGCGCTCGAGACCGCACACCGCGAGGGCGTGCTGCACCGAGACATCAAGCCGTCGAACATCCTGCTGACGGCCTACGGCAACCCCGTGCTCTCCGACTTCGGCATCGCCGCGACGATCGGGGGCACCGACCCCGACGAGCCGATCGGCATGTCGATCCCGTGGTCCGCGCCCGAGGTCCTGATCGACGAGTCGCGCGGCACGATCCAGTCCGAGGTGTACTCACTCGCGGCGACGGTGTACTCGCTCCTCGCCGGGCGCAGCCCGTTCGAGGTCCGCGGCGGCAAGAACGGTGCGAACGACCTGATGCACCGGATCGACAAGGGCGGCGTGAAGCCCACCGGTCGCACCGACGTGCCGCCCTCGCTGGAGCGCCTGCTCGCTTCGGCGCTGTCCCGCAAGCCGCAGGGACGCCCCGCGACGGTGATGGAACTCGTCCGCGGGTTCCAGCAGGTCGAGGCCGAGCTCGGCATCCCGCAGACGTCCGCCGACGTCGCGGTCGAGGCCTGGGCGATCTCGACGCCGACCCCGCACGGTGAGCGCACCGTGATCCGTGAGCTGCAGCCACCCACCCGGGTCGGCGGGCGTCGTCGTACCCGCCGCGCGGTGCAGGGCGGGGTCGTGGCCGGCGGTTCGCACAGCGTCGGCACCGTGCACCGCACCGGGTCTGTGACGCGTGCCCGGCGCCGGACCCGTTCGACCCTGGTCTGGGCGACGTCCCTGGCCGTCGTCGTGGTCGCCGCCCTCGCGATCGCCACGGTCGTCGTCGTCGGTCGGCTCGGCGCCGGGGCGATCCCGGTCGTGGCCGAGGTCCGTGCCGAGCCGTCGCCGCAGTCCGTGTCCTTCAGCTGGACCGACCCGGGGCTGCGCAGCGGCGACACGTACGTCATCTCGTCCAACGGGTCGTCGAGCCAGCAGACCGGCACGACGTTCGTCGTCTCCGGTGAACGCGGCGACGAGGAGTGCATCGCCGTCGCCGTGAACCGCGACGGCAAGACGGGTGCCGCGAGCGCGCAGAAGTGCGCGACGATCGGGAGCGCCGGGTGATCCGCGCCCTCCTCGCGAAGCACCGCTCCGCCGCCGTGACGACCGGTGCCTCGGTGCTCGTCGCCGCCGTCGTCGCGACCACCGCCATCGTCTCCACCGGGTACCACACGCAACGCGTCGACCTCGGCGACGGCACGGTATGGGTGCCCTCGGCCGAGTACGGCGCCGTCGGTCGGGCGAACACCGGCATCCTGCAGCTCAACACCGCGGTCGAGACGGCCAGCGACGACCTGTCCGTGCTGCAGCGCGGCTCCACCGTCTACAGCGTCGACGAGACCAAGGGCACGGTCGCCCGGGTCGACGTCGCCGACGCCACCGTGGGCGATGCGATCACGCTGCCGGCGGGGACGCCGCAGGTCTTCTTCGCGGGCGACACCGCGGTCATCGGCAACGCCGACACGGGCGAGCTCTGGGCGACCCCCGCGAACGACCTCGCCGAGTTCGACGCGTCGGCCAAGGCCGACCTGACCCTGGGCGCCGACACCGTCTTCGACGCCTCCGACGGCCACGTCGCGGTCTACTCCGCGAAGACCGGGACGGCGTCGCTGGTCGACGTCGGCACGACACTCACCGTCGCCGAACGGTGGAAGGTCGACATGGACCGGGGTGACGACTTCCAGGTCGCCACGTTCGACGGGCACCTCGCCGTGCTCGACCGGACGAGCGGTGCCCTGTCGGTCGACGGCCGCACCGTCGAACTCGGCGACCGGGTCGGGTCGTCGCCGGCCCTCCAGCGGTCCTCCGACAGCACGGCCCAGGTCACGGTCGCGGGCACGGCGGGCCTGGTCCGCGTCAGCGCCTCCGGCACCGTGGACGCCACCGCGCTCCAGGTGGCCGGACGAGCCGCGCGGCCCTACGTCGACGGCTCCTGCACGTACGCGGCGTGGGCGGGCGGGCAGGCGATCGACACGTGTGACGGCAACGCGCTGCAGCGGCTGGCGAGCACCGGTGGCACGAGCGAACTGCAGATCCTGCACAACGGCGACACCGTGGTCGCCAACGACCCGACGAGCGGCCGTTCCTGGGCGATCGACCGGAGCGGGCAGCTCATCGACAACTGGGCCGACCTGATCAAGCAGGACGACGAGCAGCAGCAGGAGCAGGTCTCCGACGACGACCCCGAGGTCGACAAGGACCAGAAGCCGCCGGTGGCGGTGGACGACGAACTGGGCGCTCGTCCGGGACGCACCACGAGCCTCCCGGTCCTGCTCAACGACTACGACCCGAACGGTGACCCGATCATCGTGAGCGAGGTCGGCACCATCTCGAAGTCCGCCGGCCGCGTCGCGATCGTCGGCGACGGCCAACGGCTGCAGGTCACGCTGTCGTCGCGCGCCACCGGGACCGTGACGTTCCCGTACACGATCACCGACGGCAACGGCGGATCGGACACGGCGACCGTCCGGGTCAGCGTGCGCCCCGACAGTCAGAACGAGGCGCCGCGGCAGGTCCGTGACACCTCGGCCGACGTCGTCCAGAACGGGCACGTCGTCTCGAACGTCCTCGGCGACTGGGTCGACCCGGACGGCGACCCGGTCTACCTGGAGTCGGCGACCGCATCGAACGGCGACCGGGTGTCCACCACACCGGACGGCCTGCTCGACTTCCGGAACGACAGCGGCCGGACCGGTGAGCGCTCCGTGCAGCTGGTCGTGAGCGACGGTCGCGCCGACGGCCGGGGAGCTGTGACGGTCCGGGTCGCCAAGCAGGGCACCGTCCCGCTGCGCGCCGATCCGTTCCCGGTGTCCGGGTACGCCGGCAAGGCCTTCACGGTCGAGCCGCTCGACCACGTGCGCGGTGGCAACGGCACCGTGACGCTGACGAGCGTGTCGTCGGCGTCCGGGCTCACCGTCACCCCGAGCTACGACGCCGGGACCTTCCGGGTGCAGGGGGAGCGGGCGGGCGACCACCAGCTCGAGTACACGGTGACCGACGGCGTGAAGACCTCGAGCGGCATCGTCCGGGTGACCGTCCTCGCGCCACCAGACGCCTCGACGGCGCCGATCACCACGCCGAAGACGGTGTTCGTGAACACCCTGTCCACCAAGGACACGGACGTCACCGCGACCGACATCGACCCGGCGGGCGGGGTGCTGCTCGTGACGGCGCTCGACGGACCCCCACGGGGCAGCGGCGTGCAGGCGAGCCTCCTCGACCAGCACACGGTCCGTGTCACGCTCACGGCGCCCCTCGACGGTCCGGTCTCGTTCGGGTACACGGAGACCAACGGCCTGGCGTCGTCACCCGGCACGATCACGGTCGTCGAGGTCCCGAAGCCCGACCGCATCCAACCGCCGGTCGCCCAACCGGACAGCGCGACCGTCCGTGTCGGCGACGTCGCGAACATCGACGTGCTCGACAACGACACCCAGCCCGAGGGCGAGCCGTTGACGCTGCAGCCCGAACTGGTGCAGAACGTCCCCGGTGACGGCGGCCTGCTGTTCGTCTCCGGCGACCACCTGCGGTACCTCGCCCCGAAGACGCCGGGCAACTACACCACCGTCTACCGGGTCGCCGGCCCGGACGGCCAGTACGCCGACGCCGCCGTGTCGATCTCGGTGCGCGAACGTGACGCCGCCACGAACAACCCGCCCGTCCCGCAGACCGTCACCGCGCGCGTCGTCGCCGGGTCGTCGGTGCGGGTCAGCGTGCCGTTGAACGGGATCGACCCGGACGGCGACTCCGTCCAGCTGGTCGGCGTGGGCTCCAACCCCGACAAGGGGTCGGTCTCGGACGTCGGCTCGGACGCCCTGACCTACGAGGCGGGCGACTACTCGGCCGGCACCGACGAGTTCACCTACACCGTCGTCGACGCCCTCGGGGCCCGCGCCACCGGCACCGTGCGGGTCGGCATCGCACCCCGCGCCGAGCAGGCCTCGAACCCCGTGGCCGAGGCCGACCACGTCACGATCCGCCCCGGTGGGTCGGTGACGGTGCGCGTCCTGCAGAACGACTCCGACCCCGAAGGCGGGCAGCTGACCGTCGCGCAGGCCGAGCCGACGGCAGAGGACGTCACTGCCAAGGTCCTCCGGAAGCAGCAGATCCGCGTCACGCCTCCGGAGTCGGCGAAGAGCGGTGACTTCGCGGTGCTCTACACCGTCGCGAACAGCAGCGGGGGATCGAGCACGGCCTTCCTCACGGTGACCGTCGACCCCGACGCCCAGCCGCTCCGGCCCGAGGTCGACGACACGACCCTCGACCTGCAGGACATCCTGCACCGGCAGAGCGTGACCGTCGACGTGCTCGACAACGTCTTCTTCGCCGAGGGCACCGCGGCCGACCTCCGGGTCGGGGTCGTCCCCGGCTACGGCGACACCGCGACGCCCACCGACGACGGCCGCATCACCGTCCGGTTGACCGACGACTCGCAGGTGATCCCGTTCTCGGTCGCCCGGGCCGACCACCCGGACATCGTCTCCTACGGCTTCATCAACGTGCCGGGCTTCGACGACGCCCTGCCCCAGATCAACCGCAGCGCCGGTGCGGTCACGGTGAAGAGCGAGGCCACCGTCCGCATCCCGCTGCAGGACTTCGTCGTGACGGCGAACGGCGAGACCGCGAAGATCACCGACCGAGGCACGGTCAAGGCCACCCACGCCAACGGGCAGAGCCTGGTGGTGGACTCCTCGACGCTGCAGTTCACGTCGGCGAAGCTCTACTACGGCAAGGCGTCGATCTCGTTCGAGGTCACCGACGGCTCGTCGGCGAACGGCGGCAAGGGCCGCGTCGCCACGCTCGTGCTCCCGATCACGGTCACGCCCCGGTCGAACCAGCCGCCGGCGTTCACGGGATCCTCGGTCGAGATGCAGCCGGGCGAGACGCGCAAGATCGACCTGACGAAGCTGACCGACTACCCGTACCCCCGAGACCTGCCCGAGCTCCGGTACTCGATCGTCGGCCGGCCCGCCGCGGGGACGACCGCCTCGATCGCGAAGCAGCAGCTCACGATCTCGGTCGCCGACACCGCGAAGAAGAACACCACCGCGTCGATCGGGATCGGTGTCGCGGACGACGCCAACACCGGTCGCGCCGGCACCGTCACCGTCGGCGTCGTCGCCTCCACCCGTCCCGTGGTCCAGCCCGGTCCCGACCGGTCGGTGACGAAGCGCGGGGCGACCACCACCATCGACGTGCTCACGAACGACCAGCCGACCAACCCGTTCCCGGGTGAGCGGTTGCGCGTCGTGAACATCCGCGGGCTGTCCGGCGGGCTGCCGAGCGGCGTCACCGTCACGCCGAGCGGTGACCGCACGCGCCTGCAGGTCTCGGTCGCCGACACCGCGAAGCCCGGCGACGCCCACCTGCAGTACCAGGTGGCGGACGCGACGAACGATCCCGACCGGTACGTCTGGGGCGACGTCACCATCTCGGTGCAGGACGTCCCGGACGCTCCGGGTGCACCCACCCGCACCGGTTCCTACGACGGCGGTCAGGTCACGCTCACGTGGTCGACCCCGCAGGGCAACAACTCGCCCATCACGGGCTACCGGGTCGTCGGGACCAACGGCGTCTCGAAGAACTGCGGGACCGCGACGGTGTGCACGCTGACCGGACTCGACCCGAAGGCGTCGTACCGGTTCCAGGTCGTGGCGACCAACGCGATCGGCGACTCGAAGCCCTCGTCCCGCTCGGGTCCGATGAGTGCGGACTTCGTGCCGGCACCCCCGAAGGGCATCACGGTCACGCCGAGCAAGGCGACACCGAACCAGCTCGACGTCAAGTGGGGCAAGGTGTCCGCGCCGAACAACGGCAGCGCGGTCGACGACTACATCGTCACGATCGAGGGCCCCGGCCTGTCGACCACGCGGCACACCGGCACCGCCACGAACACCTCGTTCACCGGCGCCCAGAGCGCTGCCCAGTACAAGGTCACGGTGTCCGCTCGCAACGACGCCGACCGCAACGGCACCGTCGTGCAGTGGAACTCTGCGTCCGCCACCGGCAGTGCCGTCGGGACGCCGGGCGTCCCGACGCTGAACGCGTCGCGCGACGTGTCGCCCGGGCGGACCAACGTGTCGCTCAGTGCGGCCGAGAACGACTGGGCCGGGGGCGGTCGAACGCTCACGATCGTGCGGTACCCGCCCGGGGTGAACATTCCGAGCGGTTGCTCGACCACCGGCTCGGACAAGCGCTGGGACGGCGGGAGCGCCAACGACACGCTGAACTCGAACGGCAACTTCCAGTACGTCGCGCTTGCCGACAACGGTCTGTTCTGCACGCCGAGCCGTGCGGCGTCCGTGCAGGGGTACTCCGCTCCGGGGACCGCGTCGGCCGACATCGGCGTCGAGCGGTTCAGCGAGGACGACGGCACGTACGCGATCCGCATCCGGAACCCGCGCGCCCAGCCGAGCCCCAACGGATCGATCGACCACTACGCCTACTCGGTCAACGGCGGCGGCCTCGTGTCCTTCGGCGGGAACGGCTCCTGGGTCACCGGTGCCGCGTTCGGCTCGACGGTGAGCGTGACCGTGGTGGCCTGCGCGGACAGCACGTCCAACTTCTGCGGGGACGGCTCCACGGTGGGCGGGCTGCGCCCGGTGCAGACCCGTGCCACGCTGCCGGACTCCGTGACGGCCGGGACACAACTGACGGTGACTGCGCCTCCGCAGAACGCCGGGCTCCAGCCGTCGGCTTACATCGTCCAGGTCTGCGTACCCCGCCTGCTCTCCGACGGCTGCGAGCCGCCACAGCAGTACGCCCCCGACAAGCTGCCCGTGATCGACAGCACGCTGCGGGACGGGTACGTCACAGTGGCTGCGGTCGTCGATGGGCACCAGGACCCGAACCCGCCGAGCGCGTCGATCGATGCGGCACCCGAACCCGAGCAGCCCGCTCCCGAGCAGCCCGCCCCGGAACCCGCTCCCGGCGGCTGACGCCCCCGACCTGCCCCGACCCTCCCGCCGCCGGGAGCGGGTTC
>NZ_QKTH01000023.1:0-52267 GCF_003234485.1 Curtobacterium sp. MCLR17_034
GATGTGTATAAGAGACAGCACCCGTCCCTCCACCCGAAACGGAACCCGACATGTCGCAGCAGCACAGCGAGCTCTCCGCACAGCAGCAGCTCGAGGCCTACGGCTACAAGCAGGAGCTCAAGCGCTCCGTCAGCACCACCGACCTGCTCATCTACGGGCTGGTCTTCATGGTCCCGATCGCCCCGTGGGCGATCTTCGGGACCGTCTACAACGCCTCCAGCGGCATGGTGCCGCTGGTGTACCTCGTCGGCCTCGTCGCGATGATCTTCACCGCCCTGGCCTACGCGCAGATGGCGAAGTCGATCCCCCTCGCCGGCAGCGTGTTCTCGTACGTCGGCCGCGGCATCCACCCCACCGCCGGGTTCTTCGCCGGCTGGGCGATCCTGCTCGACTACCTGCTCGTCCCGACGCTGCTCTACGTGTTCGCCGCGGAGAGCATGGTCGGCATCTTCCCGGGCACGCCCCGCTGGCTGTGGGCGCTCGTGTTCGTCGCGATCAACACGGTCATCAACCTGGCCGGGGTGTCCTCGCTCAAGCTCGCGAACCGCATCTTCCTGCTCATCGAGCTCGTCTTCGTCGCGATCTTCGTCGTCATCGCCATCGTCGCGCTGACCGGTGGCACGATCCCCGACGCGTCCTTCGGCACCGAGCAGATCTGGGACCCTGCCAAGGTGTCGGCGCCGCTCATCGCCTCGGCGCTGTCGATCGCGGTGCTGAGCTTCCTGGGCTTCGACGGCATCTCGACGCTGTCCGAGGAGTCCACCGGCCGTCGTGGCGGAGCCGGCACGGCGATGATCCTGGCGCTCGTCATCGTGGCGTTCCTGTTCATCCTGCAGACCTGGCTCGCATCCGCCCTGGCCGCGGGGCGGGACTCGTTCTCGGACAGCGAGGCCGGCAACGCCTTCTTCACCATCGTCGAGCAGGCTTCGTCGAGCGGCTGGGCCACCGCGTTCTTCGCCGTCAACGTACTCGCCGTCGGCATCGCGAACGCCATGGCCGCACAGGCCGCGACGAGCCGTCTGCTCTTCTCGATGAGCCGCGACCGTCAGCTGCCCGCGTTCCTGCACAAGCTCAACGGGCGCCAGGTGCCGCAGAACGCGATCATCGTCGTCTCGGTGCTCTCCGCGATCCTGGTGCTGTTCTTCGTCGGGCAGATCGACACGATCTCGTCGCTCGTGAACTTCGGCGCGCTCTTCGGCTTCATGCTCCTGCACGTGTCCGTCTTCGTGCACCACGTGGTCAAGGGGAAGTCGCGCAACTGGCTGCTGCACCTGGTCGTGCCGCTGGTCGGGTTCCTGATCATCGGGTACGTCCTGCTCAACGCCGCGGTCGAGGCGAAGGTCGGCGGCATCATCTGGCTGATCGTCGGCGCGGCCGTGTTCCTGTACTACCGACGCACCGGCCGTTCCACCGAGGTCGGCTCCGAAGCAGAACCGACGACCGAGGACGCACGATGACGCCGGACCACTTCCTGCCGAACACCCTCGGCCGCCCCGGGTTCTCGGCCGACCGGGAGCCCGTGCTGCGGGTCCGCCCCGGCACCGGCGAGACCATCGGCTTCGAGACCACCGACGCCGTCTACGCCGAACTCGACCAGCACCACGACATGGCGCAGCTGCAGGCACCGATCAACCCGGTGACCGGGCCGGTGTTCGTCGAGGGGGCGGAACCCGGCGACACCCTCGTGGTGACCATCCACGCCATCGAGCTGACCACGCACGGGTGGTCGGTGTCCCTGCCCGGCTCCGGGGCCCTGCAGCACGTGATGGGCGACCGGGTCTTCGCCCGCCGCTGCCCGATCTCGGACGACATGGTGCAGGTGTCCGACCGGCACCGGTTCCCCGTCCGGCCGATGATCGGGTGCATCGGCACGGCGCCGGCCGAGGGTGAGAACTCGACGATCATGCCGGCCTACCCGGAGGGCGGCAACATGGACGTCACCGAGGCCCGCCCCGGCTCGACGGTGTCCCTGCCCGTCCGGGTCCCCGGTGCGCTGCTGTCGATCGGCGACATCCACGCGCTCATGGCCGAGGGCGAGTCGTCGTTCGTCGCCATCGAGGCCCAGGGCACCGCGATCGTCTCCGTCGACCTGGTCAAGGGCGGTCCGGTGCTCCGCGCGCCCCGCATCGAGACCGCCGACGACTGGCTGTTCGTCGGCCTCGGCGACCCCGTGCAGGAGAGCGTCCGGCGCGGGTACGAGGATGCCTTCGCGTTCCTGGTCGACGAGCACGGCTGGACCGCCGAGGACGCCTACGCGGTGCTCAGTGCGGTCGGTGACTCGAAGCTCGGCGGGCCGACCGGCTCCACCGCCCCGGACCCCTTGCACCCCTTCGCCGCCGTCGGTGCGGTCACCCTGCACCGGGTGCCGAAGGCGGTGCTGTGAGGGTTCGCTGAGGGTGACGAGCCCTTCGTGAGCAGAAATGGTCGGGTGCCGAACGGTGACCCGACCATTTCTGCTCACGAAGCCCACCAAACTCACGAAGCTCGCGCCGCCCACCGGGAACCTGCACAGGCATGTGCACGATGATGGGCGCATGCACGACACCATCCGCTACGTCGCGATCGGCGACAGCTTCTCGGAGGGCATCGGCGACGCCGGACCCGCTCCGTTCCCCGGCTGGACCGGACGACTCGCGAGCGCGATGGCGGGAGCCTCGGACGCCCACGTCTCGTACGCGAACCTCGCGGTGCGCGGCCGACTGCTCGCCGGGGTCCTCGACGGTCAACTCGAGGCCGCCCTCGCGCTCGACCCGGCGCCGACCCTGATCACCTTCTGCGCCGGCGGCAACGACCTGCTGCGCCCGCGCTTCGAGGTGGACGCGCTGATCGGGCAGGTCGAGGCCGCCGCCGACCGTGTCGAGGCCACCGGGGCGCGCCTGGCACTCCTCAGCCCAGCCGACCCGAGCGCCCGCCTGCCCCTCGGTTCCCTGATCAACCGCCGCGGTGATGCCTGGGCCGAGGCGCTCGGCACGCTCGCCCGACGCCGTGGCCTGCCGTTCGTCGACGTCTCCCGCGACCCGCACCTGCGTCGTGCGGAGTTCTGGTCGGACGACCGGCTGCACATGAACGCCACCGGGCACCAGCGCGTCGCGGACCTGGCGCTGCACGCGGTCCTGGACGGCCCCGCGCCGGTCGAGCCCGCGGACCCCGGTGCCGCTCGGACCCGTCTGGGCGAGGAACTCCGTTACTACCGCGAGTACGTCCTGCCGTGGGTCCAGCGCCGGATCACCCGCACGTCGTCGGGCGACGGGCGCTCGGCGACCTACCCGACGTGGACGCCGGTGCGCGGTCAGGACGCGTAGCCAGCGTCAGCCCGCGACGTACACGCGGGTGGTGACCCCGCTCAGCGCGTGCGCGAACTCGTCGCCCGTCGCCACGAAGCCGCCCGCCTCGTACAGCCGCACCGCCCGGTCGTTGTCGCCGAGCACGTGCAGCACCACGCGGGGGTGCCCTGCGGCCCGGGCGTCGTGCACCGCCTCGGACAGCAGCGACCGTCCGACCCCGCGGGCCTGCACCCCGGGGCGCACCGCGAGCAACGACAGGTAGGCGGCGTCCGCCGGGTCCGTCGACCGACCGGTGCCCGGTGCCGTCACGAGCACGAAGCCGTCGACCGCACCGTCCGGGCCGGGAGCCACCAGCCAGGCGACGTGCTCCGCCGCGAACTTCTGCCGCGCGCGCTCCCGCACCGCCGGGTCCTCGGCGGCACCGTCACGGGCGGCCACGGCCGCGGCCCACAGGTCGATGCACGTGTCGGTCTCGTCCGGGGTCGCGGGACGCACGACCACGGACGACTCGATCACCCGATCAGCCTACGACCGCCCGGCTCCCGATCCTGAACGACGCCCCACGGTGCTCGTCGGGCAGCCGGTCCCCACGGCCGTGCAGCTTCTGGCGGAGCGACCCCGGCTCGTACTCCTCCGGGTAGGCCCCACGGGCGCGGAGCTCCGGGATCACGAACTCGATGACGTCCTCCCACGTGCCCGGGGTCACCGCGTAGGCCAGGTTGAAGCCGTCGACGTCGGTCAGCTCCTGGATCTCCTGCAGCCGGTCGGCGATCGTCGCTCCCCCGCCGACCGCCACCGGGCCGAGCCCGCCGATCGCCGTCTGCCGCGCCAGGTCACGGATCGTCCACTTCGACCCGTCCTCCCCCGTCGCTGCCGCGATGTTCGCCGCCGCCGACTGGATCGCGTTCGACTCGACGTCGCCGAGGGGCTGGTCCGGGTCCCACTGCGACAGGTCGACGCCCATCCAGCCGGAGTTGAGCACCAGCGCACCGAGCTCCGACGCGTACGACAGGTAGTCCTCGTACTTCGCCTGGGCAAGCTCGTCGGTGGCGTCCGTGATCACGGTGAGCAGCGTGTAGACGCGGGCGGCGTACCGGTCGCGACCAGCTGCCTCCAGGGCGTCCCGGACCTTCGCGACGGTCGACGCGAGCTGCTCGACGGTCGGTGCGCCCACGAAGACCGCTTCCGCGTTCTCCGCGGCGAAGCGGATGCCGCGCGGTGACGCGCCCGCCTGGTAGATGACGGGCGTGCGCTGCACGGACGGTTCGGACAGGTGGATGCCCGGCACGTCGAAGTGCGTGCCGTGGTGCTCGATCGGGTGCACCTTCGCCGGGTCCGTGAAGACCCCGGCTTCGCGGTCGGCGACGACGGCGTCGTCCTCCCACGAGCCCTCCCAGAGCTTGTAGAGGACCTCGAGGTACTCGTCCGCCACGTCGTACCGGTCGTCGTGCGACAGCTGGTCGGTCTGGCCCATGTTCCGGGCGGCGCTCGGCAGGTACCCGGTGACGACGTTCCAGCCGACCCGCCCCTTGGTCAGGTGGTCGAGCGTCGACATGCGTCGGGCGAACGGGTACGGGTGCTCGTACGCCGTGCCGGCCGTGATGCCGAAGCCCAGGTGCTCGGTCACCGACGCCATCGCCGACACGAGCAGGATCGGGTCGTTCACCGGCACCTGCGACCCGGTGCGGAGCGCGGCCTCGTTCGAGCCGCCGTACACGTCGTAGGTGCCCAGGACGTCGGCGATGAAGATGCCGTCGAACGCCCCGCCCTCGAGCGTCTTCGCCAGGTCCGTCCAGTAGGTCAGGTCGCGGTAGTCCCGCGACCGGTCGCGGGGGTGCCGCCACAGTCCGGAGGACTGGTGCGCGACGCAGTTCATGTCGAACGCGTTGAAGCGGATCTGCCGGTGCTCGCTGCTGGTGGTCACGGGTCGAGACGCTACGTCGGACACCTGCGACCGTCACGGATCGTGACGAAGCGTGACGGTCGGCTCCGGCACCGGCCTGGAGGCCCGCCCCGCGTCCGCCACGACGCCCGCGCCGGGCGCGTGGCCGGCTCCAGGGCTCAGGCGCGGTCGTGGAGCGTGACGTGGTAGCCGTCCGGGTCGGCGAACGTGAACGTCCTACCGAACGGACCGTCGATCGGCGCCGAGACGATCCGGTGTCCGTCGGCGACCAGCGCGTCGTGGATCGCCTGCACGTCCGTCGCGTGCAGCCAGATCGCGGCGCCGATACCGGGCTGCGTCACCGCGTCGAGGTCCGTGCCGGGCACCAGGTCGCGCAGGGCGAAGGCGATCGGCGTGGTCTCGAACACGACGGCGTGCGGCGGGCCGGCCTGCGAGCGGACGAGGCCGAGGTACCGCTCGTAGAACGCCTGCGAGGCATCGAGGTCGCGGGTCTGCAGGGAGATGAAGTCGGGGCCGGTGACGGGCATGTGGTGCTCCTTGGGTACGTGTCAGTCTTCTGACACAGAACAAGCTATGTCAGACTACTGACATGCGTCAAGACGACACCGGCATCCACCTCGAGACGTCGATTGGCTACCTGCTCAAGGAGACCGCGAGCGCCCTCCGGGCGTCGATGGAAGCCGTGCTGCGCCCGCTCGACATGACGGTGACGCACTACTCCTGCCTCGAGCTGCTCGCGCAGCGCCCCGGCCTGTCGAACTCCGAACTCGCGCGCGGCACGTTCGTGACCCGGCAGTCGATGAACGTGTTGCTGCAGACCCTGGAGCGCGACGGCTTCGTCACCCGTGCCACCGAACCGTCGGTCGGCAAGGCACTCCCCACGCAGCTGACCGACAGCGGGCGGCGGAGTCTGGCGCAGGCGAGTGCGGCGATCCGTGGGGTCGAGCAGCGGATGCTCGCCGATCTGACCACAGACCAGCAGACCGAGGCCCGTCAGATCCTGCGGAGCATGGTGACGTCGCTACGGCGTCAGGGCGCGTAGCGCATCGAGGCGGCGTCCTTCGGTGCATACCGTTCCTCGAAGTCACGCTCGTTGGGGACCCACACGTCCCGCCAGAGCGCATCGTGCCTGCGCCCGAGCGCGCGGTCACGAGCCGTGCCCCGATACACCGCCGTGTCGAGGTCGACGTCACACCAGATGCTGACGTCGAGGTGCGGGAGCGCGTCGGGGTGGAAGAGTCCGATCAGGTCGACGACCAGGACGTCCGTCCGCGGCAGCGGCTCGGCCGGGCCGAGGGCTCGCACCGACCAGTCGAACCGCTGGAACGTGCTCGCACGACCGGCTCGGTGCGGTTCGAGCACCGACGACACCAGACGGGGACGATCGACGCCGTCCCAGTCGGCCGACCGCTGATGGGACCGAACGGGGTCGAGGAAGTCGTCGCCGCGGATGCGGACCGCGCCGGGGAGCCCCTCGACGAGGGTGCGCGTCAGCGTCGACTTGCCGGATCCGCAGTAGCCGGAGACACCGACGACGATCGGTGCACGGGCCGAGGCGCGGCGGGACGCGACAAGGTCGATGACGCCGTCGCGGTCCATCGGGCAAGCGTACGAGGTCGATGACGGTGCACCGGAGTTCGTAGGCTGAGCGGATGGACGTCGCACTGCGGGACAGCACCACCGAGGACCTCGAGTGGCTCGTCGAGCTCCGGGCCGTGGTGCTGCGCGACGACCTGACACGCCTCGGGGTGTTCGACGAGACGCGCGTCCGACATCGCCTCCGCGACGCGTTCCAGCCGGAGCTGACCCGCATCGTCGTGGTCGACGACCGCGACGTCGGGTCGATCACCGTGCGGGTCGAGGACGACGTCCGCTGGGTCGAGCACTTCTACCTCGCGCCCGACGTCCAGGGGCGTGGAGTCGGTTCGACCGTGCTGCGCGCCGTCCTCGACGAGCCCCACGAGGGTCCCACGCGGCTCAACGTGCTGGTGGGCAGCCCGGCTCGCCGACTCTACGAACGACACGGCTTCGTGCTCGACACCGACGACGGCGTCGACGTGTTCATGACGCTGCGGGCCGCCGATCGAGCACCCCACGGAGTGCGCTGAGCTGCTCGTCGACCACGTCGGCCATCCGGCGCTCGGCCGGTCCGGTGAGCCAGGCCTCGAGGGCCAGGTGGAACAGCATCACGGTCGTCTCGGCGATCACCGCCGCCTCGGACGGATCGAGCCCGCGGTGGACGAAGGCCTCGCGCACCGCGTCCGTCAGGTCGGCGCGCTTCCGGGCGTCGCGCTCCCGGAGCGACGACTCGGACAGCACCAGCCGCCGCACCGAGCCGACCTCGCCGTGCCGCCCCTCGAACCGCTCGTCGGCGACGGTGCGGAGGCCGTGCACGACGATGTCGAGCGGGTCGATCCCGGCCGGTGCACCCTCGATGGCGGCCCGGGCGAGGTCGGGGATCTCGTCACCGGCGAAGATCACCTCGCGCTTGTCGGCGAAGTACCGGAAGAAGGTGCGGGTCGTCAGGCCGGCCCGTGCGGTGATCTGCGGCACGGTCGTCGCCTGGTAGCCCTGCTCGGCGAAGAGCTCGAACGCCGCACGCTCGAGTCGCCCTCGGGCATCCGGAGACCAACGCATGTGTCAACAGTAGTGGTGATGACACGTCGTGTCATGGTTGACTGGGCGATGACACGTCGTGTCATGACTCACTTCGAGCAAGAGATTCGGGACACCATGTCGCCATCCGGCAACGCAGCACTCTGGACCACGTCGACCGGGCGGTTCGCCGTCGGGCCCGCACCGGTCCCCCAGCCCGGCCCCGGCGAACTCGTCGTCCGCGCCGAGGCGGTCGCCGTCAACCCGGTCGACGCCGTCGGCGGGCTCTTCCGGCACCTGGTGTTCCCGAAGCTGCGGTTCCCCGCGGTCCTCGGGTCGGACGTCGCCGGCACGGTCGTCGCGATCGGCCCGGACGTCGAGCGCTTCCGCGTGGGCGACCGGGTCGTCGGGCACGCCGCGGGGCAGGAACAGCACCGGAACAGTGCTGCCGAAGGGGCGTTCCAGCACCTGGTCCTGCTGCTCGACCGTGTGACGACCCCGGTTCCGGATACCCTGCCCGCCGAGCAGGCGGCGGTCCTGCCACTCGCCGTCTCGACCGCCGCGGCCGGGCTCTTCGAGCCGGATCAGCTCGCGCTGTCGCTCCCGACGGCCGACACGTCCGAGCGCCCCGGGGTCGTTCTGGTGTGGGGCGCGTCCACGAGCGTCGGCGCCAACGCCGTCCGGCTCGCCCGGGCCGCCGGCTACGCCGTGATCGGCACCGCATCGCCGAAGAACCACGGGTTCGTGCAGGACCTCGGGGCCGAGGCCGTGTTCGACTACCGCGACGACGGTGCCGAACGCCGCATCCTCGAGGCACTCGCCGACCGGGAGCTCGCCGGCACCCTCGCCTTCGGCCAGGGCTCGCTGACCCGCACGCTCCCGATCGTCCGGGCAGCCACCGGCTCCGGTCGACTCGCGTCGGCGTACCCGACACCGGTGACGACGATCCGGGCGCGGCTCGAGCGCCGACACGGGGTCCACGTCACCGCGATCTGGGGCGGCCGCCCGAACGGAGTCCGAGGTCGGCCCCGCGATCTACCGCGATTTCCTGCCCGAGGCGCTCCGCACCGGGCGGTACCGTGCCACCCCGACCGCGTCCGTCGTCGGATCGGGACTCGCCGCGATCCCGGATGCCCTCGCCGAGCTCCGCGCCGGTGTCTCCGCCCGGAAGCTCGTCGTCACGCTTCCCTGAGCAGGTAGCGTCAGCGACGTGACCGATGCCCACGAGCAAGACGAGACGTTCGAGATCATGATGTCGGGCGGTGGCACACCACGGGGACACCTGCAGGACCCGAGCGCCGTCACGCTGCACCTGGACCCGCGGCTCCTCGGCGACACCGCCAGGGGCAAGGAGATGTTCGCCCGGGCCATCGAGCAGCAGCACACCGCACTCTCCGACTACGCCACCGCCATCGCGGCCGCCGACGGTGACGTGACCGCTCCGGCGGTGCAGGACGCCGCGACCGCACTGCACCAGGCGCTCCAGTTCCTGCCGATCGCCCACACCGTGTACACGGGCGTCGGCTTCCCCACCGCCCGCGTCGGGGACGGCCCCCGCCCGCCCGCGCTGCGACCGGAACGCGGCGAGCGCGGCCTCGGCGTCCACCCGGACATGCTCACCGCGATCCACGGGGACACCTCGCAGCGCTGGGAGCTCGCGTGCGAAGAGGACCTCCCCCTCTCCGTCGAGATCACACTGGCGACCGATCCGGACGAGAACGTGCGGTCCGCCTTCCTCATGGGGACGAGGTCACGAACCGTCGTCCTGCTCATGGAACAGCGAGAGACCGACCCGGAGATGCTCGAACAGCTCGCCCAGCAGAGCTACGCGAGCCCCGAACGGAAGTTCCCCGTGCCGCTCGCCGACCTCGTTCCCCGAGAGCTGGACGGCCTCTACGAGCTCCTCGGTCTCGACGACGACACCGTCGCGCTCGCGAAGTCCCGCTGGGCACGGGCGCAGGAACGCGGCGAGCGCATCACCGTCGGCGACGCGCTCCGCGAGATCGGCGCCATCGCCTGATCGTTACCCCGCAGTGAGCGACTTCGCGTACCAGCGGTCGGAGTACGGATCGTCGTTGAACGGCGCCACCCGGACGAAGCCGAGCCGCTCGTAGAGCGCACAGGCCTCGGCGAGCTCAGCACGGGTGTCCAGCCGCAGCGACGTGATCCCGCGTCCCCTGCAGACGTCCTCGACGTGGCGCAGGAGCGCCGAACCGACGCCTCGGCCGCGGTGCTCCGGCAGCGTGAACACCTTCGTCAGCTCGCCGACGGCACCGACGAAGCGCACGCCGGCGCAGGCGACAGCGGCTTCCCCGTCACTCGCGATGACGAACACCCCGGAGTCCCCCTGCAGGTCGTCGTACGGCTCCTCGTCGAGCACCAGGTCGACCTCGGCCGTCGTCGCCGCCCGCCCGTACCACCGCGACGCGACCTCCGTCAGGTAGGCCCGCACGATCGCGTCGGCCCGGCCCGCGCCGGGTCGCTCCGTCTCGATGATCATCGCGCCCCTTGCGTGGCCGCAGCCGGCTCAGCGGGAAGCGGTCGCCTCGCGCGCGGCTGCTTCCGCCGCGACCCAGGCGAGCATGCCGCACTTGACGCGCATGACGAACTTGGAGACGCCGTGGAAGGCGACGAGGTCCTCGAGGACGTCCTCGTCGGGCTCACCGACACCGCGCGAGCGCATCATGGTGCGGAACTCCTCGGTCAGTGCGAGGAACTCGGGCACCGTGCGGCCGACGGCCATGTCGGTGAGGACCGATGCCGAGGCCATCGAGATCGAGCAGCCGTCACCCTGCCAGGCGAGCCCGGCGATGCGGTCGGTGCCGGGTTCGAGCCGCAGGCTGACCGTGATCTCGTCGCCGCACGTGGGGTTCCGCTCGAAGTGCGAGGCATCCGCGTCGGGCATCGCACCGTCGCCGTGCCGCGCCTTCGCGTGGTCGAGGATGACCTGCTGGTACAGGCTGTCAAGGGCGTTCACGCGGTGGCTCCGAAGTAGTCGCGGACCTCGGCGACGGCTGCGAGGAACCGGTCGACGTCGTGCTCGGTCGTGTACACGTACGTGCTCGCCCGGCTCGTCGCGACGAGGCCGAGGCGGCGGTGCAGGGGCTGGGCGCAGTGGTGGCCGGAACGCACGGCGATGCCCTGCGCGTCGAGGTACTGCGAGACGTCGTGGGCGTGCACGCCGTCGACGTCGAACGCGACCAGGCCGGAGCGCGGGACACCGGCGGGCGGACCGACCAGGCGGACGCCGGGCACGGCGGCGAGACCGTCGAGCATCCGGCGGGCGAGGTGCTCCTCGTGGGCGCGGACGCGTTCCATGCCGATGCCCTGCAGGTAGCGGACGGCCTCGGCGAGGGCGACCGCCTGGGACACGGGCTGCGTGCCGGCCTCGAACCGCTCGGGCGCCGGCATGAACTCGGAGCCCTCCATCGTCACGGTGGTGATCATCGAGCCACCGGTGCGGAACGGCGGCAGGGCGTCGAGCAGCTCGGCACGGCCCCAGAGCACGCCGATGCCGTTCGGGCCGAGCATCTTGTGCCCGGAGAACGCGGCGAAGTCGACCCCGAGCTGCTGCACGTCGAGGGGCCGGTGCGGTGCGGACTGGCAGGCGTCGAGCACCACGAGGGCGCCGCGGGCGTGGGCGAGGCCGACGACCTGCTCGACGGGGGCGATCATCCCGGTGACGTTCGAGACGTGCGAGAACGCGACGACCTTCGTGCGGTCGGTGATCAGCGCCGCGGCGTCATCGGCGGTCCAGGTGCCGTCGTCGGCGACCGGGATCCAGCGCAGGGTCGCTCCGGTCAGTGCGGCGAGCTCCTGCCACGGCACGAGGTTGGCGTGGTGTTCGGCCTCGGTCACGAGGATCTCGTCACCGGCGCCCAGGCGGAAGCGCTCCGCGTCGACACCGCCGCGGCCGCGGCTGGCGTTGGCCATGCCGTAGGCGACGAGGTTGAGGGCGTCGGTGGCGTTCGCGGTCCACACGACCTCGGTCGGGGCGGCGGCACCGATGAAGCCGGCGACGGTGGCACGGGCGTCCTCGTAGGCGTCGGTGCTGAGCGCCGCGAGCGTGTGGGCCCCGCGGTGGACGGCGGCGTTGTCGTGTTCGAGGAACCGGCGCTCGGCGTCGAGGACCTGGCGCGGGCGTTCAGCCGTCGCCCCGGAGTCCAGGTACGCCAACGGCTGCCCGTTCACGTCCTGCGCGAGGATCGGGAAGTCCCGCTTGATCGCCTCGACCTCGGTCTCGGTGAGCGGCTGGTTCGGCGCCACGACTGTCACGTCTCGTCCTCCTGGTGCTGCTGTCCGGAGCAACCCGTCCATGGTGTCCGTTGTTCCCGACCACGTCCAGTCGGCACGGCGACGGCCCAGGACCACGCCGGGTCCTGGGCAGTCGCACGTCGTCCGCTACTCGTTGCCGATCTTCTTGTCCGCTGCGTCGCGGGCACCGTCGATCTTGTCGTCGTACTTGCCGCCCGTGGCCTTCTTGACCGCGTCGGCCACACCGCCGAGCACCTTGTCGCTGACGCCCTCGGCCTTCTCGCTCTGCAGGGCGTCCTGGACCTTGCCGTCCTTCAGGAACTCCTGGGCCTTCTTCGTGATGTCGTCGAAACCCGCCATCGGCTGCTCCTCGTCTCGGTGCGGAGCCCGTCGCTCCGTCCTGGCGCCGACAGTAGGCCGCCGGGTAGCCGTCCGTACCGGAAGGTTCGGGGTCTTCACACCATCTGGGCGCTGCGACGGCGCGCGAGCACGTACCCGACGGCGACGGCACCGGACACCGCGAGCAACGAGGGCACGAGGATGTCGGTGCCCTGCTGGGTGAACTCGACGACGAGCACCAGGGCGGTGAACGGCGCCCGCATGGTGGTGGCGAGGAAGGCCGCCGCACCGACGAAGGCGAAGGCCGCCAGACTCGGACCGTCGGCCGGCCACAGCAGCAGCCACGCACCGCCCAGGCCACCGCCGATCGCCGAACCGATCGCGATCGACGGGGTCAGCGTGCCACCGACCGCACCGGCCCCGATGGTGGCCGAGGTGGTCACGGTCCGCAGGACACCGAGCAGCAGCAGGAGCACGATC
The DNA here is from genome assembly GCF_003234485.1 of Curtobacterium sp. MCLR17_034. NCBI lineage: Bacteria > Bacillati > Actinomycetota > Actinomycetes > Micrococcales > Microbacteriaceae > Curtobacterium > Curtobacterium sp. MCLR17_034. Next base: position 12,856 of record NZ_QKTH01000023.1, read on the forward strand.
GGTGAGAGGCCGGCGAACGAGGCGTCGTCGAGCGTGGTGTTCATCGCGACGAGGCCGAGCGCCCGACCGTTGCCGAGGATCTCCGGGAACGGGATCGCGATGAGCCCGACCATCGCGAAGACCACCGGCAGCACGACGAGCAGGTGCCAGCCCTTCGGCGCGATGCCCTGCAGCCGGTTGGTCAGCTTGACGAACCCGACCCCGGCGAGCCCCAGTACGGGTCCCACGACGACCGCCCAGACGAGCAGCGACGGCGACAGGTGCATCGCGGGCACGTGGTACAGCACCTCGTCCGGGATCACGAGCCGGGCGGTGATGGCGGCGACGGCACTCGTGGCGAAGGCGGGCAGGGCGGTCGCGAAGCTGATCTCCCCGAGCAGGACCTCGACCGCGAACAGCGCGCCGCCGAGGGGCACGTCGTACACGGCGGCGAGGCCGGCCGCGGCACCGCAGGCGACGAGGATCTTCGTCTCGCGTGCGGTCAGCCCCGCACGACGGGTGACGAGTTGGGCGAGCCAGGCCCCGACCTCACGCGGCGCCACCTCTTTGCCGATGGACGCGCCGAGCCCCACGGCCAGGATCTGGATGCCGGCGTTCGCGAGCGTCGCCAGGGCCGGCATCCGCTTGCCGTCGACGGCCGCGGTGACCGAGACGATCGAGCGCCCCCACCGACGGAGCGCCCACCAGGCGAACCCGGTCAGGACGCCGGCCGCGGTGAGCGCGAGGAACCGGTTCAGCCCGGACGGTGCGTCGGCGGCCTCGAGGTGCCCGCCGAACCCGTACCCGAAGGCGACGAACTGGATGAGCTGGAGCGCGAGCCAGACCGCGATGCCGGCGATGCCGCCGGAGACGCCCACCAGGGCGGTGACGACGGCGAGCTTGAGGGCCCAGACCGGGGTCGCGTGTCCGGAGTGCGGCATGACCGGAAGCCTAACGGGCTGGACGCACCCGATGACGGACCGCGACGGGCCGGCCGGACGCGGGACGGGCCTCCAGGCCGGGAGCCCCGACCACCCGCCGTCAGACGGCCGTCACCCGGAACGGCACCACGCAGTCGGCCGGCATGAGCGGTGGCTGCACGCCGACGGTGCCGAGCACCCGGCCGCTGAACACCCGCGGGCCGGACCACCAGTCCGGTCGCACCAGGTCGTGGCCGTCGCCGATGACCACCGGGTCGACGCGGTACGCCGTGTCGGGGTCGAGGTCGCGGAAGGTGACCCGGCCGGTGCCGGAGACCTCGGAGCGGCCGATGCCGGCGAGGAAGAAGACGGCCTGCTGCCGGTCCGGCGCGACCGTGCCGTACACGAGCCGTGCGTCGTCGACCTCGTCCGAGCGCACCAGGTCGCCGCCGTGCAGGAGCGGGCGGAGCTCCCGGTACAGCGCGATCCACTCGGTCAGTGCAGCGGACTCGTCGGCGGTCGCGCCGGCCAGGTCCCACTCGATGCCGAGGTGCCCGACCAGGGCGGTACCGGCACGGAAGGCGAGGTCGTGGACGCGACCGGTCGTGTGGTTCCGACCGCTCGCGATGTGCGACCCGAGCAGCTCCGGCGGCAGGAGCTGCTGCGTCCACCGGTGCATCTGCTGGCGCTCGAGCGGGTCGATGTCGTCCGACACCCACACCCTCGCGGTGTGCTCGATGACGCCGAGGTCGACCCGACCGCCACCCGACGAGCACGACTCGATCTCCAGCGACGGGAAGCGCTCGCCGAGCGTCGCCATCAACCGGTACGCGGCGACGGTCTGCTCGTGGACCGCTGCGCCACCGCCCGGGAACCCCGCCTCGACGAGGTCGCGGTTGTGGTCCCACTTCACGGCGTCGACCGCGTACTCGCCGATGATCGCCGTCATCCGTTCGAGCACGTGGTCGAAGGCCTCGGGGATCGCCAGGTTCAGCACCTGCTGGTCGCGGGAACGCGCGGGCAGCCGACCGTCGGCCTGCAGGATCCACTCCGGGTGGGCGCGCGCCAGGTCGCTGTCCTCGTTCACCATCTCGGGTTCGAACCACAGGCCGAACTCCATGCCGAGCGCACGGACGCGGTCGACCAGCGGGCCGAGGCCGTCCGGCCAGACCTCCTCGTCGACGTACCAGTCACCGAGGCCGGCGTGGTCGTCGCGGCGGCCGCGGAACCAGCCGTCGTCGAGCACGTAGCGTTCGACGCCGAGGGCCGCGGCTCGCTCGGCGAGGTCGACGAGACGGGCCAGGTCGTGGTCGAAGTACACGGCCTCCCACACGTTGATCGTCATCGGGCGGGGCGTCGTCGGGTGCTGCGGGCGGCTGCGGAGCCAGCGGTGGAACCGTCGGGCCTGGTCGTCGAGGCCGTCACCGTGGGCGAAGTACACCCACGGCCCCTCGTACGTGGCACCGGTGCCGAGCCGGACCTCGCCGGGCAGCAGGAGTTCGCCGCCGCCGATGACCTGGCGGCCCGTGGCGAGCCGTTCGGCGTGGTGCCGGTGGTTCCCGCTCCAGGCGGTGTGGACGCCCCAGACCTGACCGTGTGCGAAGCCGAAGCCCGGCTCCCCCACCGTCAGCACGGTCGCGGCGTCGGTGCCGGTACGGCCCTTCCGTCCCTCGCGCAGGTGGGTCCCCACGACGAGTTCGCGGCGCTGCGGGGTCCGCTCCTTGCCCCAGCGGCCGGCGAAGTCCAGGATCTCGCGGGCCCCCGACGGGATCGGCATCGCGAGCGTCAGGTCGTCGACGGTGTAGGCGCCGTCGGCGGTGTTCGTCACGCCCGCGCGGGCCCGCACGAGCCCGGAGCCGAGCATCTCGATGGCGACCCGGACGGTGAGCCCGGCGACGGTGTCCTCGGCGTCGGCCGTGACCGCGGAGTCGGTGACCGCGAGCGACGTCACCGTGAACGCCGGCGACCAGTCGGCGCCGTCACGGTGCCCGGCGAGCCCCGGACGACCGCTCCAGCCCCGGTGTGGCTCGGGCAGCACCGACAGGCGCACCGGATCGTCCATCTCGTTCGGTGCGACGGGCGCGACGTCGGCGTCGGCGAGGGCCGTCAGCGCGTCGGTGTCGAGCGGCCCGAGTGCCGCTCCCCAGTGCACGACGGCGGGGAGCGCGTCGTCGCGGCAGTCCAGGACGAGCGAGACGCCACCGGCGGTCAGGTGGACGAGTTCGTGCGGCATGCGGGCTCCAGTCGGCGTCGTTGCACGTCAGAGCTTTCCGGTCCGGGGCCGTCCGCTGCAAATCCTGCTGCGGCGCGGCTCCGGTTGCGGCGCAGCCCAGGCTGCGGCGCGGCTCCGGTGGCACCGCAGCTCAGGCAGCGGCGCGACGCGACTCAGAACCAGCGCTTGACCTTGAACACCACGTACAGGATCGCGGCGAACAGGATCATCGCGACGATCGACAGCGGGTACCCCCACGTCCAGCCGAGTTCGGGCATGTGCGTGAAGTTCATCCCGTAGATCGCGGCGATGAGCGTCGGCGCGAACAGGATCGCCGCCCAGCCGGAGATCCTCTTCGTGTCGTCGTTCTGCTTCTGCGCCGCCAGGGTCGAATCGACGGTCAGGGCGTTCTGCAGCAGCTGCCGGAACGTGTCGAGGCGTTCCACCACCCGGATCGCGTGGTCGAGGACGTCGCGGAACCGCCGCTGCATCTCGATCGGCAGGTGGTACTTCTCGGCGCCGCGGTGCAGGTTCTCGATCATGTAGACCAAGGGACGCGCCGCTCGCTGGAAGTCGACGACCTCGCCGAACAGCTCGTACACGCGCCGGGACACCCCGGCCTCGCCCGAGAACAGCTGGTCCTCGATCTGGTTGATGTCCTCTTCGAGGCCGTCGATCACCGGCACGTAGCCGTCGACGATGGAGTCCATCAGCGCCCAGAGCTGCGCCTGCGGGCCGACGGTCACCAGCCCCGGCTTGCCGCTCAACCGCTGCAGCGCCTTGGGAACGGTCTGCTTGCCGCGGGGGTCGGCCTTCACGACGGCGAGGAAGAAGGTCTCACCGACGAAGGCGTGCACCTCGCCGAACGCCACCTCTTCCTGCTGGTCGTTGTACAGCGCCGGCTTGAGCACCACGAACAGCGTCGAGCCGTAGCGCTCGAGCTTCGGTCGCTGGTGCCCCTCGGCGGAGTCCTCGACGGCGAGTTCGTGCAGACCGAGGGCGACCGCGACGTCGCCGAGTTCCTCGGCGTCAGGCTGGTGCAGGACGAGGCACGCGCTGGCGCCCTGCTCGTCGAGCATCCGGAAGCTGTCGTCGAGGGATGGACTCGCGATCGGTGCGATCCGGTCGATGTAGACGGTGTTCAGTTCGACGCTCACGCGCCCACCGTACGCAGGGTGGCCGGTCTCCGGCATGGAGGCCCGTGGCGGCCCCGCCACACGCCCCGCGTCCTGCCTGAACGTGCGCTGCACGACCGCCGCCACCGGCCGCCTACGGTGCAGGTCATCAGCATGCTGACGAAAGGGACTGTCATGAAGAGGATCTGGAAGCGCATCGCGGTGGCCGTGAGCGCGGTCGTCGCCGTCATCGGCGCGTACGTCGGGTCGGGCGCTGCCGGCGGCACGCCCATCCAGGACGCCGCCGGTGGCGCCCTGTCGGCGTCCTCGACCGCGATCGCACCGGACGGCCCGGCCTTCTCGATCTGGAGTGTCGTCTACGCCGGGCTCATCGGCTACGCGGTGCTGCAGCTCTTCCGCACCGCGAACGACGAACGGCACGAGCGACTGGTGGTTCCGGCGGTGCTCTCCCTGCTGCTCAACGCCGCGTGGATCCTGTCGGTGCAGTTCGGGTTCCTGTGGGCGAGCGAGCCGATCATCGTCGCCTTGCTCGTCGTGCTGATCTGGACGTTCACGATCCTGCGCCGGACCCCGTCCCGCGGCGTCGTCGAGGCGATCCTGACCGACGGCACGTTCGGGCTGTACCTGGGGTGGGTCTGCGTCGCGACGGCCGCGAACACCGCTGCGGTACTGACGGCGGCGGGCTTCCGGGGCTTCGGACTCGGGCAGGACCCGTGGGGCGTGGTCGTCGCCGCGGTGGCCGGGCTCGTCGGGGTCCTCATCGCGCTGTGGGGCCGGGGACGCCTGGCACCCATGGCCTCGGTCGCGTGGGGTCTGGCGTGGGTCGCCGTGGCCCGGTTCGAGGGACCGCTCGTCTCCGTGCCGACGGCGGTCGCGGCCGTGGTGGCTGCGGCGGCCGTGGTCGTCGTGACCGTGGTGGTGCGTGCCCGCGCCGGCTGGGTCGGACGCCGTGCCGGTCGGGCGGCGGCCCCGGTGGCGGCCTGACGCGCGGCTACCTGCGCGTCAGGCCCGCGAAAGCGACAGTTCCCGCGGCCTCGCACCCGTCCGGGCCGCGAAAGCGACAGTTCCCCGCCGATGTTCGGCGGGGAACTGTCGCTTTCGCGAAGTGGGCGGCCGGACAGCCCGACGCCCCCGGCCTCAGCGCGCGGACGCCACCAGGCCGTGGGCGGCGGCGACCGCGGCGTTCGTGACCCGGCCGTCGTGCACGTTCAGACCGGCGGCGAGTGCGGCGTCGGCCTCGAGCGCGGCCTCCCAGCCACGGTCGGCGATCGCGACGGCGTACGGCAGCGTGGCGTTCGTCAGCGAGATCGTGCTCGTGCGCGGGACGGCACCGGGCATGTTCGCCACGCAGTAGTACACGGTGTCGTGCACCGCGAACGTGGGGTCGTCGTGGGTGGTCGGGTGGGAGCCCTCGAAGCAGCCGCCCTGGTCGATCGCGATGTCGACCAGCACCGAGCCCGGCCGCATGTCGGCGACCATCGCGTCGGTGACGAGCTTCGGCGCGGACGCCCCGGGGATGAGCACGGAGCCGATCACCAGGTCGGCGTCGCGCAGGGCCTCGGCGATGGCGTGCGCCGACGAGCGCAGGGTCGTGACGCGGCCGTCGAACCGGGCGTCCAGTGCCCGGAGGCGCGGCAGGCTGATGTCGAACACGGTGACGTCGGCGCCCATGCCGAGCGCCATCGTCGCGGCGTGCTCCCCCGCGACGCCGCCGCCGATGACGACCACGCGGCCCTTCGGCGTGCCGGGGACCCCGCCGAGCAGCAGCCCGCGCCCGCCGTTCGTGCGCATCAGGTGGAACGCGCCGACCTGGGCGGACAGTCGCCCGGCGACCTCGGACATCGGCGACAGCAGGGGCAGCGAGCGGTCCGGCAGCTGCACGGTCTCGTAGGCGATCGCCGTCGCGCCCGAGTCGATGAGGGCATCGGTCAGCGGCCGGTCGGCGGCGAGGTGCAGGTACGTGAAGAGCACCTGGCCCGGCCGGATCATCGGGTACTCCGACGCGACCGGTTCCTTCACCTTGAGGATCAGCTCGGCGCGCTCCCACACCTCGGCCGCGGTGTCGACGATCGTGGCGCCGGCGGTGCGGTACTCGTCGTCGGTGAAGGCCGAACCGGACCCGGCACCGGCCTGCACCAGCACCTGGTGGCCGTGCAACCCGAGCTCGGCGACACCGGCGGGCGTGGCCGCGACGCGGTACTCGTTGTTCTTGATCTCGGTGGGGACGCCGATGCGCATGCTGACTCCTTCGTGGGCGGTGCGTTCGTCCCGTCCATTGAGCACCGGATTCGCCCACAGCAGCGCTCAGCCGAACATCCGGACAGCCGCAGCGCGATCCGTGTCATCAGATTCGGCGGAGCGGTTCGCAGCAGCAGTCGGTCAGTGCCCGCGCAGCGACTCGCTCGGCAGCTCCCCGAAACGGCTGCGGTAGGTCGCCGAGAAGCGTCCGAGGTGCCCGAAGCCCCAGGTCCGCGCGATCTCGGCCACGGTCGTCTCGTCCAGGCCACTGCCGACCAGGTCGGTCCGGGCGCCGTCGAGTCGCACGCCGCGCAGGAGTTCCCCCGGCGTCTGGTCGAGGTGCCGGCGGAGGGACTGCTGCAGCCCGCGCGGGCTGAGCCCCGCCGCCGCGGCGATGTCCGGGGTACCGATCGCTTCGCGCGCGTGCTCGTGTACGAACTCGAGCGCCCGGCGCAGGCGGTCGTGCTCCGGGCCGCTGCCGGACACCGTCGCGCGCCACTTGTTGCGCTGCGGGAACGCCCGGATCGCCGCGGTCGCGAAGGCCTCGGCGATGTCGTGCTGCAGCATCGGGCTCATCGACCGGTCGACGTCGAGCCACGTGGCCGAGTACTTCCGCACCACCGACCGCCACAGCGCGATGCCGTCGGCCGTCGGGCGGCGCATCGGCTCGAAGGCGAAGTCGTCGTCACCGGCCACGGCACGGACGAAGTCGCGGTCCAGGTGCACCAGGTTCAGGGCGATGTCGCGGTGGTGCAGCGCGTACGGCTCGGCGAAGGGCAGCACGACCGGCACCCCGGCCTCGAGCTCGTACGTCTCGCCGCCCGTGGTGATCCGGCTCGAGCCGCTCCGCATCCAGGCGACCAGGAACTCGTCGTCGACCTGGCTCTCGCTCCGCAGGTCGACCATGAACCGTGACGAGCGCAGGGACATCCGCTCGTCACCGACGCCGGCGAAGTCCCAGTGGGCGTTCTCGTGGGTGCGACGGACCAGTGGTGCACGGAAGTCGTAGTCGCCCGTGAAGAACGCGAGCGCCTGGTCGACGTCGCTGCCGACCATCCGCCGGAAGTACCGCTGACCGGGCTGTTCGAGAGAAAGCACCATGGTCGAGAACCTACGACGGACCACCGACAAACTGCGTCAGGTCCTGACTCAGGGCTGCAGGATCGCCTGCCCCACGCTCTCGTCCAGGATCAGGTCCGTGATGAGCCCGGCAGCCAGTGCACCGCGCAGCGACGCCGCCTTCGACCGCCCGGCGACGACGCAGACCCGCCGCGGCGCGCGCTTGATCGTGTCGAGGTCCGGAGCGCCGGCGCGGGCGTTCACCCCGATGTCCTTCCACGAGCCGTCGGCCCGGTAGAACACCGTCGAGACGTCCCCGACGACCCCCGCCTGCGTGAGCTCGTCGCGGTCCTCGGGGTCGAGGTACCCGCCGGAGTACACGTGCGAGGGCACCGGGGCCTGCGGGGCACCGACACCGAACACGACGAGGTCCATCCGCTCGTGCAGGTCGAGCACACGGCGGATCGAGCGCTCCCGGAACAGCGCTTCCTTCGTCGCGGGGTCGTCGAAGAACGCCGGCACCGGGAACTGCTGCACGAACGCGCCGTAGGCCTCGCCGAACCGGCGCAGGATCTCGGACGCGTAGACGATGCCGGTGGTGCGGGTGTTCGCGGCGCCGTTGATCTGCACGATCGTCGAGCCGTGGGTGGTCTTCGGCACCAGGTAGCGGCTGACCGCACTCACGGTCGAACCCCACGAGATCCCGATCACCATGTTCGACTCGACGTACTGCGTCAGGATCCGGGCGGCGGACAGGGCCACCCGCTCGAGCCGGTCGACGTCGCTCGTGTGGTCCGGCACCGGGACGACGTGCGCGTGCACCCCGAAGCGGGAGCGGATGCTCCGGCTCAGCGCGGCGGCCTGGTCCAGGGGCGAACGGATCTGGATGTCGACGAGCCCCGTGTCCCTCGCGTACTTCAGCAGCCGCGACACCGACGAGCGCGAGGTGCCGAGTTCGTCGGCGATCGCGTCCATCGTCAGGTCCTGCAGGTAGTACAGGTGGGCGGCGCGCAGCGCCTGCTGCGTGCGCATGGGCTGAGCCGCATCGCTCATGGTGCTCCGATCTGTCGAACGCAACCATGCACGGACGTGCAGGGCCTCTGCAACCCCTGCCGCGCCTCCTGACCGCCGTGTCGGGCCTGGACGACACGTGTGCTGCACGTTCGTGCACGCGAGTTGCCCGCCCTGTCGAACGAGCGCACGATCGATCCTGACCGCACGAACAGACGAAGGAAGCGACGAACCATGTCGAAGAAGACACAGCCCCGGAACACGGTGACCGCCCTCACCGAGCGCCCGAACGCGCAGGTCCTCGTCGTCGGCGGCGGCATCAACGGCATCGCGACGTTCCGCGACCTGGCGCTCCAGGGCGTCGACGTCGCCCTGGTCGAGCGTGGCGACTACGCCTCCGGCGCCTCCGCGGCCTCGAGCCACATGATCCACGGCGGCATCCGCTACCTGGAGAACGGCGAGTTCCGCCTGGTGCGCGAGAGCGTGCAGGAGCGCAACGGCCTGATCCGCATCGCCCCGCACTACGTCAAGCCGCTGCAGACGACCATGCCGATCTTCTCGACGTTCTCCGGCATCATGAACGCCCCGCTGCGCATGCTGACGCACAAGCAGCGCTCCACCAAGGAGCGCGGCGCGATGCTCATCAAGATCGGCATGACGATCTACGACTCCTTCTCGCGTGACGGCGGCTCCGTCCCGAAGCACGTCTTCCGCACCAAGAAGGCCGCGCTCGAGGACATGCCCGCCCTCAACAAGGACCTGAAGTACACGGGCACCTACTACGACGCGAGCGTGCACGAGCCCGAGCGCCTGGCCCTCGACGTCCTGAAGGACGGCCTGGCCGCCGGAGCCGACAAGGCACGCGCCGTCAACTACGTCGAGGCAGCCGGCACCCGCGACGGCGGCGTCCTGCTGCGCGACCGCGAGACCGGCGACGAGTTCGTCTTCACGGCCGACGTCGTGATCAACGCCTCCGGCCCCTGGACCGACCTGACGAACGAGGCGTTCGGCGGCGAGACGAAGTTCATGGGCGGCACGAAGGGCTCGCACATCGTCGTGCACAACGACGAGCTGCTCGAGGCCACCAAGGGCCGCGAGCTGTTCTTCGAGAACGACGACGGCCGCATCGTCCTCATCTACCCGCTCAAGGGCCGGGTCCTCATCGGCACGACCGACATCGACGCCGACCCCGCGAAGCCGGTCACGACGACCGACGAGGAGATCGACTACTTCTTCGGGCTCGTCAAGCACGTGTTCCCGCAGATCGACGTCACCCGCGACCACATCGTCTACAGCTACTCCGGCATCCGTCCGCTCCCCCGCCACGAGGACACCGCCCCCGGCTTCGTGTCCCGTGACTACCGGATCGTGGACACCCAGATCGCCGGCCTGCCGAAGTCGACCGTGCTGTCGCTCGTCGGTGGCAAGTGGACGACCTTCCGTGCCCTCGCTGCACACCTGTCCACCGAGGCGACGACCAAGCTCGGCATGAGCCGCAAGGTCGACACCACGGGCATGCCGATCGGCGGTGGCAAGGAGTTCCCGACCACGGACGCCCAGCGCGCCCTGTGGATCAAGTCACACCGCGACGGCCTGGACGAGTCCCTCGTCGAGGGGCTGCTCGAGCGCTACGGCACCCGTGCCGCCGAGGTCGTGGACGTCCTGACCGACGGCCCGGTCGAGCCGCTCGAGTCCGACCCGTCGCTCACCCGCGCCGAGGTCGCGTACTTCGCCCGCCACGAGCAGGCCGTCCACCTGGTGGACGTCGTCCTGCGCCGCACGAACCTGGCGTTCGTCGGCGGGGTCACGATCGACCTGCTCGACGAGCTGGCCGACGTGCTCGCCGAGGCGCTCGGCTGGACGACCGAGGAGCGCGCGGACGAGGTCCAGCGCACGCTCGACGTGCTGCGTGAGTCGCACGGCGTGATCGTGCCGCTGACGTCCGCATCGGCGTCGCAGCTCGCGTAGTCGACGCGACCGACAACGGACGGGAGGCCCGGTACCAGCTGGTACCGGGCCTCCCGTCCGTCTGCTGGTCGCGTCAGAACCGCTCGCCGGTGGGGTCGAGCGCCGTGCGGTCGATGAGCTGGTCGCCGCCGACCGGCTCGCCTTCCCAGTCGACCAGGCGCCAGCCGTCGGCGAACGACCCCTCGAGCTCGACGATGCCGGTGTTCTCCAGGTGACGCTTCGTGCCGAAGTGGTCCGGGGTGTTCTGCGCAGCTGCGCTCGCCCACGTGCGGATCGCGGCACCGTGGCTGACGGCGGCGGCGACGGCGACCCCGGTGGCCTCGATCTGCCGGACGGCGTCGTCGTAGCGCTCGAAGAACTCGACGCCGCTCTCGGCACCGGGCATCCGGGTCGTGCGGTCACTGCCGGACCAGCCGTGCACGGTGGAGATGTAGGTCTGCACGGACACCTTGTCGCTCTTGCCCTGGGTGTCGCCCGCCTCGATCTCACGCAGGCCCGGCAGCACCACGGGCTCGAGGCCGAGCGAGGTCGCCAGGGGCGCCGCGGTGATCTGCGTGCGGACCATCGACGACACGAACAGTCGCTCGATCCCCCGGTCGGCGAGCGCTGCGGGCAGGGCGTCGGCCTGCTGCTGCCCGAGCTCGGTCAGCCCCGGTCCGGGCACCACGGCATCGAGGATGCCGTGCACGTTCGCGGGGGTCTGGCCGTGGCGGATGAGCAGCAGTCGCATGCCGCCACCCTACGGACCGCCGCTGACGTCAGCCCTGCCGGGTGTTCCAGCGGGGGTTCTTCTTGTTGATGACGTAGACGCGACCCCGGCGTCGGACCACCTGCGAGCCGGGGATCTTCTTCAGGGCCTTGAGGGAGTTGCGGACCTTCACGACGAGCCTCCTTGTTGATAACGGTTTTCAGTTACAGTAGCGGACATGCGTGCTGCTGCCATCACCCTCGTCACCGCCCTGCACCAGGTCGACGCCGACCGCGTCGCCGCCCGGATATCGGACGGACACCGAATGCACGTCGCCGGGAGTGCCTTTGCCACCGCCCGCGCCGTGGCCGACCGCGCCGACCAGCTCGACCGGGTCTGCGGGCCCGACGCGCGCCACGGGCTCGTCGTCACCCTGCACCCGGGAGCCGATGCCCGAGCGGTCGGCATGCTGCTCGCCAACGCGGCACGGTCCGAGACCGGCGACGACCGGGTGCTGCGGCACGTCGTCGGGGTGTTGCGGGCCGACGACGTCGCGCACCTGCTGTGGTCGGACGTCGACGACGCGTTCGTGGCCGCGGACCGGATGGCCGCACTCGTCGAGTACGCGACGGTGATCGCCCTCGACCGCATCGAGCCGCTGTCCGGCCGTCGGCGACGGGCGCTCGTGTCACTGCTGCACCGGATGGCACCCCAGGCCGTGATCGTCGCCCTGCCCGCGATCCGGAGCGCCGCCGACCTGCCGGCGTCGAACGGTGGAGCCGCGCGGGTGCTCGCCACCGGTGCCGGCTGGATGCGGGCGCTGTCGAGCGGCGCGGACACCGGGCGCGAAGCCCGCGATGCCCTGGTCTCGATGCGCTACCGGGAGCCGCTGCCCTTCCACCCCGGTCGACTCTCGACCGTCATCGCCGAGGACCTGTCCGCCGGCGTGAACGGCCGCGTGCTGCGGTCGCGGGGGTTCTTCCGCCTGGCGTCCCGGCCGGACCACGTCGGCTCGTGGTCGAGTTTCGGGTCGATGCTCGCGCTCGACCCCACCGCGAACCCGTCGTGGGACGCCGACGCCCCGATCGGGCAGGCGCTGTGGTTCGTCGGCGAGCAGCTCGACGTCCGGGCGATCGAGCGGGCGCTCGACGGGGCGCTGCTCACGCCGTCGGAGCTGCTCGCCGGGCCGGACGTGTGGCGCGGCTGGCCGGACCCGTTCCCGGCGTGGCCCGCGGTGGACCCGGCGTCGGAGCACCGGCACGAGTGAGGGGGCGCGTGCGCGGGCGGCTGCGCACTCGTCTTGCGACAGAGCACGAGTCGATCGACGCGTGCATCGTCGCCTCATGCGCACACATCCGCTCCGTGCGCATGGTGCGACAGAACGCGCGTCGATCGACGCGTGGATCGTCGCAGTGTGCGCACGCACGGACGGGAGGCGCGGTGCGGGTCCGACCCGCACCGCGCCTCCCGTCCGTGGTCACGTCGAGAGCCGCAGCGTCACCGCACCGGCGACCCCTCGCGCGCAGCAGCCTCGCGCGCAGCGGCGGCCGCCGCGTCCTGCGCCGCGAACGGCAGGTCACCGAGGTCCAGGTGCGGGTTCGTGTCCTGCGTGAGCACGAGCTCCTTCGCCTCGTCCTCGGTCTCCACGGCCGGCATCGACCCGGGCAGCGGGCGCTGCGAGGACTCCTTCATGCAGAAGACACCGATCGCTCCGACGACGCTCATCGCCATCAGGAAGTACGCCGGCGCGAGCTCGTCACCCGTCGCGGTGAGCAGCGCCTGCACGATCAGGGGCGTGGTCCCACCGAACACCGCGATCGCGATGTTGTAGGCGAAGCCCATGCCGCCGTACCGCGTCGAGGTCGGGAACAGCGCCGGCAGCGACGCGGCCTGGTTCGACACCCACAGCGCGGTCATGAGCGCGAGGAGCCCGAGGCCGGCGAGCGTCGACCACTGCGCCCCGTGCCCGATGAGCATGAACGCCGGCACGACGAGCACGACGGTGGTGGCGGCACCGATCCACATCACGACGCGGCGGCCGAGGCGGTCGGAGAGCTTGCCGGTCAGCGGGAGCATCACCGCCAGCAGCAGGAGCACCGGGATCGTCAGCAGCGTGCCGTCGATGGCGGAGTACCCGAGCGAGTCGGTCAGGTACGTCGGCATGTACGAGGTCAGGGCGTAGCCGACGGTGTTCGACGCGGCGACGAGCATGATCGCGATGACGATCGGACGCCAGTGCTGACGGACCATCGCGACGACGTTGGCCGGACGCTCACCGTCGAAGGACGCACGGGACTCGGTCGCGGCCTCCTGCGCGGCCTGGGTCGCCTGGAACACCGGCGACTCCTCGATGCGCAGACGGAAGTAGATGGCCACGACGCCGATCACACCGGCAGCGAGGAACGGGAACCGCCAGCCGTAGGCGGTCATCGCCTCGTCGCCGAGGGTGAGCTGCAGCACCGACACCACCGTGGCACCGAGCGCGAAGCCCAGGTAGCTGCCGAAGTCCAGGATGCTCGCGAAGAACCCACGACGGCGGTCCGGGGCGTACTCCGTGACGAACGTCGTCGCCCCGGCGTACTCACCACCGGTCGAGAAGCCCTGCGCGAGCTTCAGCACGACGAGCAGGATCGGGCCGAACACGCCGATCGTCGCGTACGCGGGGAGCGCCCCGATCAGGAACGTCGACGCCGCCATCATGATCAGCGTCGTCGCGAGCACCTTCTGCCGGCCGATCTTGTCGCCGAGGCGTCCGAACACGATGCCACCCAGGGGCCGTGCGATGTAGGTCGCCGCGAACACCCCGAGGCTGAACAGGATCTGCACCGAGGGTTCGGCCGTCGGCAGGAAGACCTTCCCCATCGTCACGGCCAGGTAGCCGTACACACCGACGTCGTACCACTCCATGGTGTTGCCGACGACCATGCCGCTGACGGCTCGTCGCATCATGCTCTTGTCGACCACGGTGACGTCGCTCTCGCGCAGCCGTCGGTGTGGTCGGGTGTGGGTACTGCTGGGGTCGGAACCCATGCCTTGCTCCTCGAGAAGATCGGTGGGCCGTCGGGAACCGGCCCAGAACAGCGAGCGACGTTACCGAGCAACCGAAATGTCATTGGCCGGTGATTCTCAGGGAACGGCGTGTCACCCGAACGGGGGCCGCCGCCGATCCGCACCAGTCCAGCGAACCCGGAAGCTGAGTAACGAGGCCGTAACATCGGCCCATGGCGATCGAACCCGAGACGAAGAACTGGACGTGGGTCATCGAGTCCGCGTGTCCCGAGTGCGGCTACGACGGCAGCGCGGTGACCGTCCGCGACGTGCCGGGCATCATCGACGAGAACACGGCCGGGTGGCCCGGAGTCCTCACGCGCGACGACGTCCGCGACCGCCCGGACGACCACACGTGGTCCCCGCTCGAGTACAGCGCCCACGTGCGGGACGTGCACCGGAAGATGGCGGAGCGCCTCGAGCTGATGCTCACCGAGGACGCCCCGACGTTCCCGAACTGGGACCAGGACGCCACCGCCGTCGAGGACCGTTACGGCGAGCAGGACCCCGCGGTCGTCGCCGAGGAGCTCCGGGAGTCGGCAGACCGCGCGGCCCGGGCCTTCGCCGCCGTCCCCGACGAGGTGCTCGGGCGCACCGGGCTCCGGTCCGACGGCAGCGCCTTCACCGTCGCGACGCTCGCCACCTACTACGCGCACGACCCGGTGCACCACCTGTGGGACGTGCGGCGCACGCGCTAGACGTGGGGACCACCGGTCTGGAGGCGCGGTGCGGCCCCGCCCCGCGCCTCCAGGCCGCCTGCGGTCACCCCCGGAACCGGGCGTACCGACCGGACTCGGGCGTCCCTACCGGAACCGGGCGTACCTGCCAGAACCGGGCGTACCTGCCGGACTCGGGCGTACCTACCGGAACCGGGCGTACCTGCCACGAAGAAACGACCAGGTATGCCCGAATCCACCCGCCATCGCACGCGTGATGGGAAGGATCGCGCTCAGGCGAGTGCGTCGAGCACGGCGCGCGCCGTCGCGGCGTCCGTCACCAGTTCGTTGACCAGACCGCCCCGCACCGCGGCCACGATGCTCGTGACCTTGGCGCTGCCCACGGCGACCCCGACCGCGTGCGGCACGGTCGACAGGATCTCGCGCGAGGTCCGCACCATCCGGTCGCTGCCGGGGAACTCGATCGGTGAGCCGTCCGCGGCGTAGAAGTTCAGGCAGACGTCTCCGGCGGCACGGTCGAACGCGACGTCCTCGACCGGGATGCCCCGGGCCAGCGCGTCCCGCGTGTGGGTCGGCGCCCCGATGCCGAGGATGGCGCCCTTCGCCCGGCTCCACAGCCCGACGACGTGCTGGAACGCCGGGTCCTCGTCGAGGGTGGACCGCATCACCGGGGACGGCAGCGCCTGGGCGAACAGGAACGCCGGGATCGCGCCGGAGTGCTCCGCGGCCGTCCGGGTGATCTCGTTCGTCTGGAACCACGGCATCGGGTCGGCCTGCCCGCCCACCGTCGGGACGAGCTGCACCCCGGGCATGGTCGGCATGCCGGACCGTGCGACGTCGTAGACGGTGCGGCCGGACGACATCAGGACGGCGTCGCCGGGGACGAGTCCCATGCCCTCGACCGCGGCGGCCAGTGGTGCGGCCAGGTCGGCGCCGAGCGTGGCGGCGTGGGTGACCGCGGCGAGGTGGACCGCGCGGAGCCCGAGCACGACCTGCAGCCGTTCGGCGAGCGCCACGGTCTCGTCCTGGAACGGGTCGACGACCTCGATGCGGACGAGTCCCGCCTTGCGGGCCTCGGCGACGAGCCGCGAGACGGTCGGCCGTGAGACACCGAGGCGCGAGGCGATCTCGACCTGCGTGGCGTCCTCGAGGTAGTACATCCGCGCCGCCTGGTAGACGGTGTCCAGCGGGAACCGGGTGCGGGCTCCGTCCGGAGTGGGGGTCTCGGCCGACATGGTGCGATGCTACCGCCACGCACAACGCAGAAATTGTGTGCTGGACAGATGTCCACGGCCGTCGCAGACTGGTTCGGGAGCGCCCGGAACCTCGGGGCGCGGGAGGAGCACAGACATGACGTACCGTCTCGTGATCGGGTCCGACGACGCCGGGTTCGACTACAAGGAGATCATCAAGGCCGACCTGCTCGCCGACGAGCGGGTGTCCGACGTGCGGGACGTCGGCGTCGACGCGGACGGCCACACCGCGTACCCGCACGTCGCCGTCGACGCCGCACGACTGGTGGCGAACGGCGAGGCCGACCGGGCGATCCTGATCTGCGGCACCGGACTGGGCGTGGCGATCAGCGCCAACAAGGTGCCGGGCATCCGCGCCGTCACCGCGCACGACTCCTACAGCGTGGAGCGCTCGGTCCTGTCGAACGACGCCCAGGTCCTCTGCATGGGGCAGCGGGTCGTCGGCATCGAGCTCGCGCGTCGTCTGGCGAAGGAGTGGCTCGGCTACGAGTTCGACCGTTCAAGTGCCAGCGCCGAGAAGGTCAACGCCATCTGCGAGTACGACGGCAGTGCGCCCGCCGGCGTCGACGCCCAGGCGTAGTCCCCCGCGCAACGCCCAGCTGCCTGTCGGGGGCCGGACGTACCGTACCGACGACTCCAATGCTCCACGAGGGGAACCCGATGAAGAAGTCAGCCTGGCTGCCAGCCGTCATCGCACCGGTCGTCGTCGCCGGCGCCGTTGCCGCGCCGATGATCGCGAACGCCGCGAACGACCCGATCGCGGGGACGAACCCCAGCGCGGCGGCCGTCATCGCCAGCATCGCGAAGTCGTCGGACGCCCAGTACTCGGGGAAGCTCTCGCAGACGAGCGCACTCGGGCTCCCCGAACTGCCCACCGGGTCCGGCGGCTCCTCGCTCGAGGGCGACGCCTCCGACGTGCTCGGGCTGCTCGCCGCATCGCACACCGCCCGGGTCTACGTCGACGGCCCCGACAAGCAGCGCGTCCAGCTGACGCAGCAGCTCGCCGAGCAGGACGTCGTCCGCAACGGCTCGAACGTCTGGACCTGGGACTCGAAGGAACGCACGGCCACGCACGTGACCTTGCCGAGCGACACCGCGAAGGACCCGCAGGGCGGCACGACCACCCCGGCCGACATCGCGAAGCAGGCCATCGACGCGATCACCCCGACCACCACTGTGTCGAAGCCGACCGAGGTCAGCGTCGCCGGACACGACGCCTGGCAGATCACCCTCACGCCGAAGTCGTCCGACACCCTCGTCGGAGCCGTCCGGTTGGCCGTCGACCAGCAGACCGGTCTCCCGCTCCGTGCGAGCGTCCAGGCCGCCGGCGCGGACGACCCCGCGGTGCAGGTCGGGTTCACGAGCCTCGACTACGGCGCCCCGGCAGCCCGGCTCTTCGACTTCACCCCGCCGTCGAACGCGAAGGTGACCGAGAAGGACCTGTCCGAGGCCGGATCACACGCGAAGGGCGAGCACGGCGACCACCGTGGCACCCCGAACGGTGACGAGCCGACCTTCACTGGCACGGGCTGGAGCACCATCGCCGAGCTCCCCGCCGGCACCGTCGACCGGTCCGGGCTCGAGGGCGAGGCTTCCGGCCTGCTCGACCAGCTGACGAAGCCTGTCGACGGCGGCCGTGCCGTGCAGACGTCGCTCGTCTCGGTCTACCTGACCGACGACGGCCGCGTGCTCGCGGGTGCCGTGCCGGTCGCCTCCCTGGTCGACGCCGCGAAGTGAGCGCGGACGACCACGAGGTGCGCACAGCCGGCCACGCGGTGAGCTCAGCCGACCACCAGGCGAGCACGGCCGGACCGGGACCCGACCTGGCGATCCGCACCACGGGCCTCCAGAAGGTGTTCCGCAAGCAGCGTGCGGTCGACGGGATCGACCTGGCGGTGCCGCGCGGCGCGGTGTTCGGGTTCCTCGGGCCGAACGGTTCCGGCAAGACCACCACGATCCGGATGCTGCTCGGGCTCTCGAGCGCGAGCGGCGGCACCATCGAGCTGCTCGGCGAACCGATGCCGAAGGCGCTGCACGAGGTGCTGCCCCGCGTCGGCGCGCTCGTCGAGGGGCCGGCCTTCTACCCGTACCTGTCCGGCCGGGCGAACCTGCAGCGATTCGACGCCGCCGACCCCACGTCGGACCCGCGCACCCGCAAGGCCCGCGTGGCCGGTGCCCTCGACCGCGTCGGGCTGACCCACGCGGCGGACAAGAAGGCGCACGCGTACTCCCTCGGCATGAAGCAGCGACTCGGTCTCGCGAACGCCCTGCTGTCCCCGCGTGACCTGCTGGTGCTCGACGAGCCGACGAACGGCCTCGACCCCCAGGGCACGCGCGAGGTCCGCAACCTCATCCGCTCCCTGGCCGACGACGGCACCACGGTGTTCGTGTCGAGCCACCTGCTGGCCGAGATCGAACAGGTCTGCACGCACGCAGCCGTCATGCGGACGGGCAAGATCGTCGCGCAGGGCCCCCTCGACGAGCTGCGCGCAGCAGGGGCCCGGACCGTGACCGTGCGGACGCCCGACGTCGGGCAGGCCGGTACTGTCCTCACCCGACTCGGGCTCACCCCGCGGCACGACGGCGGGGCCGACGTGCTGGTGGCCGACCTGCCGAACGAGCTGCTGCCCGAGACGATCACCGCGGAACTCGTGCGCGCCGACGTCCGGGTCCGCGGCCTGACGGTGGGCGGCGGCACCCTCGAGGACCTGTTCGTCGCACTCACCGGAGAGGGATTCGATGTCGCAGCCTGATGCGGCCGTACGCGACCTGCCCGTCCGCCGCCGGCAGCGCCCGTTCGCACTGCTCGGTTCCGAACTCGCGCTGGTGTTCCGGCGTCGCCGCACCTGGGCGATGCTCGGGGCGCTCGCGCTCGTGCCGATCCTGATCGCGGTCGCCGTGAAGCTCACCACCGACGGCGACGACGGCGGGCCGGCGTTCCTCGGCGACATCACCAACAACGGCCTGTTCGTGGCGTTCACCGCACTGACCGTGTCGATCCCGCTGTTCCTGCCGCTGACCGTCGGGGTGGTCGCCGGTGACACCGTCGCGGGCGAGGCCAGCCACGGCACGATCCGCTACCTGCTCGTCGCACCGACGGGCCGCGTGCGGTTCATCCTGGTGAAGTTCGCCGGTGCCGTCGCGTTCTGCCTGGCCGCCACGCTGCTGGTGGTGCTGGTCGGTGCGGCGATCGGCGCCGTGCTGTTCCCGATCGGCCCCGTCACGCTGCTGTCCGGCACCCAGGTGGGCGGCTGGTCGTACGCCGGCCGTGCCCTGCTGCTCGCGCTGTACGTCGCCGTGTCGATGCTCGGGCTCGTGGCTATCGGCATGTTCACTTCGACGCTGACGAACGTGCCGGTCGGCGCGATGGCCGCGACGGTCGTGCTCGCCGGGGCGTCGCAGGTGCTCGACCAGCTCCCCCAGCTCGACTGGCTGCACCCGTTCCTGTTCTCGCACCAGTGGCTCGGGTTCGGCGACCTGCTGCGCGACCCGATCTCGTTCGACTCGTTCGGGTCGAACGCGGTGCTGCAGCTCGGGTACGTCGTGGTGTTCGGGGCGCTGGCGTACAGCCGGTTCGCCTCGAAGGACATCCTGAGCTGACACGGCAGGGGCCCGGCACGAAGGTGCCGGGCCCCTGCAACGCTCAGCGCGTTCCGCTCGCTCAGCTCGCGGGCGACGCCGATCCGCCGGCCATCGTCTCCGTGTCGGTCCCCCGCGCGTCGGCGTACCGGTCGCGCAGGTCACGGGCCTTCTCGGAGCGGTACCAGTCGAGCCGCGCCCCGGTCTCCACCGTCTGCATCCCGATCACGACCTTGCCGCGGGACTTCATCTCGGCCAGGTCCTCGTACGCCTCGACGATGTACTCGAACGGGTAGAAGCCCGAGATGAGCACCTGCACGCGGCGGTCCTGCACGGCCTTCGCCAGCAGGGTGAGCAGCTCGCGCGTCTCCTCGTCCTCGGCGGGTGCGCGGAGGAACCGGACCTCGATGTCCCGGCGCTCCTCCGACGAGACGAACCGCTCCTGGCCGACGCCGAGGCGTTCGGCCAGCAGCTCGGCGTTGCTCTCGCCGTGGTTGTCGATGAACGCGGTGATCGGCCGGCCGTCGGCGATGTCGCGGATGCGGTCTTCCTCGCCTTCGCCGTATGCGACGGGCAGCGTGCCGATCTGCCGCAGGTAATCGTGGTTGCGAGGGCTGCCGAGGGCGATCACGGTCGCGCCGGCGTCGTGCGCCAGCTGGCACTCGATGTGTCCGACGCCACCGGCTGCGGCCGAGATCACGACGGTGTCCTGCGGTCCGAGCCGGAGCGACCGGACGACCGACACCGCGGTGCAGCCCGCCAGGTACAGGCCGCCGGCGACCTCCCACCCGACGTGCTCCGGCTTCTTGATGACGGCGCCGCGCGGCACCGCGATCCACGTGGCGTGGGCGCCGCCGGTCGGCGCGTGCCCCATCACCTCGTCGCCGATGCGGAGGTCCTTCACGCCGTCGCCCCGCGCGCGCACGATGCCGGCGAAGTCGACGCCCTGGTGTGCGGGGAACTCGAGGTCGACGTGGTCGCGGAGCTTCCCTTCGCGCAGGAACCGCTCGATGTGGTTCAGGCCCGCGGCCACGATCTCGACGACGATCTCGCCCGGTCCGGCCTCGGGCTTCTGCTGGGGGACGAGCTCGACGACGTCGAAGTCGCCGTACCGGTCGTACTGCACTGCACTGCCGACTCGCATGGGTGCTCCTTCGCTCCAGGTGTGCGTCCGTGCTACTCGGTGTTCCCGCACGCAACCCGAAGACGTGGGGTACCGCGGCTGTGGACGTGCCCAGACGACGGACTGGAGGCCCGTGGCGGCGCCGCCACGGGCCTCCCGTCCGTCGTCACGCACGTCCAACGCGCGTCCACCGCGCGTGGGGACCGCGCAAGCGTGCTCAGTGCTTGCCGGCGGCCGCGATGACGGCGCGGACCGTCTCGGGGTCGAGGCGGAACGCCCGCGGGTCGGCGTCGCCCCGGGGCACGCGGACCGGTGTCGACCAGACCGAGCCGTCCGCGGCGACGTCGACGACGAGTGCGCCGCTGTCGACGACGGCCGATTCCTCGTCGTACGGGCCGACGACGTCGGTGTCGTTCGCGACACCGGGGGCGACGAGGACCGGGACGCCGGCGAGTGACCCGGCGAAGTGGTGGTGGTAGTGGCCGGCGAGGACGACCCGCACGTCGGAACCACGGATGACGTCGGCGAGCGCCTCGGGGTTCTGCAGGCGGAGGGCCTCGTGCAGCTCGGTCGGAGCGGGCAGCGGCGGGTGGTGCAGGACGACGACGGTGCCGTGCGGGGCGTCGTCCGGGCCGCTGTGGGCGTCTTCGGCGAGGGCCGTGCGCAGGTGCTCGAGCGCCGTGTCGCTGAGCTCGCCGTACCCGGCACCCGGGACGCTCGTGTCGACGGTCACGATCCGTCGACCCGCGACGACCGACTGCCCGGAGACCGGCACCGTCGGCGGCAGGTACTCCAGCGTGTGCATCAGCGCCGTTCCGCCCTCGCCCAGGACGTGCCCGTTCGCCAGGACCTGCCGGAAGCCCTCGCGCAGGTCGTGGTTGCCGGGGACCACGACGACGGCCGCACCGTGCCGTTCCGCCCAGCCGCCGACGCGGTCCCGCACGATCGCGTAGGACTCCGGGCTGCCGTCCTCGGAGACGTCGCCCGAGACCACCACCAGCCCGATGCCGGGCACCGCGTCGACGTGGGCGAGCAGCCGTTCGAGGGCGGCCGTGGTGTCGACCGCGCCCTGGTGCAGGGCGCCGTCGCCGGTCAGGTGGGTGTCGGAGAGGTGGAGGATGCGGAGGGTCCCGGCTGCTGGCGGCTGCATGCGTCCACGGTAGCCACGGCCCCCGTCACTCCGGTGCTGCGGGCGCTCGGTGAGCAGGAATGGTCGGGTCGCGCCAGCGGACCCGACCATTCCTGCTCACGAAGTCCACGGCCCCGTCAGTCCGGCGCGGCCGCAAGCTGGTCCTCCAGGTTGAACACCTCGGGCAGCACCCGCGCCGTCTGGTCGGCGCGCCCGGTGGCCCCGGCGAAGAGGTCCTGCATGTGCGCCTCCCACGCCGTGGCCACCTCGGACGCGGCGAGCGCGGCGTCCGCATCGGCCACCGAGTCCGTCTCGTAGTACCCGATGAGCAGTCCGTCGTCGTCGAGGAACAGCGAGTAGTTCCGCCGCCCCGCCGCCGCGATCGCCCGGAGCATCGCCGGCCACACGGCGGCGTGCTGCTCACGGTAGGCGTCGAGCAGCTCGACCTGCACCTGCAGCCGGAAGCAGACGCGGGTCACCGTCCGGCCTGTTCGCGGCGCCGCTGCTCGGCGTCGTGGACGCTGCGCTCGTCGGCGGTGCGGACCGTCCCGGTGACCGTGGTGACGGTGCCGTAGCGCTCGGCCTCGATCGCCTCGAGGGTCTTGCCCTGCGTCCTCGGTGCCCAGATCGTGCCGACCAGGAACGACAGCGCGAGGAGCCCGAGGATCAGGCCGCCGAGCGCCCGCAGCCCGATGTCCGACAGCAGCAGCGGGAACCAGATGCTCAACAGTCCGACCATCACGCGGGCGGCCAGGAACAGCACGCCCTGGGCGCTGGCGCGGTACCGGGTGGCGAAGAGCTCGCTCGTCCACAGGCCGTAGAACGCCTGCGCGCCGATGCCCGACGAGATGCCCCACGCCACGGCGAAGAACAGCAGGGTGCCGAGGTTGGCGGGCGCGTAGATGAGCACGGCCCACGCGATGATCGCCAGCACGGCACCGGCGGCGTAGAGCGCGCGGCGGCTGACCCGGTCGGCGTACCGCATGAAGCCGAAGTACGTCGCGGCCACGGTGCAGCCCCAGACCAGGATCTGCAGTCCGTACTGCTCGGTGACGCTCGTGACCCCGGTCGCCGCGTACACCCGGGGCTGGAAGATGCCGGCCTGCCCGGCGACGGTGTTCCAGAGCGCGTAGACGCCGAACAGGAACAGCATCGCGGTCAGGTTCTTCCGGCGGCTGAACAGCTGCGTGATCCCGTGGAAGAAGTTCGCCGTGCCGGTGGCCGCGCGCTCGTCCTTCCAGATCGCCGACTCGGGCAGCCCGCGGCGGAGCCACCACACGATCGCGGCGACGACGAACAGGTGGGCGAAGATGAGGCGGCTGCCGAGCAGGCCGAGCGGGGCCGCGGCGATCGCCAGGGCGAACCCGACCATCGGCCCGATCGACCACGCGAGCTGTGCCGTGCCGACGTGGGCCGCGCGCTTGTCCGCAGGGGCTTGCTCGGCGATGTAGGTCCAGCTCGCCGGCACACCCGCACCGACGGCGATGCCGGTCAGGATGAAGCCGACCAGGAGCATGCCGTAGCTGCCGGCGAACACCGCGAGCAGGATGCCGAGCATGTAGAGGAGCAGGTCGTACGTGTAGATGAACTTCCGGCCGTACCGGTCGCACAGCGGTCCGCCGACGATCGCGCCGAGGGCGGCACCGAAGGCGTTTGCGGACAGGCTCGCGAGCAGGCCGACCTCGAGGTCGCCGATCCGGAACTCCGCCTGCCACAGGCTCAAGCTCGTGGCGATCGCGATGATCGACCCCGACTCGATGTAGTTCGACATGGCCACCGAGACGGTGGCCTTCCAGCCCGTGGTGTTCCGGGCTCCGATGCGGACCGCCATTGGTCCTCCGTTCGCGTGTTCGTCGGTGAATCGTTTCAACGGGACGACGAGGACGATAGCGCTCCGGTGTGCGCGCTGGCAAGAGCGGGTTCGCCGGGCTGCGCCTCGCACCGTGCGCGGGCAGTCGACGCGACCACCCCACGGACGGGAGGCCCGGTACCGGCTCGCCCCGTGCCTCCCGTCCGCGTTTTCCACAGATCACGGCGCGGGCCGACCGCGCGGACCGCGCCGATGCCAGGATGGCCACATGGCGGTCAGTGTGCGAGAGGTGGCAGCGCTCGCGGGCGTGTCACTCGGCACGGTGTCGAACGTGCTGAACCGCCCCGACAAGGTCGCTCCCGGCACGGTGGAACGCGTGCAGTCGGCGATCGCGACGCTCGGGTTCGTCCGCAACGACTCGGCGCGCCAGCTCCGGGCCGGGCGCAGCTCCACCGTCGGCCTCATCGTGCTCGACGGCGGCAACCCGTTCTTCACCGACGTCGCCCGGGGTGCCGAGGACGCCGCGATGGACAACGGCCTCGCGGTGCTGATCGGCAACTCCGACGAGTCGACCGACCGTGAACGCACCTACGTCGACCTGTTCGAGGAACGCCGTGTCGCCGGACTCCTGATCTCCCCAGCCGGCGACGACCTGTCCCGCCTCGCGCGGCTGCGTGATCAGGGCACCGCCGTGGTGCTGGTGGACCGCCGCGCCGACGACGAGCACTTCGCCTCGGTCTCCGTCGACGACGTCGCCGGCGGCCGCATCGCGGTCGAGCACCTCGCGGCGATCGGCCGCACCCACATCGCCTTCGTCGGCGGGCCGTTCGGCATCCGCCAGGTCGCCGACCGGCACGCCGGGGCACTCGCCGCCGCCCAGGCCGCGGGCATCCGGCTCGAAGCCCTGCCGACCACCTCGCTGTCCGTGCTCGAAGGGCGCCGCATCGGCGAAGCGATCCAGGCCCGCCCGGCCGCCGAACGCCCGGATGCCGTCTTCGCCGCCAACGACCTGCTCGCAGTCGGGCTCGAACAGGCCTTCATCATGCGCGGCACCATCGCGGTGCCCGAGCAGATCGCCATCGTCGGCTACGACGACATCGCGTTCGCCGAGTCCGCCGTGGTCCCGCTGACGTCGGTACGGCAGCCGGCGCAGGACCTCGGCCGCCGCGCGATCGAACTCCTGACGAAGCAGGTCGAGCAGGGGCAGGACATCGACCTCGAGCACGTGGAGTTCACACCGGAGCTCGTGGTGCGGCAGTCCTCCGTCGCCGACGCCTAGGGCCCGGTCCGGACACGGCTCCCCCGCCGCCTACGATCGGAGCATGGTGCATGTCCCCCGGCGCGACGGTCCGCCGAGCGTGCACCACGTCGCAGCCCGGGCCGGCGTCTCGCTCGCCACGGTCTCGAACGTCCTGAACCACCCCGAGCGGGTCGCCGACGCGACCGCCGCACGCGTGCGGGACGCGATCGGCGCACTCGGGTACACGCCGAACCGCAACGCCCGGGCCTTGGTGTCCGGCAGCACGCGCGCGATCGGTCTGGTCGTGATGTCGCTGCGGAACTCCCTGTTCAGCGACATGGTCAACGGCGCGCAGCTGGCCGCCCGGGAACGCGGCTTCACCCTGCTGATCGCCAGCAGCGAGGACGACCTGCAGGCGCAGGGCGAACACCTCGCCTACCTCGAGAGCGCCCGGGTGTCGGGGATCCTGCTCGCCTCGATGACGGAGTCCCGCGACCAGGTCGAGGTCGCGCGGCGTCACGGCCGACCCGTCGTGTACGTCAACTACGAACCGACCGAGCTCGACGCGTGCGCGGTGGTCGTGGACAACGAGCAGGCCGGGTTCCTGGCGACCGAGCACCTGATCGACCGCGGCTGCCGACGCATCGGGTTCGTGAGCGCCCGTCCGGACCTGCAGCCCGTCGACCGCCGACGGGCCGGCGTGCTGCGGGCCGTCGCGGCGCACCCCGGGGTCGTACTCGTCGACGTCGACGCCGGGGACATCGACCCGCCCGGAGGCACCGACGCCGGGCTCCGCATCGCCCGGATGCCCGAGGACGAACGCCCCGACGGGGTACTGGGTGTGACCGACCTGCTCGCGATGGCCGTCGTCTCCGAACTCCGGGCCGCCGGGATCCGCGTCCCCGAGGACATCCCCGTGTCGGGCTGCGACCACAACTCCGTGGCGTGGGGTGGTGCGGTGCCGCTGACCTCGGTGACGATGCACGGCTCGGAGATGGGTGCGGCGGCGGTGGAACTGCTGCTCGAGGAGCTC
This sequence comes from Curtobacterium sp. MCLR17_034, assembly GCF_003234485.1. Lineage (NCBI taxonomy): Bacteria > Bacillati > Actinomycetota > Actinomycetes > Micrococcales > Microbacteriaceae > Curtobacterium > Curtobacterium sp. MCLR17_034. The sequence continues at coordinate 38,959 of NZ_QKTH01000023.1, forward strand.
ACCGACCCGATGCACGTACACCGGACCGTCGTGCTCGGCAGTGAGCTGGTGCCGCGAGAGAGCACGCTCGGTCGCGAGGGCGCGGCCGCAGCAGCCGCCGCCGCAGCCGTCGCGGGCACCACGCCGAGCGACCCGAGGCGCACCGAGGCCTGACCGGCGGCGGACCAACCCGCGAAAGCGACACATCCGCGGGTCGTCGCTGCGTCCGGTCCGCCAGAGCGACAGATCGGCGCGAACGTTCGGCGGCACACTGTCGCTTTCGCGGACAGTGGGCGGCGGGCCGCGGCAGCGGGCAGCGGGCAGCAGGCAGCAGGCAGCGGACTGCGGGCCGGGCCGGCGCGCACGAGGCGACCCGGGCCCGCGAACGCGACCGGGCGCCGGACGGGAGGCGCGGGGCGGGGCCGGTACGGGCCTCCCGGCCGGCGGGCGGCGCGACCACCGCACGGTGCAGCACCGCGCGTCGGCTCGGTGCGAGATTCCGCACTCCGTGCGAGCCCGCGCGCCCGTCACCGAGTGTTGAACCTCGCACCGAACGACGAACGAGCGAGCGAGCCTGCGGGATCGGGTAACGAAATCGGCACAGCGATTGACACGCTTCAATCCTCGTGGTTCCATCCTGATTGAAACGTTCTAAAACGCAGTAACCGGACCCCGCGACGGCGCGGGATCCGGGTCCGTTTCACCCGGGGTACCCCAGCCCCGGGCCTTACGAGGAGGTAAGGAATGTCAGTTCGTTCCGTGACCAAGCGCGCGATCGCCATCGGCGGCGCGACGGTCCTGATCGGCGGGCTCGCAGCGTGCTCGTCCGGCGGCTCCGCCGACGAAGGCGGCGGCAAGGTCGAGATCACCTACCAGGCCGACAACGCCCCGGCCACCGCGGCCACCGCGAAGCCGCTCATCGAAGCCTTCGAGAAGGCCAACCCCGACATCACCGTCAAGTTCGACACCCGGCCCCAGGGCACCGACGGCGACAACCTGATCAAGACCCGCCTGTCGACCGGCGAGGCCGCCGACGTCTTCAACTACAACTCCGGCTCGCTCATGCAGGCACTCAACCCGGACAACACCCTGGTGGACCTGTCCGACGAGAAGTGGGCGAGCGACGTCGACCCGCAGTTCACCAAGGTCGTCAGCACCGACAAGGGCATGTACGGCGCCCCGTTCGGCACGAGCTTCGGCGGTGCGGTGCTCTACAACACGAAGGTCTACGACGACCTCGGCTTGAAGGTCCCGACCACCTGGGACGAGTTCATCAGCAACAGCGAGAAGATCAAGGACGCCGGCGACGTCGCCCCGATCATCCAGACCTACGGCGACACCTGGACCAGCCAGCTCTTCGTCCTCGGCGACTTCGCGAACATCACCGCGCAGGACGACAAGTGGGCGGACGACTACACCGCCAACAAGGAGTCCTACGCCGACGAACCCGCTCTCGCCGGGTTCGAGCACCTCGCCGAGGGCAAGGACAAGGACCTCTACAACGAGGACTACGCCTCGGCCACGCAGGCGAACGGCCTGAAGATGCTGGCCGACGGCACCGGCGCGCAGTACCCGATGCTCACGAACGCGATCTCGGCGATCCAGCAGGACTCCCCCGACGCCGTCGACGACATCGGCGCGTTCGCCCTGCCTGCCGAGGACGCCGCGGACACGAACCTGACGATCTGGGAGCCGAACGGCCTGTACATCCCGAAGACGACCACCGGTGACAAGCTGGCGGCCGCGAAGAAGTTCGTCGCCTTCGCGAACTCCACCGAGGGCTGCCAGGTGCAGAACGACACCGGCACCCCCGCCGGCCCGTACGTCATCTCGACCTGCTCGCTGCCGGACGACGTGCCCCCGATGATCGACGACCTGCAGCAGTACCTGGACGACGGCAAGGCCAGCCCCGCGCTCGAGTTCCTGTCCCCGATCAAGGGCCCGAACCTCGAGAAGATCTGCGTGCAGGTCGGCTCGGGCATCACCACCGCGAGCAAGGGCGCCGACCAGTACGACGACGACGTCGTCCAGCAGGCACAGCAGCTCGGCATCAAGGGCTGGTGATCGGCGTGACCGCGACCCTCACGACGGCGGTTGCCCCGCCGCAGACACGCAAGGCCGGCCGCCCCGGACCAGCGCGCAAGCGGATGCGCTCGTTCTACCCCGCGTGGTTCTTCATCCCCGCGATCGCGCTGTACGTCGTGTTCTTCGCGGTCCCGACCTTCGCCGGGTTCTACTTCTCACTCACCCGCTGGACGCTGTTCGACCAGACCTTCATCGGCTTCGACAACTTCGTCCGGTTCTTCCAGGACCCGCAGCTCGTCTCCGGGTTCGTGCACACCTTCCAGTACGGCTTCGTGACGAGCGCGGCGAAGGTGGTCCTCGGACTCGCCCTCGCCCTGCTCCTCACGTCGCCCGTGCTGGGGCGCGGCTACCTGCGGGCGGTCGTGTTCTTCCCGGTGCTCGTGTCGACCATCGGCATCGGCATCACGTTCAAGGCGCTGATGGACCCGTTCCACGGGATCATCAACGGCGTGCTGGGTTCGGTCGGCCTGCCCACCCCCGGGTGGCTGACCGACCCGGCGCTCGCGCTGTGGAGCGTCGCAGCGGTGGACGTCTGGAAGGGCGTCGGCATCGCGACGCTCATCTTCATCGCCGGCATCGTGGCGATCCCGCAGGAGTACTTCGAGGCGGCACGGGTCGACGGCGCGAGCGCGTGGTCGATCTTCCGGAACATCACGTTGCCGCTGTCCCGCCCCGCGATGGGCACGGTCATCATCCTGTCGCTCATCGGCGGCCTGCGGTCGTTCGACCTGATCTGGGCGATGACCGGCGGCGGGCCGGGGTTCACGAGCGACGTGATCGCGAGCGTGATCTACAAGCAGTACCAGGCCGGGTTCTACGGCCTGTCCACCGCCGGCAACGTGGTCCTGTTCATCGTCGTCACCGCGATCATGGTGCCGATCTCGTGGCTCCTCAACCGCAAGGAGGCAGAGCTGTGACCACGCTCACCAGCCCCCGCGTCAGCACCCCGACGCGGTCCCGCCACCCCGGCCGTGCCCGCCGGTGGATCATCGGCTCGATCGCCATCGTCGTCAGCTTCGTCGTCTTCCTGGTGCCGTTCGTGTTCGTCCTGCTCCAGGCCGCGAAGAACCCCGCCGAGGCGAACCAGCTCGGCTTCAGCCTGCCGACCGACTGGCAGCTGTGGCAGAACCTGCGGGCGGTCTTCCAGAGCGGCGACGGCGGGATCCTCCGCGCGTTCTGGAACAGCGCCCTGCTCACCGTCGGCAGCGTCACCGTCATGGTCGTGTTCTCCGCGATGGTCGGGTACGTCCTGCAGCGGCGACCGAGCAAGTGGAACGGCCTGATCAACTTCTTCGTGCTGGCGGGGCTCATCGTGCCGCCGGCGATCGTGCCGACCATCTGGGTGCTGCAGGGGCTCAACCTGTTCAAGACCATGGGCGGGATGATCCTCATCGAGGCGACCTTCGGCCTGTCGTTCTGCATCCTGCTGTTCCGGGCGTTCGTCGCGACGATCCCGAAGGAACTCGACGAGGCCGCCGTGCTCGACGGCGCCGGCCCGATCCGCCTGTTCTTCGGGGTGGTGCTGCCGCTGCTCAAGCCGGTGATCATCACGGTCGTGCTCGTGCAGTCGGTGACGGTCTTCAACGACTTCACCAACCCGCTGTACTTCCTGCCGGGGTCCGAGAACGCGACGGTGCAGCAGACGCTCTACGCGTTCCAGAGCCAGTCGGTCAGCCAGCTGAACCTGCTGTTCACCGACGTGCTGCTCATCACGATCCCGCCGCTGATCCTCTACGTCTTCTTCAACCGTCAGATCGTCGCCGGCATGACCAGCGGCGCCGTCAAGGGCTGACCTCCCACCCCGGCCTGGAGGCGCGACCCGCCTCCGCCACACCGCCCACCCGGGCGGACGGCCGGGCCCACGACCCCCGCACCGGTCGACGACGACCGGTCGCGTGAAAGGACCACCACATGACCACCTGGACCGCACCGTTCATCGCGGCCGACACCGACCTCGGCAGCGCCCCGATCCTGCGTCGGGAGTTCCCCCTCGACGACGGCCACGGCGCCGTCACCGCCGCCACCCTCGACGTCAGCGCCCTCGGCGTCGTCGAGGCCTGGCTCGGCGGGAAGCGTGTCTCCGACCACCTGCTCGAACCGGGGTGGACGAGCTACGAGTGGCGCATCCGCGTCGTCTCGCACGACGTCACCGAGCACCTGACCGACACGATCCCCGGGCAGCTGGCGGTCCTCGCGCTCGTCGTCGGCAACGGCTGGGCAGCCGGACGCCTGGCCTGGGGCGGCGGCGGTGGCTGGTACACCGACGAGCGCGCCGGATTCGCCGAACTCCGGATCACCTTCGCCGACGGGCACGAGCAGCACGTCACGACCGACACCGACTGGCAGGCCCTGTCGAGCGCGATCACCGCCGACCAGCTCTACGACGGGCAGGACATCGACGCCCGACTCCGCGACGGCTCGTTCCTGACGCCCGGCGAGGTCACCGTGCCCAGCGTCGAGGGGCACCAGGGACGGACGAGCACGGTGCACACGGTCGACATCGGCGAGCGCGAACTCGTCGCCGACACGGTGCCGCCGGTGCGCCCGCTGGCCGAGATCGCCCCGGTGGCGATCTGGACGAGCCCGTCGGGAGCGACCCTGCTCGACTTCGGCGTGAACCTGGTCGGGTGGCTCCGCGTCACCGCGACCGGCCCGGCCGGCACCGTGCTCACCCTGCAGCACGCCGAGGTGCTCGAGCACGACGAGCTCGGCACCCGCCCACTGCGCACCGCGAAGGCGACGGACCACTTCACCCTGCGCGGTGACGACGAGCCCGAGACGTTCGAGCCCCGGTTCACGTTCCACGGGTTCCGGTACGCGCAGGTCGACGGCTGGCCGGGCACCCACGACGAACTCCGCGCCGCGGTCACCGCCGTGCAGGTCGGGTCGGACCTCACCCGCACCGGCACGTTCGCGTCGAGCCACGAGCTGCTGAACACCTTCCACGACAACGTCGTCCGGGGCATGCAGGGCAACTTCCTGAGCGTGCCGACGGACTGCCCGCAGCGCGACGAGCGACTCGGCTGGACGGGCGACATCGCCGCGTTCGCCCCGACGGCCTCGTACCTGTTCGACACCCGGACGTTCCTGGCCGACTGGCTGCGCGACGTCTGGCTCGAGCAGCAGCACGCCGACGGGGTCATCCCCTTCGTGGTGCCGGACGTGCTGAAGTACTCCCCCGCCGAGGACTTCGGCACGCCCGACGCGACCGCCGTCTGGTCGGACGCCGGCGTCTGGGTGCCGTGGACGCTGTACCAGGCGTACGGCGACACCGCGGTGCTCGAGGAGCAGTTCGACTCGATGGCCGCACACCTGCGCCGGGTCCGTGACCACCTGTCCCCGGAGGACCTGTGGGACACCGTGTTCCAGTTCGGCGACTGGCTCGACCCGGACGCCCCGCCCGAGGCCCCGGCCGACGCGAAGGCCGACAAGGGCGTCGTCGCGACGATCTGCGCCTACCGGTCCGCGACGATCGTGGCGGACGCGGCGGAGTTGTTGGGCGGTCACGAGGCGGAAGCAGCGGAGTTCCGGGAACTCGCCACGCGCCTCCAGGCCGGGTTCCGCACCCACTACCTGCAGGACGACGGGCGGATCCTGTCGGACGCGACCACGGTGTACACACTGGCGATCGTGTTCGGGATCCTGTCCGAGCAGGAGCAGGCCGTGGCCGGCGAGCGTCTCGCCGAGCTGGTCGAGGCGTCCGGGTACCGGATCTCGACGGGCTTCGCGGGGACGCCCTTCATCACCGACGCGCTGACGCAGACGGGGCACCTGGAGGACGCCTACCGGCTGCTGCTGCAGACGGAGTGCCCGTCGTGGCTGTACCCGGTGACGATGGGCGCGACGACGGTGTGGGAGCGGTGGGACTCGATGCTGCCGGACGGCACGATCAACCCGGGTGAGATGACCTCGTTCAACCACTACGCACTCGGTGCCGTGGCGGACTGGATGCACCGGGTGGTGGGTGGTCTGTCGCCGCTGTCGCCGGGGTACGAGTCCGTGCTCATCGCGCCGCAGCCGGGCGGTGGGCTGACGTGGGCGGAGACCTCGCTCGACACCGTGCACGGGCACGTCGCGGTGCGGTGGGAGCTCGTCGACGGGGAGTTGCGCGTCCGGGCGACCGTGCCCGAGGGCGTGACCGCGGTGGTGCGCCTGCCGGGTGCTGCGGAGCAGCGGCTCGGCGGCGGCACGCACGACCTGCGCGCACCCGCCGCCGTCCCCGCCGCGTAGGGCGTCTGACGGGCGGAAGGTGGGCCGGTCACGGTGGGTGCGCGGGACGCCTGGCGGCGTTCGCCCGGCATCGCGCCCCCGGGCGGGCTTCGCGCCCCGACTCTTCGGGGCGCAAAGACCGCAACGGGGCGCACAGCCCGCCAGCGCAGCCGCCCCCTCGCTCCGCGAGCAATCCGCCCGTCCCACGCCCGTCCCAGGCTCGTCCCACGCCCGTCCCACGCCCGTCCCACGCTCGTCCCACGCTCCTCCCACGCCCGTCCCACGCCCGTCCCACGCCCGTCCCGTATCGCGCCCCCGTACGCGCATCGCGCCCCGACTCTCCGGGGCGCGATGACCGCAACGGGGTGCGCGACGCAGCACCACCCACCACACGGTTGCGGCAGCCCGCCGCGCGCCGTACTGTATGAAACGATTCAATCGCACACGAGGAAGTGACACGATGACATCGACCCCGAGCTTCGCCGGCATCACCGACCAGCTGGCACGACAGCAGATCGAGCTGCCCAGCTGGGCCTTCGGCAACTCCGGCACCCGCTTCAAGGTGTTCAGCACGCCGGGCACCCCGCGCGACCCCTACGAGAAGATCGCCGACGCCGCCCAGGTGCAGGAGTACACCGGCCTGGCGCCCACCGTCGCACTGCACATCCCGTGGGACCTGGTGGACGACTTCGCCGACCTCAAGCGCCACGCCGAGGAGCACGGGGTCTCGCTCGGCACCGTCAACTCGAACACGTTCCAGGACGACGACTTCAAGTTCGGCGCCCTGACCCACGTCGACGAGACGATCCGGCAGAAGGCGATCGACCACCACCTACGCTGCATCGACGTGATGGACGCCACCGGCAGCCGCGACCTGAAGATCTGGCTCGCCGAGGGCTCGAACTACCCCGGTCAAGAGGACATGCGCTCCCGCCAGGACCGTCTGCACGAGTCGCTCAGCACGATCTACGACCGCCTCGGAACCGACCAGCGACTCGTGCTCGAGTACAAGTTCTTCGAGCCGTCGTTCTACCACACGGACGTTCCCGACTGGGGCACGAGCTACGTGCAGACGGCGGCACTCGGGCCGAAGGCGATGGTCTGCCTCGACACCGGGCACCACGCCCCCGGCACGAACATCGAGTTCATCGTGATGCAGCTCCTGCGCCTCGGCAAGCTCGGTTCCTTCGACTTCAACTCGCGCTTCTACGCCGACGACGACCTGATCGTGGGCGCCGCGGACCCGTTCCAGCTGTTCCGGATCCTGGTCGAGGTCATCCGCGGCGGCGGCTACGACAACCCCGACGTGGCGTTCATGCTCGACCAGTGCCACAACATCGAGGACAAGGTCCCCGGCCAGATCCGCTCGGTGCTCAACGTGCAGGAGATGACGGCCCGCGCGCTGCTCCTGGACCGCGTCGCACTGACCGCGGCGCAAGAGGCACACGACGTCCTCGGCGCCAACGAGGTCTTCATGGACGCGTACCAGACCGACGTCCGGAAGGACCTCGCCGAGTGGCGCGAGTCCCGCGGGCTGCCGGCGAACCCGATGCGCGCGTACCTGGATTCGGGCTACCAGCAGTCCATCGCCGAGGACCGCGTCGGCGGCGTCCAGGCCGGCTGGGGCGCGTAGGAACATGACGAACACAGTGGAGGCACGGGTGGACCCCGCAACGCACGGAACCGACGCAGACACCACGATCAGTGCGCTCATCACGCGCTCGAACGCGCTCGGCTCGGATCCGCGGATCACGAACTACGCGGGCGGGAACACCTCCGCCAAGGGCACCGACACCGACCCCGTCACGGGCGAACCGGTCGAGCTGCTCTGGGTGAAGGGCTCCGGGGGCGACCTCGGCACCCTCACCCCGGCGGGCCTCGCGGTCCTGCGCGTCGACCGCGTCCGTGCCCTCCAGGACGTCTACCCCGGGGTGGAGCGCGAGGACGAGATGGTCGCCGCGTTCGACTACACGCTGCACGGCAAGGGTGGTGCCGCGCCGTCGATCGACACCGCCATGCACGCCCTCGTCGACGCCGCCCACGTCGACCACCTGCACCCCGACGCCGGCATCGCGATCGCCACGGCGGCGGACGGTCCGGCCCTGACCGAGCGCATCTTCGGCGACCGGGTCGTCTGGGTGCCGTGGCGCCGGCCCGGGTTCCAGCTCGGGCTCGACATCGCAGGCGTCAAGCGTGACCACCCGCAGGCGATCGGCACGATCCTGGGCGGCCACGGGATCACCGCGTGGGGGGACACGAGCGACGAGGCCGAAGCGAACTCCCGCTGGATCATCGACACCGCCGAGCAGTACCTCGCGGAGCACGGTGAGGCAGACCCCTTCGGCGGCGTCCGAGCGGGGTTCGAAGCACTCCCGACCGACGAACGTCGCGCACGCGCAGCAGCCCTCGCGCCGACGATCCGCGGCATCGCCGGGCACGACAAGCCGGTCGTCGGGCACTTCACCGACTCGGACATCGTGCTCGAGTTCCTGGCGAGCGAGCGCGCCGAAGCACTCGCGGCCCTCGGCACGAGCTGCCCGGACCACTTCCTGCGCACCAAGGTCAAGCCGCTCATCCTCGACCTGCCCGCAACGGCCTCCGTCGAGGAGCAGACCGCACGCCTGCACCAACTGCACGAGCAGTACCGCGCGGACTACCAGGCGTACTACGACCGGCACGCGACGCCGGACTCCCCCGCGATCCGCGGCGCCGACCCGCTCATCGTGCTGGTGCCCGGTGTCGGGATGTTCTCGTACGGCAAGGACGCCCAGACCGCCCGGGTCGCCGGTGAGTTCACCGTGAACGCGATCAACGTGATGCGCGGCGCCGAGTCGGTCAGCACCTACGCCCCCATCGACGAGACCGAGAAGTTCCGGATCGAGTACTGGGCCCTCGAAGAGGCGAAGCTGCAGCGGATGCCCGCGCCCAAGAAGCTCGCGACGCGCATCGCCCTGGTCACCGGGGCGGCGTCGGGCATCGGCAAGGCGATCGCGAAGCGCCTGGCGGCCGAGGGTGCGGCCGTCGTCATCGCCGACCTCGACCTGGCGAAGGCGCAGGAGACCGCCGCCGAGATCGGCGGCCTCGACCAGGCCATCGGCGTCGCCGCGAACGTGACGGACGCCGCCGCGATCGACCAGGCGATCCAGCAGACCCTGCTGCACTTCGGCGGCCTCGACCTCGTCGTGAACAACGCGGGTCTGTCGCTGTCCAAGAGCCTGCTCGAGACGACCGAACAGGACTGGGACCTGCAGCACGACGTGATGGCGAAGGGGTCGTTCCTGGTGTCGAAGGCCGCGGCGAAGGTCCTCATCGAGCAGGGCCTGGGCGGCGACATCGTCTACATCTCGTCGAAGAACTCGGTGTTCGCCGGGCCGAACAACATCGCGTACTCCGCCACGAAAGCCGACCAGGCCCACCAGGTGCGGTTGCTCGCAGCCGAGCTCGGTGAGTACGGCGTCCGCGTCAACGGCATCAACCCCGACGGGGTCGTGCGCGGCTCCGGCATCTTCGCGAGCGGCTGGGGCGCCAACCGCGCCAAGACGTACGGCATCGAGGAGCAGGACCTCGGCAAGTTCTACGCGCAGCGCACGATCCTGAAGCGCGAGGTCGTGCCCGAGAACGTCGCGAACGCCGTCTACGCCATCTGCACCGACGACTTCTCGCACACCACCGGCCTGCACGTGCCGGTCGACGCCGGTGTCGCCGCGGCCTTCCTGCGGTAGCGACGACCGACGACCAACGAGCGACGACCAACGAACCGAGCAGGAGCACGGCATGCACACCAGCGGCAGCGTCGCCGCGGTCGACCTCGGGGCCACCAGCGGCCGGGTGATCGTCGGCCACGTCGACCCCGACGGAGTCCGGATGGACCACGTCGTACGGTTCCCGAACGGCCCCGTCACCCTGCACGAGGGCGCCGCCGACACCGGCCGCGACGCCCTGCACTGGGACGTCGTCGAGCTGTACCGGCAGGTGACCGAGGGGCTCCGGCGCGCGTTCGCCGAGCACCCCGCGATCGCCAGCATCGGGATCGACTCGTGGGCGGTCGACTACGGCCTGCTCCGCGACGGCCGACTGCTCGGGCTGCCGTCGCACTACCGCGACGACCGGCACCAGGGCGGTGTCGTCCCCGTGCACGACCGGATGGACGCCACCGAGCTGTACGCCCGGAACGGCCTGCAGCACCTGCCGTTCAACACCCTGTTCCAGTGGGCTGCCGACCCGTCGCTGCAGCTCGCGCAGCGTGCGCTGCTCGTCCCCGACCTGCTCGGGTACTGGCTGACGGGGGTCGAGGCGACCGAGCGCACGAACGCCTCGACGACCGGGGCACTGAACGCGACCACCCGTGGGTGGGACCCCGCGGTGCGGGCTGCTGCGGGCCTCCCGGCCGGACTGCTGCCCACGCTGCGCGACCCGGGCGACCGACTCGGCCCGCTGCTGCCGTCCGTCGCCCAGCTCGTCGGCGGGCAGGCCGACGTGACCCTGGTCGGCTCGCACGACACGGCGAGCGCCGTCGTCGCGGTGCCCGCGACGGAGCCGGACTTCGCCTACATCTCGTCGGGCACGTGGTCGCTCGTCGGCGTCGAGCTCGACGCGCCCGTCCTGTCGGACGCGGCACGACGCGCGAACTGCACGAACGAGGGCGGTGTCGACGGCCGCGTCCGGTTCCTGAAGAACGTGTCCGGACTGTGGCTGCTGTCGGAGAGCGTCCGCACCTGGGAGCGCGGTGGCGACCACGTCGACCTGGAGGCCCTGCTCGCCTCCGCCGCGGCCGTCACCGCCCCGGTCCCCGTCTTCGACCCCGCGGACGAGTCGTTCACGGCACCCGGCGACATGCCGGCGCGGATCGCCGCGTGGTGCGCGGCGCACGGGCTGAGCGCCCCCGCGTCGCGGGCGGAGTTCGTCCGGAGCATCCTCGAGTCGCTCGCGACGGCGTACGCCGAGACCCTGCACACCATCGCCGACGTGACCGGCAAGACCATCCGGGTCGTGCACGTCGTGGGCGGGGGCTCGCAGAACCGGCTGCTCTGCCAGCTGACCGCGGACCGCACGGGCCTGCCGGTCGTGGCCGGACCGGTCGAGGCCACCGCACTCGGCAACGTGCTGGTGCAGGCGCGCGCCGCTGGACTCGCGGGCCTCGGAGGGGCTTCACTGGAGGCACTCCGCAGCATCGTCGCACGGAGCGTCGAGCCCGTGCGGTACACCCCGTCGGCGCCGTCGCGCGCCGATCCCGATCGATCCCCCGTCAGGAGCCACGCATGACCACGACCGACGACCAGCACCGGATCGACCCCGCGACCGGGGCACCGGCGCCCGCGACCGGCTCCGCGTCCGCCGCTCGCACCCGGGTCAAGCGGCAGCTGCCGACGGTGCGGGACCTCGCCCCGCTCATGCAGTTCAAGAAGCCTTCGCTGCCGGGTCGGCGTCAGCGCCTCGAACAGGCCTTGACGATCTGGGACCTGCGGGACATCGCCGCCCGCCGCACCCCGAAGGCCGCGTTCGACTACACCGAGGGTGCGGCCGAGGCGGAGATCTCACTGGCCCGCGCCCGGCAGGCGTTCGAGGACATCGAGTTCACCCCGGCGATCCTGCGGGACGTGTCGCGGGTGGACACCTCGCGTCAGGTGCTCGGGGCACCGGTGTCGTACCCGTTCGGCATCGCGCCGACGGGTTTCACGCGGATGATGCAGACCGAGGGCGAGCGGGCCGGCGCCCGGGCCGCCGGACGTGCCGGCATCCCGTTCTCGCTCTCCACGATGGGCACCACCGCGATCGAGGACGTCCGCGACGCCAACCCGCACGGGCGCAACTGGTTCCAGCTGTACATGTGGAAGGACCGCGAGAAGTCGATGGCGCTGGTCTCCCGCGCCCAGCAGGCCGGGTTCGACACCCTGCTCGTCACCGTTGACGTGCCCGTCGCGGGTGCGCGGCTGCGGGACAAGCGGAACGGGTTCTCGATCCCGCCGCAGCTGAGTGCCCGGACCGTGGTGAACGCGATCCCGCGGCCGTGGTGGTGGTTCGACTTCCTGACGACCGAGCCGCTGGCGTTCGCGTCGCTCGACCGCTGGTCCGGCACCGTCGGCGAGCTGCTCGACCACATGTTCGACCCGACCGTCACCTACGAGGACCTCGCCTGGATCCGTGACCAGTGGCAGGGCAAGATCGTCGTGAAGGGCGTGCAGTCCCTGGCGGACGCCAAGCGTCTGGCGGACCTCGGGGTCGACGGCATCACGCTGTCGAACCACGGTGGCCGGCAGCTGGACCGCGCCCCGGTTCCCTTCCACCTGCTGCCCTCCGTGGTCAAGGAGGTCGGGAAGGACACCGAGGTGCACCTCGACACGGGCATCATGTCCGGCGCCGACATCGTGGCCGCGGTCGCACTCGGCGCGAAGTTCACGATGGTCGGCCGCGCCTACCTGTACGGGCTGATGGCCGGCGGCGAGGCCGGGGTGGACCGGATGATCCAGATCCTGTCCGAGCAGATCGAGCGGACCATGCGGCTGCTCGGGGTGGCCTCGCTCGACGAGCTCGAGCCGGGGCACGTGACGCAGCTGCAGCGGTTGCAGCCGATCCCCCGGGCCTGAGCGGTCGGCTCCCCGTTCGTTGCATCGTGCACGTTCGGGCGTCGGACACCGGGCGTTCGTCGGTCGATTTCCGTGACGCCCCCCGAACGGGTCACAAATGATGCAAGATGTCCGTGGACGTGTCAACGAAACCCTCGGCATCCGGCCGGCTGGTGCGTCCGTCCCTCCCCGCATCCTGCGCCCGAGCATCCACGAGGAGCCCGACATCTCGACCCGAAGCACGTGCACGCCCTCGCGCGGCACGACCCCACGGACCACCCCCACACCCCCGACCACCCGAGGGGGTACCCGATGATCCGCCACCGCGCGATCCTGGCGGTCGCGACCGCCGGCGCCCTGGTCCTCGGTGTCCCCACCGCCGCCTCCGCCCGCACCTGGTGGGGCTGGGACGGCGAACGCCGCTGGCACAACGCCCCGGTGAACCCCACCCCGACGCCGGCCCCGGACGAGAC
>NZ_QKTH01000024.1:0-49010 GCF_003234485.1 Curtobacterium sp. MCLR17_034
CCCCGACGCCGGCCCCGGACGAGACGGAGACCCCGGCCCCCACCGACGAGTGGACCCCGGATGCGGAGCCCGAGCAGGACTCCGCCCCGATCGAGGACTCGGCCCCTGTCGCCGAGCCCGCGCCCGACGCAGAGGCCGAGCCCGAGTCCGAGGCAGCGCCGGAAGCAGCACCCGAGGCGGAGGCCTCCCCCGCGGACCTGTCCGCGATCGCACCGGACGCCTCGTTCGTCGAGGACTTCACCACGAACGCCGTCACCGGCCTCGTCCAGTCGCTGTACCCGCAGTCGTGGCAGCCCTACCCCGACGGCACCTCGGGCATCTACGCGCCGAGCAAGACCGTGTCGGTGCACGACGGCGTGATGGACGTCGCCCTCGGCACCGGCGCCGGAGCGGCCGGCACCTTCGGCTCCTCCGACGGCGCCTGGGACCACGTCGGCGGCTCGTTCTCGGTCCGCGCGAAGGCGACCGGCGGCGACGGCAACGGCGCGGCCTTCATGCTGTGGCCGACGTCGAACGTGTGGGCCGACGGCGAGATCGACTTCCCCGAGGGCAACTTCGAGGACAGCCCCTCGGTGTTCCACCACTCGATGACCCCGGGCAAGGAAGCCGAGCGCGTCCAGCTCGGCACCGGCGTCTCGTGGCGCGACTGGCACACCTACAAGGTCGACTGGGTCCCCGGTGAGTCCGTCACGTACAGCGTCGACGGCAAGGTCCTCGGCACCGTCACGCACGACGTGCCGACGACCCCGCACCGCTTCATGTTCCAGGTCGGCAACTGGGGCGAGCAGGGCAACCTGCTCATCGACTGGGTCTCGACGACCGAGTAGCGTCCGCAGCTCCACCCGAGACGGACGGGAGGCCCGGTGCCAGCTGGCACCGGGCCTCCCGTCCGTCTGCGTGGTCGCGTTCAGGGCGTCGCGCGCCTTTCAGAAGAGCGCGTTGAGGTCCGCGTAGTCCACCCCGGCCGCCAGCGAGTCGTAGGTGCCGGTGGTCCGCAGCTCGGCCGTGGCCTGCCGGACGACGGCGTACGCGGCCTGCGCGACGGCGGAACCGAGACTGATGCGGGCCACCCCGAGCCGGGCGAGTTCCGCCACGGTCGGCGACCCCGGACCGGCCATCACGTTCACCGGGCCGTCGATCGACTCCACCAGCGCACGGATGGTCTCGACGTCTCGGACTCCGGGGACGAACACGCCGTCCGCGCCGGCTCCGCGGTAGCGACGAGCACGCTCGAGCGTCTCGGCCAGGAGTCGTTCGGGATCGACGAGACCGGCGAGGTGGACGTCGGTCCGAGCATTGACGAACAGGGGCACCCCGGCTCGTTCCGCTGCGCGCCGGGCTGCCCCGATCCGGTCGGCGAGCGCCTCCGGATGCAACCTGCCGTCCTCGATGTTGATCCCGACCGCGCCCGCTTCGAGCACCGCGTCCACCGTGCGCGCCACGCCGTCCGCGTCGTCGGCGTAGCCGGACTCGATGTCGACGGTGACCGGCACCGACACCGAGGCAGCGATCCGCGCGACCGCGTCCATCGCCTCCGCGCGGGTCAGGGTGTTCCCGTCCGGTCGCCCGAGGGACCAGGCGACGCCCGCACTGGTCGTGGCGATCGCGGTCGCGCCGGCGTCCTCGACGAGTCGGGCGCTCACGGCGTCCCAGACGTTGACGAGGACGAGTGGCCGGGATGGGTGGTCGTGGAGGCCGTGGAAGGTCGCGGCTCTGGTCGAAGTGGCGTTCACCCTTCGATCCCATCGGTCCGAGCGCGGACGAGCTGGCGGGTTCCGGACGACGCGGTGGGGCCGCTCAGCCCTCGGGGCGAGGAGACCTGCCCCGCAGGCGCATCGTGCTGCTGCTCAGAGCTTCTCGTCGACGAGCGCGATGAAGCGGCTGCCGATGCCCTCGACCTCGCGCCGCGTCAGGCCGGCGGTGGGCTCGGGCGCCTGGTACGGGGCGTGGTAGTCGCACATCAGGTAGTCCCACTCGGGCCACCACTTCTTCGGGCGCGCCTCTTCGTCGAAGCCGCAGACCACGCACTCCAGGCGCGTCCAGACCTTCTTCGTGCCGGTGCGGTTGGCGCGGGACTGCACGAGCCAGGCGGGCGGGTCCTGCTCGATCGCGTCGAGCTCCGCTTCGCTCAGGCGCGACGGGATGCCGTGGCGGGTCGCCATCTCGAGGGGGATGTCGAGCCGGACGGCGGCTTCGCGGCGGGAGAGCATCCGTCCAGGGTAGGTCCTGCCACTTCCCACCTCGAACTGGACGGCAGCAACCGGGACGTCCGCCGCGGACTTTCCTCGAGTGGGCAGTCCGTGTATGGTCTCGATCACTGAGGTAAAAGGCGCCGCGATCCGCGACGCACCAGCACGCGGCATCGAACGAGTCGCCACTTCTTCCCTCGAAGGAGTGCGCCATCGTGTCCCCCAGTCCCGCTCGCACCACCGGGCGCGTGCCCGGCGGTGGTTCGTCTCCTCGTCTGCGCGACGCCTGGATCGCCCTCGCCGGGCTGTCCGCGGTGTTCCTGTTCGAGATGCTCGACAACTCCGTGCTCAACGTCGCCCTGCCGACGATCGGCCGCGATCTGGGCTCGTCGACGACGGGCCTGCAGTGGGTCTCAGGTGCCTACTCGGTCGCCTTCGGAGGGCTGATGCTGCTCTTCGGCGCCGTCGCCGACCGCACCGGACGCCGCCGAGTCATGCTCGCCGGGCTCGTCCTGCTGGCCCTCGCGAGCCTCGCCACGGCGGTGGTCACGTCGACCGAGCAACTGATCGCCGTGCGCGTCGCGATGGGCGTCGCCGCGGCGATGACGACACCCGGGTCGATGGCGCTGGCGTTCCGCCTCTTCGACGACGAAGGCCTCCGGGTGCGGGCGCTCACCGTCATCTCGACGGCCGGGCTCGTGGGGCTGGCCATCGGTCCGACCGTCGGCGGGTTCGTGCTCGCCGTCGCCCCGTGGCAGGTGCTGCTGCTGGCCGACGTGCCCATCGCGGTCCTCGCACTCGTCGGCATCCGGTTGGGTGTCGCCTGTGACGAGGCGGCGGGGCTCCGTCGCGATCCGGTCGACGTGGTCGGAGCGCTGCTCGGCACCGGGACCACGGCTGGAGCGCTCGTGGCGCCGACGATCCTGGTCGAGTCCGGAGTCCACAGCTGGTGGGGGTGGGCCGTCCTCGCCCTCGCCGCCACCTGCGCCGTGGGGTTCGTCGCCCGCGAGCGGACCGCGCGGCACCCGCTGATCGACCTGCACCTGCTCGCCCGACCACTCGTCTCGAGCGGCCTCGCGTTCAAGGCCGCGTCGGGTCTGGCCGTCGCGGGACTGTCGTACCTCGTGACCCTGCAGCTGCAGTTCGCCTGGGGCTGGCCGCCGGCGCTGGCCGCCGTCGGGACGTTGCCGCAGGTGGTGGTGCTGCTCGTCGGCGGCCGCTTCGTCGGGCCGTTCGTGCAGCGGGTCGGCCTGGGCCGCGCCGCCTGGATGAGCGCCGTCTCGGTCGTCTCCGGTCTCGCGGTCTTCGGCGCCCTGAGCCGGTACGGGTACCCGTGGGTGCTCGTCGCGCTCGTGCTCGTCGCCGCCGGCATGCGGGTCGTCGGCGTCGTCGCCGGCGCGTCCGTCCTCACGGGACTGCCCGCGGACCGCACCTCGGTCGGAGCGGCGCTCGTCGACACCTCGAGCGAGCTCGCGGGTGGTGCCGCCGTCGCCGCGGCGGGGACCATCGTCGCCGCCTTCGTCGCCGGGAGCATCACCACGACCGCCTGGACCACCGCCCGGCTCGAGGGCTTCCGGGACGCCCTCACCGTCGCCGGCCTCGGCCTCGCCGTGGTCGCAGCACTGCTCGTCGTGGTCGGCATGCTCCGAGCCCGGCCCGCCGTCGAACCAGAGGACGCGGCCTCGTCCCAACCTGCCGACCACACCCCTGCACACACCGACCCGACCACCATCACCGAGGAGACCTCCCGTGTCTGACACCATCGCCCTCCCCCGCCCGCCGTTCGATCCCGAGTTCGTGCCCTTCCTCACCGCCATGGACGCGCGAGGCCGCTTCCACCTCACGGCGCAGATGCTGCCGCAGATGCGACAACTGGACATGACCGAGGCGCAGCTCGACGAAGGACTGCGTGCTCGCGGCCTCGAGCGGAGCAGCATCACGATCCCGGGGCACCGCGGTGACCCGATCGACCTCGCCGTGATCCAACGCACCGGCCGCACCGGCACGGCTGCCCTGGCCTACGCGATCCACGGCGGCGGCATGATGTTCGGCCACCACCTCGGCAACCTCGACTCCTACGACGAGTGGCTGCTGGTGCACGACGTCGTCCTGGTCAGCCCCGACTACCGCCTGGCGCCGGAACACCCGGACCCGTACCCGGTCGAGGACTGCTACGCCGGTCTCGTCTGGGCATCTGAGCACGCCGACGAACTCGGCATCGACTGGGAGCGCATCGTCCTCGTCGGGCAGAGCGCCGGTGCCGGTCTCGCCGCCGGCACCGCCCTCCTCGCCCGCGACCGACAGGGGCCCTCCGTCATCGGCCAGGTGCTCGTGAGTCCCATGCTCGACGACCGCGACGCGACGCTGTCGGCTCGGCAGTTCGACGGTGTCGGGGTCGCCGACCGGCAGATGACACGGTTCGGCTGGGACGCCTACCTCGGCGACCGGCGGGGTGGCGAGGACGTGTCGATCTACGCTGCACCCGGCCGCGCGACGGACCTCACCGGGCTCCCGCCTGCGTACATCGACTGCGGCAGCACCGAGGTGTTCCGCGACGAGACCGTCGCCTACGCCAGCTCGCTGTGGGCGGCAGGAGTCCAGTCGGAACTCCACGTGTGGCCGGGAGCGTTCCACGGATCGACGAGCATGATGCCCGACGCGACGCTGTCGCAGCGGGCGGTGCAGGCTCTGTGCGAGTTCACCGGGCGCCTCCTCAGCCCGGCCGTCTGACGGCAGTCCCGGCACGGGCGAATCGTGGCGCTCGTGCCCGGACCGAGTCGCAGCACCAGCTAGATCCGGTCCAGGGACACCACCGTGACGACGATCGGCCACGCCTCACCGTCGAGCTGCACGTACCGCAGCCCGCGCGGCAGAGCTTCGCCCTCATCGGACGCGACGACGACTCCCTGCAGCCCGATGAGGTGCCCAGAACCCCGGCTGTAGTGGACACGATCACCGACGACGGGCATGACGATGGTGTCCGCCGCCAGCTCCTCTGCAGCGAGTTCGACGACGAGAGGCCGGGGCTCCGTGAGCACGTCGGCGAGCTGTGCCTCGAACCCGCCGCGTTCGTCGAGCTCCGCGTCGCGCACCTCGGGATCCGCGATCCTCGCGACTGGCAGGACCTGCGGGCCGATCGTGCGCGCGACTCCGCATCCGATCGCGACACCCAGGCCGGCGAGGGACAGCCCCGTGCTCGCCAACTCGAACCGCAACGGGACTGGCGCAGCAACGACCTGACGGAGTCCGCCGTTCGAGCCGCCGGCGGTGTGCGCTCGCACGGCAGTCGCCTTCACCGCGCCGTGGAGTCGTGGCGCGACCGGAGCTGCTCTTGTCCGCCGGAGATCACCGCCGAACTGCTCGCCGAGATGCTTCGTGAACGCGAGGGCGCCAGGCCGTCGCTCGTCGCAGTTGTCCATCGGGTCGCCTTCGGGTTGGCTTCTCGCAGCCTCGGGTCAGGCTGTTCCCGGACCGTACTGCCGGACAACCGGCGCACACGACAGTTCCTCACCGATCTTGCGGTAACCAGCAACGCCGATTCGGAGTTCGCGCCGGCACAGCCCCCGTTTGCTCCGACCTCGGCCTCCTCAGCGGGCGGGCGCCGCTTCGTTGCGGCGGGCTCTTCGCCGCAGGGCCTGACGGAACCCCGTGAGCACGGCGCCGCACGCGACCGTGACGAGGATGCCGATGGCTGTTCCGCCGGCCGATCCGCTTCCGTAGTTCGACCATGGCAGCCCGAGAGCCCACTGGAGCGCGGGGCCCAACACGAGGAGCACCCCGGCCGGAATGACGATGATCAGCAACGCGCGGCGGCCGCTCCAGGCAGGATGGCGCAGGATGACAGCGGCGGCCAGGGCGACGACCGCGAGAGCACCGTAGATCCACGATGCGCCGGACATCCGCCACCCGTCGTGCGCGAACCAGTCGTGGACTTCACGGACGGTGCGCGCCCACGCGTGCTGACCTCGGCCGTGTGTCGACGAGATGACGGGCAGCGGCCATCCGATGACGGCGAGAACTCCGGCGACCGCGCTTGCGACTCCGAGCACGACCACCCCGAACCGCGACCCGGCGCTGGGTGCAACGTCGAAGTCGGAGATGCCCACGCGCAGGAGGCTATCGAGCGAGCGCAACGGTCGTTCCACTCGGGCACGCCGCTCTCCCCCGGGTCGATGAGTGTCTCGTGAACGACCGTCTGTGATCCGTTGATCCCGAGGTCAGTAGTTGCCCATTGAGTAAACTTGCCCAATGGGCAAACTTGTTCTAGTTTGGTGTCATGACAGACGAGATCTCGTTCCGTGAGCAGAAGAAGGCAGCGATCCGTGACGCGTTGAGTGTGACGACAGTGTTGCTCGCCCGGGAGCGGGGGCTCGACAACATCCGTGTCGAGGACATCGTCGGTCGGGTCGGAGTGTCGAGGCGGACGTTCGGGAACTACTTCTCGAGCAAGGAAGACGCGATCGCGGACCGCCACGTGCAACGCGTGCGCACGGCGGCCGACGATCTGCTCCAGCGGCCGCGCGAGGAGCCGTTGTGGACTGCCATCACGGAGGCGCTGCTCGCGCCGTACGAGGCAGAAGAGACGACGACCCCGTCCCGGGAGGAGCAGAGCGGGCTGCTCGCAGTGCTGTCGACGCCAGGCATGCAGTCAGCCGTCGATCGAGGTGCCCGCGCAGCGAACGCAGTGTTCGCGGCCGCCGTCGCGGCGCGCTCAGACGCAGCACCGGAGGATCCCATTCCTGGTCTGGTGTCCGCCGCTGCGCTGTCGACCTTGTTGACAACGCTGGAGTCCTGGGCGGCGCGCGCGGAGCCACAACCCCTCCAGCCGATCCTCCGAGCTGCGTTCCAACTCCTCGGCGACGGTTTCGACCACCTCCGCTGACCACTGATCCCACACTCTTCGACAGAAGGAAGACCATCATGTACGACGTCGTCATCGTCGGAGGCGGACCCGTGGGCATCTTCGTCGCCTGCGAGCTGAAGCTCGCGGGTGCGAACCCCCTCGTCCTCGAACGCCTCCCCGAGATCAACCAATGGGACAAGGCGCACGGCTTGACCGGGCAGGTCGTCCGACTACTGGACCACCGCGGCTTGTTCGAGCGGTGTGCTGGGCGGGCCGTCCCGGAGCCGGCTCCGGGCTTCTTCTTCGGAGCGCTGCCGTTGCCGCTCCACACGCTCGGCGACCGCAACCCGATGTACCTGCTCCACATCAACCAGCGCGACCTCGAGCGCGTACTCAACGACCGCGCAGCGGAACTCGGCGTTGCGATCCGTCGCGGCGTCGAGATGCGCTCCTTCACCCAACACGACGACTCCGTCACCGTCGACCTCGTCGACGTCGCGACCGGAGCTGAGAGCACCGCGTCGGCGCAGTACCTCGTGGGGAGTGACGGCGCGCGAAGCACTGTTCGGAAGCTCTCCGGTATCGGCTTCCCCGGCAACACCGACCACCACATCGTGGACCGCACAGCCCTGATCGCACCAACTGAGCAGCTGACGCCCGCCGGCCCCGGGAAAGTGCACGTTGCGGGTCTGGGAGAGATCCCGGAGAGCTTCCACCGCACTGAAACCGGCGTCGTCACCATCGCCCTCCGTGACCCGGAGCACCCGCTGGTCTACACCGCGGAATGGGAGGACCAGCCTGACCGCAGCTTCCCCGGTGAGGGAGCAGCCATGACATTGACCGAGATGGAAGACAGCCTTGAGCGCGTCCTCGGCGTCCGCCTCGACCTCAACGCGCCGGCCGACGGTGAGCCGACGTTGCTGCGCCGTCTGACCGGTCGGAACACACGCGTCGCTGACCGCTACCGCGACCGGCGGATCTTCCTCCTCGGCGACGCCGCACACGTGCACTCTGCCGCAGGCGGACCCGGCCTGAACCTCGCGCTTCAGGACGCGGCGAACCTCGCCTGGAAACTCGCCGCCAGCCTCCGCGGCTGGGCCCCCGCGGGCTTGCTCGACACCTACGAGACAGAGCGGCGCCCGCTCGGACAACGCGTCTTCATGCAGACCCAAGCGCAGACCGCCCTCATGGCGCCCGGCTCGGATGTCACCGCCCTCCGCGACCTCTTCGCCGAGATGCTCGCCGACACGACCACCGTGCAGCGCATCGCAGATCTCCTCGCCGGCTCGGACGTCCGCTACGACACGAGCCCCGCGAACTCCGCGAACCCCGACGGCCCCACCGGATGGTTTGCACCGTCATCACAGGTCGAACTCGCCGACGGGACCATCCGCAGAATCCCGGAACTGCTCCGCACCGCCCACCCCATCCTGGTCGACGCGACCGGCACGTACCGCGACACCATCGCCCCATGGAACGACCGCGTCGACTACGTGCCGCTGGCCACAACGCACCAACAGACCTCGATGCTGATTCGGCCCGACGGATTCGTCGCCTGGTCCCACACCGACCCCGCCTCCCTCACAGAGGCACTCGCCGCCTGGTTCGGAACACCCGAACACGGCTCTACCGGAGCGGTGTAACGCGTGAACCTCGACGTGATCGGAGCCGCGATCATCTCGATCAGCGGCGCGCTCTTCGCGACCGCTTCGATCTGGTGTCTGATCGGCCTTCTCCTCAGAACACGAGCAATGCCTGAGCTCCCAGCAGCTTCCAGAGCCCACCTGTTCACGTCGGCATTGACGGTCTTCGCCGGGCTCGGGGTCCACATCATCGGCTTCTTCCCCGAAGCCTTCGTGCTCATCTACGGAGGCGCGACGTCGATGCTCGTCGCCGCCTTCTTCGCGCGTGCGACGGAACGGCCCGCTCCCGGCCGGGTCGCGGGACCGGCCCTGCTCACGGCGGGCGGGATCGTCGTGCTCACCATCGGGCTGCTCATCTGACCACTGAACAGTCACAAGCGCGCGAGAGTACGTGAAGAAGAACACGTCTCCGGAGAAGCAGTCTCCGAAGACCATTCGCACCCGGGACGGGAGAACGCTGTTCCCCGCACGTTGCCTTGGACGCTCGAGGCTCGTCAGCGAACCGTTCCCTGGGCAAGGGCCGCGAAAGCGTCCTCGACCAGCTCACCGAGGCGCTCAGCTCCGCCGCTCTCGACCCATCCGTCGTACGCGACGATGACGCAACCCAAGGCGGCCATCACGAGTGTCTGCACCGCGATGCGTCGCAACTGGCTGCTGGCTTCACGCTCGACGAGCACCGCAGCGAGTCCTTCTCGCCAGGTTGCCTGCTTCTCGTGGAGCCGAGCCCACAACGCGGGCGTCGACCAAACCAAGTCGAGTCGCGCGAAGCCCGCGTCGGAATCGTCCTCGATGAGCGCCACGGCGGGCCTGACCGCGTGACGAAGCGCAGTCCAGGTGTCCTCCGACTCCGGACGCTCCCCGAGGGCCTGTGCCATCTGCTCACCGAGGGGATCGAAGACATGCAGGACGACGTCCTCCTTGCTGCCGAAGTAGCGCAAGAAGGTGCTTCGAGAAACTCCTGCTCGTCCGGCCAGGTCCTCGAACGTGACGGCCTCGAAGCCTGACTCCAGGAAGCAACGGAGTCCGATGCTCCCCAGCTCGTCCCGCACCGCCGCTCGTCCGATCGCTCGCGTGCTCATCGGGTTCATGCATCGATCCTACGAGGATGTGCACTCACTTGCAGGAATGATGCGGAGTCCTTATCGTGATACTCAATGTCACAAACGACGCTCGGCGTCACCGCCGCGTCCCCAGAGGGAGAAGCCCCATGACCTACAACCTGCCCGCCCTGCGCATCACCGTCGCCGACGGCGTTGCGAACGTCACGATCGACAACCCACCGCTGAACCTCTCCGACGGCACCCTGCTGCCGTCGATCCGCCGGTTCGTCGCCCAGGTCCGTGAAGACGAAGACGTGCGAGTCATCGTCTTCGACAGCGCCGACCCGGACATCTTCATCGCACACGGCGACACACGGTTCATCACGGAACCCGAGGTCATGTCGACAGCCGTCGCCGCGACGATGGAGGCGAACCCGGACGCAGAGTTCCCCGCAGACCTCAACCTCATGCAGGTCGTCCACGAAGAGGTCCGCTCGCTTCCGCAGGTCACGATCGGCAAGCTGACCGGCCTCGCCCGAGGTGGTGGCAACGAGTTCTTGATGGCCCTCGACATGCGCTTCGCCGCCATCGGCGGTGCCGGCCAGGCGCAGCCGGAGGTGCTGATGGACATCATGGCCGGCGGTGGAGGCACCCAGTACCTGACCGCACTCGTGGGCCGGGCGCGTGCACTCGAGATCCTCCTCGGTGCGCAGCTCGTCGATGCCGAACTCGCAGAGCGGTACGGTCTCGTGAACCGAGCACTCCCGGCCGACGAGATCCACTCCTTCGTCGACGCGTTGGCCCGCCGGATCGGCGGGTTGCAGCCCGCAGTCGTGTCCGCCGTCAAGAAGGCGGTGAACGCTGCCCCGAGCCCGATCACCCGTGCAGGCTTGGTTGCAGAGAACGCGCTCCTCGGCCCGTTGTTCACTCCGGCCGCGGCCGACCGCGCGCACGTCCTGCTCGCCGCGGGCATGCAGACCCGCGACGGCGAACTCCGACTCGAATCAGTGATCAGCGGGCTCTGATCCGACAACCCCGACGGGAACCCGCCGGAATGTCCCAGAGCGGCCGACGCAGCACACGCCGGCCGCTCACTGCATCTCGGGTGAGACCCGCGGTGCGACGACAGACGCCCGGTGGTCCACACGAGACGGACGGGAGGCCCGGTGTCAGCTGGCACCGGGCCTCCCGTCCGCCTGCTGGTCGCGTCGACGACGCGACCAGCAGGCGCTGGTGCGTCAGCGCGATCCGACGATCGCGGCCTTGGTCTGGTCACGCAGGTACGCGATGCCGGCAGCGTTCGGGTGGAGTGCGCCGAAGAGGATGCTGTACTTCGTTCCGGCCAGCGGCGTGCTGTTCGCGGCGGTGCCGCGGTCGGTCAGGGTGAGTCCCGCCATCCATGCGGAACCCGACGCGGCACAGGGGGTGTGCGCGGCAGAGCCCTGGAGCGTCGAGACGTAGGTGAACCCACGAGCCTTCGCCGCAGCCTTGACCGCTGCGTCGAGCGCGTTCTGGGTGCGGTGGAAGTAGGCGGTGTCGGTGGCGGTGAAGGGGAACGCGTTCTGCGGGAACGGCGGTTCGAGACCGGAGTCACCGAGGAGACTCGAGAAGCATCCCTTCGGGGCCTGCGCCGCACCCGGCGCGAGCATCGGGTAGCCGACGACGAACACCTTCGCCTGCGGAGCACGCTGCGCGATCACGCGGAACGTCGCAGCGAGCCGAGGTGCCACGACCGTGCGGATGCGCGATGCGAGACGATCCCGCGTGACGCCGTGCACGACCGGTGCGTAGTAGTCCTTGCAGTGGTCGTAGGTCTTCCCGTGGATCTCCGAGAACACCGGGCCGGCCTTGTCCAGTGCGACGCAGTTCGCGATGACGCCGGAGAACCCCAGGTCGTTCCCGCCGATCGACACCGTGACGACGTCCGTGTCCTTGGAGAGCGCGTCGGCCTGGACGGGCGCGGTGGCACTTCCGGCTCCGGTCTTCTGCGCGACCCGGGAGATGTTGCCGGTGGTGGCACCGGCGCAGGCACGGTCGTCGAGCTGGAGTCCCAGTGATGCTGCGACCTGGTGCGGGTAGTCGGTGGTGGACTGGAAGCAGCCGGCCGCCGGACCCGAGCCGTAGGGGGCGACGCCGAAGCCGCCCGCGTACGAGTCACCGAGGGCCACGTAGCTGTCACCGCGGGACAGCGAGGACACTGCGGCCACGGACTGGGCGGGCGCCGCGCCGTCGGCGTTGGCCGCGGAGACGGGCCCGGCTGCCCGACAGCGAGCGCTGCCGCCGTCAGGACGCCACTGGTGATCAGCAGCGCGTTGGTCCGGCGGAGGCGAGGAGCGTGACGCATGGAGCAGGTTCCTTCCAGAGGGCCTATTCGACAGACGATCGTCTGACAAGTAGACGGTAGGTCGGTGGGACGCCCCGCGCCATGAGAGGGCCACAAGGTACGGAGGTCGTACGACGACGCTGAGCACCCGGGCAGAACTCCACAAGATCTGTTGTGCATGTAGGGTCGCACCATGACCCAAGGACGGATCGACGACCCCGCCCAGATGCGCGCCCTCGCTCACCCGACGCGCCTGCGCATCCTCGGCCTGTTGCGGGCGAACGGCCCGCAGACCGCCGCGACGATCGGCGAGGTGATCGACGAGGCGCCGGGCACGATCAGCTACCACTGCACCCGACTCGCCGCCGCGGGCTTCATCGAACCCGCTCCCGACGCGGGCACGGACCGCCGTGAGCGCTGGTGGCGAGCCGCACGCGACGCCTCCGTGTGGGAGCTCGCCGACGCGCTCGACGATCCGGAGCGGTTGCTCGCCACGAACGCCCTCGACCACGCGGTCGCCCGCGTGTACGCCGCGAACTACGAGGCGTTCGTCGACCTCGCGCCGACGCTCGGACGCGAGTGGGTGTCCGCGTCCTCGAGCTCGGACCGCGTGCTCCGCCTGACGGCAGCCGAGCTCCAGGACATGGGCGAGGAACTCCGCGGGGTCGTGGACCGCTGGGCCGGTGTCGCTGCCGAGCACCACGCCAGGGACGGCTCCGAGCAGGTCTTCGTGCTGAACCAGGCATACCGATGGCCCCGCGGCTGAGCCCCCGCGCGCAACTGCGCGCACTGCTCGCGGTGCAGGTGGTGTCGCGCATCGGGAACGTTGTCACCACCATCACCGTGCCGTTCGCCGTCCTCGCGCGTGGCGGCTCCGCCACCGACGTGGGCATCGCCGCGTTCATGGCGACGGTGCCGATCGTGCTGGGCGGTCCGTTCGGCGGCGCCCTCGTGGAGCGGGTCGGGTTCGTCCGCTCGAGTGTCGCGTCCGACGTCATCAGCGGGCTCACCCTGCTCGCGATGCCGGTGCTCGCCTGGACCGTCGGTCTGCCGTTCTGGGCGCTCCTCGCGCTCGTGTTCGTCAGCGGGCTGTTCGACACCCCGGGTGAGTCCGCCCGACGGGTGCTCCTGCCGGGGCTCGCGACCGCGGCAGGCGTGCCGCTCGAACGCGCCGTCGGCCACTTCGAGGCGTCGTCACGGCTGTCGGTGCTGATCGGTGCGCCCCTCGGTGGGACCCTGGTCGCCGTCCTCGGTCCGATGCCGGGCCTGGCCTGCGTGGCGATCACCTTCGGGGCAGCCGCGCTGCTCACGGCGCTCACGGTCCGCGGCGCGGTGGCGCCGGTCGAGTCAGGCGAGCCCGTGGAGTCGCAGGGGTACTGGCGCGACATCGCCGACGGGTTCCGGTTCTGCGTCCGCGATCCCCTGTTCCGGCTCGTCGTCGCGCTGGTGCTCGTGACGAACCTGCTCGACGCCGCACGCTCGACCACGCTCCTCCCGCTCTACGCCGACCAGCAGCTCGGCGGCGCGCAGGCGCTCGGGCTCGTCACCGGCGTCTTCGGGGGTGCGGCGTTCCTCGGCTCCGTCGCCTTCGGGTACGTGGCACACCGCGTGCCGCGACGGTTGGTCTTCGCCCTGTGCTTCGTGCTCGCCGGCGGGCCGTCCCTGGTCGTTCCGGCGCTCGGGCTCGGCCTGCCGTGGATGCTCGCGTCCGCCGCGCTCTCCGGGCTCGCGGCCGGTTCGATCAACCCGATCCTCGGAGCCGTCGAGCTCGAGCGGATCCCGGATCACATGCGGGCGCGGGTGTTCGGCCTGCTCGGTGCCGGCGCGTGGGCGGGCATCCCCGTCGGCGGCCTGCTCGCCGGGGTCGCTGCCGACGGAGTGGGGGTCGAGGCCACCTTCGCCGTCGTCGCGGTCGTGTACACGGTCGTGACGCTCACGCCGCTGCTCGGCGGATCGTGGCGGCTCATGGAACGCCGCTCGGTCACGGTGTCGGCGGCTTGACGTCCGGTGGTCCGCCCGAGCCGCCGCCTACGCTGCGGAGGTGACCAGGCACCGGACGAAAACCCGACGAGCGATCGTCGCGACCGTTCTGATCGTCGGTGCCGCGGCCGTCCTGTTTGTCGGTGTGCGCGCCGCACTGCTGGTCATGGGCGCGACGGAAGGCGACGTGCCGACGTCGTCGTCGATCCCCCTGCCGGCCGGGAGCAGGGTGATCGACGAGGAGGAGCAGTGCGCGTCCGGCGGGTGCTGGTCGCTCGTGTCCGTGCAGCCGCCGTCGGGGGTGAGCCCGTCCGAACTGTCGACGACGTTGGGCACTGAACCGTTCGCGAGGCTGCCCGGGACGCTGTGGGATCCCCGCGTCGTCAATCTGACGTCGGAGGTCCAGGGCGAACTTCTCGTGGTCCGAGCGGACTACTGGTCGCGCGAAGCCCCGCCCTGACCCGCGGGTGGGGTTGTCACCGGACGCCCGCGCCGTCGCCGTCGCCGTCGCCGACCATGGTCAGTGACTGTCGGTCATCCCGCTGCTGACGTACGAGGAGTTGACCGTGTCGTCGGTGAGCGTGCAGTTGTAGACGGCGTACGGGTCGGTGTGCCCGTCGTCGAAGGTGAAGGGGTATATGAGCTGGTAGGTCCCGTCGCTGCCCGGGTACCCCGACGGGTCGTTCGTGAACGTCAGGGTGACCCCGGCATCCGCGGCCCCCTTGCTGCACTCGTCGTAGATGTGCTGCGCGAGCGCCGACGTCCCGGGGTCTTGCGACGGGGACGACGACGGGGTCGACGGAGTCACGGCGTCCGTCGCGGTGGCCGACGGGGACGGGGCCGGGGTCTCGTCCCCGGTCGTCGCCGAGGTGGCGGACGGTGAAGGAGTCGCGGTGCTCGCAGCACAACCGCTGAGAACGGCGACCATGACGAAGGCGGCCAAAGCTGTGACGCTGACGCGGGTTCGGGTGTTCATCGGTGGTCTCTCCTTCTGTCGGAGCAGGGGTCGCTCACTGAGAGATGTCGTGGAACGACGGATCCTGACACCGACAGCGGCCTCCACCACGAACAGGTTCAGCCCCCGCTGCGCTCCCGACGGCGAACCCGCAGCGTGCCGATCCCCTGCACGATGCAGACGACGCCGCTCGCGACGACGATGACCCCGGTCACGATCCGACCGACGGAGAACCCGCCGAACAGCAGCGGCGCGACCGCGACACTGATGAAGATCGCCCCCATCACGATGACGACGACCGGGTTCTGGGCGACGAAGAACCGGCGACCGCCGTTCGCCTCGGCGATCGCCCGGTCCCGGGCACGCGGGACGGCGTCCGGCGACCGACCAGCGCGGCGATCTGCACGCCGTCGCCGGCTGCGCAGGACCAACCACACCGCCGCGCCGATGACCACGGCCGCTCCGATCGCGATCCACTCGACGAGCTGGAAGAACCCGAAGACCATCACCAGGACGAAGCCGACCGCGATGCCCACGAACATGTCCGAGGTCATCCGGTCGGTCCGGCCGTCGGCACTCGTGACGTAACCGGGGCGGCGTTCGTACGGATCGTGCTCGTCCACGGCCGGTCCGTCGGCCCGTTCGGTTCCCATGCTCCGAACGTACCGACGGCGCTGGGGAACCGTCCGGGTCAGCCGACCCGTTCCCCCGGCTGCTCAGCCCGGACCCCGTGCGCCGGACGCCGCTCCCGCACGATCGCCACCGCCTGGCGCAGCGACAGCCCCGGCAGGTAGGTACGGACGATCGCGACGCCGATCGTGGGCAGCGCCACCGGGTCCGGGTACGCCATCACCAGGGGGTGCAGGTCGGGCCCGAACTTCGCCTTGAAGCGCAGCAGGGAGCGGAACCCGTAGACGGGCTCGAGCGCGCCGCCGACGACGTCGAGGAACGATTCGACGCCGCTCCGGCCGGCACCCTGCGGCTCGGCCGACGACGCGAGCGGGGCCGCGGACAGGCTGAGCCGCTCGGCACCGTCAGCGCGCATCCGGTTGACCGCACTCGCGACCAGGAACTCCATCACACCGTTCGGGGCGTCCGGCGCGCGGCGCATCACGTCGAGCGTCCAACCGACCACCTGCCCGGCGCGGTAGGCGGGCAGCCAGCTGGTGACGGCGAGCACGGTGCCATCCGACCCCAGGGCGACGAGCGTCCGGACGGCGGGGTCGCGCATCTCGTCGATCCCGCCCAGGGTGAACCCCATCTCGGGCAGTTCGCGCTCGGCGACCCACTCCTCCGAGATCGCCTCGATCTGGCGCGTGACCGAGCCGGGCAGCGAGGCCCAGTCCGACCAGAGTGCGGTGGTGCCGGATCGTGCGGCCTTGTTGACGGCCGTGCGGACGTCCTGCTTGCGCTTGCCCGTCGTCGTCCAGGTGCGCGGGTCGAGGTCGGCGTCCTCGGCCACGGGAAGGGTCGTCCAACCGAGTCGGGCGAGTGCAGCGCCGAGGGTGGCGTCGATGCCGTAGAAGACGGGCGTCCAGCCGTGGTCGTCCGCGGCCCGTGCGAAGCCCTCGAGTGCCGCCAGCCGCGCGTCCTCGTGTCCGAAGGGGCCACCGGTCGTCACGGCGACGCTGCCGGTGCGGTGGTAGGCGACACCGGCACGGCCGTCCTCGGTGAACCAGTACTCGTTGCCGGGCCAGGTGGTCATCCACCCGAAGGTGTCACCACCGTCGGCGACCAGGAGCGCCCGAGCGGCCACCCGTGCGGCATCCTGCCCGTCGAGGTCGCTGTCCGAGCGCCCGGCGCCGGTCGGCCGGACCGCGGCGATGGCCACGGCGAGCCACAGGAGCGGGCCGGAGACACCCACGACGAACCGCAGCGCCGGGTCGGCCTGCGCCAGGTGCGTCGGCAGGGTCACGGGGGCGATCGGGCCGAGCACGGCGAGCGCCAGGTGGAGGGGCTCGCGCACGCTGTCGCCCGAAGCCACGGCGACACCGACGACGACGACCGCGAGCACCACGGCCGAACCGGCGACCGTCTGGACGAAGGTCCGCAGACGCCGCCGGTCGGTCCGGACCGGGAAGTCCGCGCGGCGCAGGACGAGCACCACGGCGGTCGCGATCGGCACCAGCACCGACGCGGCGATCGAGAGCGAGACCGCGAGGTGGTCCGACGCCAGGCGCTGCACGACGGCGTGGTGGCGTTCGGGAAGCACCCCGTACGAGACGGCGGTCGCGACGCCGGACACCAGGTCGACGGTCGCGACGAGCCACAGTGCGAACCGGCTCCCACGCCGCAGACCCACGGCGCCGACCGCCAGGACCACGAGCGGCATCACGGCCAGCAGCGAGTGGAACAGGCCGTGCGGGTGCACCTCGGCGAGCGCCCGGACGCAGCTGGCGGTCACCCCGGTCACCGAGCAGTGCGGCATCCGGCCGGTCGGCCCGGTGTCGAGCACCACGGCGAGCGGGGCGAGCAGCCCGAACTGGGCACCGGTGACGAGCGCGAGGACCGGCCCGACGGCCGACACGGTCACCGCGGCCACGAGCAGCACCCGGGTCTCGCGTGATGAACTCCGGGTCCAGCCGCTCCGCACCGGCGACCGTCGTAGCACGCGGCCGAGCACCAGGCCGACGACCAGGGCGAGTGCCGCGTGCAGGTCGGACGCGTGTCCGGCGTAGAGCAGCAGTGCCGCGACGACGGCGATCGACACCACCCGGATCCGGCGTCGCCACAGCGCGCCGGCGAACGCGCTCGCGGTGACGATGGTCCCGACGATCCAGGTCCAGGGGCCGACGTGTCCCAGGTGCACGAGGAAGCCGCGGTTCGCCGGGGCGCCGTCGAACAGCTGCAGCAGGGCGCCGAGCCCGGTCCCCACCACGGTCGTGACGACCATCGCGAGCAGGGTGCGCCGCCAGCCGAGCAGCCGTTCGGACGCCGCGGTGCAGACAACGACGGCGACGAAGGTGACGAGGAACCCGACGACGCTGC
The DNA here is from genome assembly GCF_003234485.1 of Curtobacterium sp. MCLR17_034. Classification (NCBI taxonomy): domain Bacteria; kingdom Bacillati; phylum Actinomycetota; class Actinomycetes; order Micrococcales; family Microbacteriaceae; genus Curtobacterium; species Curtobacterium sp. MCLR17_034. The sequence goes on from NZ_QKTH01000024.1 coordinate 17,962, forward strand.
TCGTCACCGCGACCACGCCGAGCGGACCCATCGTCCCGCCGAGTGTGTCGAGCGTCCGACCGTCCTTCGTGCCGAGGCACCTGAGCACCACGGCGGCGATGCCGGCGACGATCGTCAGGGCCGAGACGACGCTCGTCAGCGGGTACCGACGGGCTGCCGGAACGAGCCGTCTCGGATGCGCCCACGCGAGGGCCGCGACCACCGCGCTCACCGCAGGCCCAGGTGCGCGATGACGCCGGGCATCCCGACGCGCAGGGCGTAGCGGACGGTGTTCCAGTCATGGGCGGAGCCCTCGGACACGAACAGCCGGGTCTGCATGCCGGCGGCGTTCGCGGCGGCGCGGAGTGCCGTGGTCGAGGCGACGTAGGGGGCGTCGTCGCTGCCGTAGGCGAACACCGTCAGGTGCCCGGGGTAGGGACCGTGCGCACGCATGATCGCCCGCGGTGCCGCTGCGGCGTACCGCGAGGCCGAGCCGCCGAACCCGTACCGGATGCTGTGCTGGACGGAGCCGTTCAGGGGTGCGAGCTCGCTCGAGATTGCGAAGGTCGTGCCGAACACGCCGGGGTGTGCGGTGGAGAACTGCATGGCACACGTGGCTCCCTGCGAGAACCCGACGATGCCCCAGGCCGAGGGCGCTGCCCCGACGCGCAGGTGCTGCCGGATCCAGTTCGTGGTGTCGGTCATGATGTACGTCGCGGAGCGGCCGAGGGACGAGTCGACGCACATCGGGTTCCGGTCCGGTGCCCCGAGTTGATCCGGCGCGACGACGATCGGGGCGAGTCCGTGGTGGGCCTCGGCGAACGCGTCCATCACTGCGCCGAGCCGACCAGCCTGGAACATGTCGCTCGGCTGCCCGGGTTGCCCGGCCAGGCTGATGAGGACCGGCAGGGTCGGTGGTCGCTCGGTCAGGGCGGCCGGCGGCAGGTACACCACCGCCGGCCGTGCCTGGAAGTGGGAGGCGGTCGACGGGATGGTGACCGAGAGCACCTTCCCGCGTCGCGGCATGTCGGCGGGCGCCCGCCAGGTGGCCGGGTCGACCACCGGACTGGAGGCGCGCCCCACGCCCGTCTCGTGTCCCAGCGGACCCGACGGGTACGGATCGGTCGTCACGGCCTGCTCGATCGTGCGGTACGCCCCGAAGTCGACGTTGACGCCGAGGACGGCGGCCAGGGCCACCGCCACCGCCGCGAGCACGCCGAGCACGCGGCGGAGCCAGCCGCCCTGGACGACCGTCACGACGAGGAGCCCGACACCGCCGAAGGCAAGGGCCACCCACATCCGGGTGATCGGGGTGAACGACACCCCGTACAGGTCCTGCACGTCCCCGAACCACCACACCGCGACCAGCCCGATCGCGGCGCCGACGGCCACGGCGCCGAGCCGCCAGAGCAGGCCCCGGACCGGATGCCGGGAGTGACGACCGAACGCCGGCAGGAGCGCGGCGACGGTGAGGAGCCCGGCGGCGACGTCCACCGGGACGAGCACGGACGGTGTGACGACGGCGACGTGGAACAGGGGTCGGAGCAGATCGTGGAACATGGGGCCTCCCGGCGGACGGTGCAATCGTGGCGGCGGCCCGCTGCGAACGGGGCACCGAGGCGCTTCCGGTTCGCACAGTTCCCACCTGTGCGGCTCCCAGATGGCACTCGAACAACGCCCAGTGAGGCGTTCGGTGCGACGCTGCCGCGGGACCGCCCGGTGGCGCGCACCTAGGGTGAACGGGTGACGCACGACGGATCGGTACGGGCTGCTCTCGCGGCGGTCGCAGCGGACGGCTGGGGTGACGGTGGGCCGCTCGTCGAACCCGGCAGCACGGCCTCACCACGTCGGGCCGCGGTCCTGATGCTCTTCGGCGCGCTCGACCACACGCCGAGCGACCGACCGGCGGCAGCGCCCGGCGTCCCGCGGGACCTCGACGTCCTGCTCCTCGCCCGGGCCACGACCCTGCGCGCGCACGCCGGCGAGGTCGCGTTCCCCGGTGGACGCATCGACCCCGGTGACGCGGACGCCGTCGCCGCCGCACTGCGCGAGGCACAGGAGGAGACGGGGCTCGACCCCGCCGGCGTCGAGGTGCTCGGCGCCCTGCCAGCCGTGCCCCTGGCGTTCTCGAACCACCTGGTCCGACCCGTCATCGGCTGGTGGCGCGATCCCTCACCGATCCGCGTCGTCGACGAGCACGAGTCGGCGGCGGTGTTCCGGGTCCCCGTGGCCGACCTGCTCGACCCGGCGAACCGTGGCGTGACCGTGATCCGCCGCAGTGGTCAGGAGTGGCGCGGACCGGCGTTCACGATCGAGGCCGACGGGGACGAGCACCTGGTGTGGGGCTTCACCGCGATGCTGCTGGATGCACTGTTCGACCGACTCGGCTGGACGGAACCGTGGGACCGGAACCACGAGGTGCCGCTGCCCGACTGAGCAGCGGGAACGACAGCGGGTCGGCCCGCACCGCGTCGACCGCGTGGGCCACGGCCCCGATGACGACGACGTCGGCCCCGAGCGACGACGCGACGAGTTCGGGCACCGGATCGAAGTGCCCCTTGGCGAGCAGGTCGCGCGCGCGGTCGATGACGGCGACCGCGGGCTGGGCGATCGCGCCGGCGACCACCACGCGGTCGATGTCGAGCAGGCTCGCGAGCAGGATGCAGACCCTGGCCAGGCGGTCCCCCAGACGGTCGACGATCGTGCGTGCGACCGGATCACCGCTCCGTGCGGCCGCGAACACCAGTGCGGCGTCCGCGGCGAGCGCGGCGTCCGCGGGGATGTGCCCGGCGGCGACGGCGTCGGCCACGAAGGTGCGGGCGACGGCGCCGATGCCGTCGGACGAGCCGACACCCTCGACGAGTTCGAGCACCCGCATCTCCCCGGCGCCACCGTGGGCACCGCGCAGCAGGACCCCGTCGACGACGAGGCCCGCGCCGAAGCGTTCGCCGGACAGCAGCGCCGCGAACGAGGCGTCGCCCGAGGACGGCCGCTCGGCGAGCGCGGCGAGGTTCGCGTCGTTCTCGACGAGCACCCGCCCGTCCGGCACGGCGTCGGCGAACCCCGGGTTCATCCGGACCCAGAAGCCGCCGTCGTCGGGCGAGGCACCGGCGGCGTCGACCGGCGCCGGGATGCCCACGACCGTGACCAGGACCCGGGTGCGGTCGACGTCGGCCGAGGCGAGGGCGGCGGCCACGGTGTCGGCGAGGACCCCGAGTCGAACGGGCACGTCGAGGCCTGATTCTCCGAGCGACCCCTCGGCACGACCGAGCACCGTGCCGCGCAGGTCGGCGACGAAGGCGGTGACCCGGTGCTGGCCGGCGTCCACACCGACGACGACCCCGGCGACCGTGTCGAGCTCGTAGCGGCGGGCGGGGCGTCCCATCCGGTACTCCCCCGCGGCCCGGGCGTCGTCGAGCTCGCGGAGCCAGCCGAGCCGCACGAGCTCCTCGGCGGCGCCCAGCACGGTCGACCGGGTCAGCCCGGTGGCGTCGATCGCCTCGGTCGCGGTGAACGCCGACGAGTCGAAGGCGTACGCGAGCAGCGTCTCTGCGCTCGTTCCACGGGGTGGCGGCATGTCGTGACCCTATCGCGCGACGAGTTCCTTGCGGAATTAGATTTTCTCGCTACATTTAGTTCCGCGAGCAGCATCGGAGCCGCTCGCGGGACGGAACGGCAGGGACGCCGGGTCCGGACGGACGGAGACGACGTGCAAGCACACGCCACCGCCAGGAGCGCAGCATCGGTCAGCCGACGCGGGTTCCTGCTGGGAGCGGGCGGCATCGGGGCGGGCCTCGCGCTCGCCGGATGCGCCCCGATCGGGTCCTCGAGCGCCAAGCCGGAGACCATCACGTTCTACGTGTCGAAGCCCGAGGTCATCGGCTACTTCGACGACGTCATCGCGCAGTTCCACCAGAGCCAGTCGAAGGTCCGGGTCGTGCGCGACTCGACCTCGAGCATGTCCGCGAACTTCGTGCGGAACCGGCCGCCGGACCTCGGCTGCTGGAACTACAACTTCTCGGTCGTGCCGTTCGTCGAGCACGGCGCGCTGACCGACCTGTCCGACCTGCCGCAGGCCGACACCATCAACCCTGACCTGTGGCCGCTCATGGAGCAGACCGCCGACTACCCCGGCCGGAAGAGCGCCCTGCCGTACTCGGTGACGGCGGCGTCGGTGATCTACAACAAGGCGCTCTTCGCGCAGCAGGGGCTCGAGGTCCCGACGACGTGGAGCGAGTTCGCCGACGTGTGCGAGCGCCTGACCAAGGCCGGCATCGCGCCGATCTACGGCACGTTCAAGGACAACTGGACGATCGCCCAGGGCATGTTCGACTACTCGATCGGCGGCATGATCGACACCCCGGCGACCTTCGAGGCACTCCGGCGCGAGGGCACGAACGTCGGAGAAGGGTCCGCGGTCTCGTTCGAGCGCGACCTGCGGAAGCCGATGGAGCGCATGGTGCAGCTCCGCGCCTGGCACCAGGACGGCGCCGCGAGCCGCGGGTACGGCGACGGCAACCTCGCCTTCGCCCAGGGCAAGGCGGGCATGTACCTGCAGGGGCCGTGGGCCCTCGGCGAGATCGCCAAGACCACGAAGGACATGGACCTCGGCACCTTCCCGCTCCCCGTCACCGACGACCCGGCCGACCGCAAGGTCCGCGTGAACGTCGACCTGGCGCTCTGGATCCCGGAGGCGTCGCGCAAGCAGGAGGCCGCCCGCGAGTTCCTGTCGTTCCTGATGACCAAGCAGGTCAACGACAAGTACAACGCGGACAACAACGGCTTCGGGGTCCGCAAGGACGCTCCCCCGGCGTCGAACCCCGCCCTCCGCGGCATGCAGTCGTACTACGACGACGCAGCCTTCTACCTCGGCGCCTCGCAGCTCATCCCCGCCGAGATCCCGGTCGCGAACTACGCGCAGTCGATCGCCTTCGGCGGCGACCCGCAGCGCCAGCTCCGCACCCTCGACGCCGACTGGGCGCGTCTCGCGCTCCGCACGGCCGCGTAAGGAGACGTCCGAATGGCAACCACGACCACCGAATCCATCACGACGGCGGACCGCCGCCGCCGTGGCGGAGCCGCACCGGGCCTCCAGGCCGGACGACGGGACGGACGACGCAAGCCCCGCGTCGACCCGCTCTTCCTGGCGTTCCTGCTGCCCACCCTGGTGCTCTTCACGCTCGCCATCACGCTGCCGGCGGTGATGGGCATCGTGCTGAGCTTCACGAACTCCGTCGGCTTCGGCGAGTTCCGGTTCACCGGGCTCACCAACTACATCGCGGTGTTCTCCGACCCCGCGATCCTGCAGGCGTACCTGTTCACGCTCGGGTTCTCGCTCGTCACCGTGATCGTCGTGAACGCGATCGCGTTCCTGCTGGCCATCGCGCTGACGTCGAAGATCCGCGGCAAGATCGCGCTGCGTGCGGTGTTCGTGCTGCCGATGGTGATCTCGGGCATCGTCATCGCCTACGTGTTCTCGTTCCTGTTCGCGAACAGCCTGCCGGCCTTCGCCACCGCGATCGGCTTCGGGCCGCTCGAGCAGAGCATCCTGGCGAACCCCGACCTGGCCTGGCTGGCGATCGTGGTCGTCACCGCCTGGCAGGCGATCCCGTCGACGCTCCTCATCTACATCGCCGGCGTCCTCTCGATCCCCGGCGAGGTGTACGAGGCGGCAGCCCTCGACGGTGCCAGCGCGTGGCGGCAACTCGTCTCGATCACCGCGCCGCTGACGGCGGGCTACATCCTGATCAACCTGGTCATCGGGTTCAAGAACTTCCTGAACTCGTACGACATCATCGTCGGCCTGACCGACGGCGGCCCCGGCACCTCGACCACCAGTGTCGCAATGTCGATCTTCAAGGGCTTCAACGGCGGCGACTACGCCTACCAGATGGCGAACGCCACGATCTTCTTCGTCATCGCGGTCGTCATCGCCGTGATCCAGCTGCGGGCGACCCGCGGGAAGGCAGCGCTCTGATGTCCCTGCAAGCACCCCTGCGACCGGGGACCACCGCGACCGGCAGCATCCGTTCCGTCGACGCCGACCGGTCCTCCGGCTCGGGCAAGGCCGGCCGCGGTCGTTCGAACTGGCCCGTCACCGTCGTCCTCGTGCTGTGCGCGCTGTCGGTGCTCGTGCCGCTGTACGTCACCCTGACGATGGCGTTCAAGACCACCGGCCAGGCAGTCGACGGCAACGCGTTCTCGCTGCCGGCACCGTTCAGCGTCGACGGCTTCGTGCAGGCGTGGCAGCTGACCGACTTCCCGCGGGCGTTCGGGGTCTCGGTGTTCGTCGCCGCGATCACCGTCGTCGGCACGATCCTGCTCGCCTCGTTCACGGCCTACGCGATCACCCGGAACTGGGACCGCCGGCTGTTCCGCTGGTCGTTCTTCTACCTGCTCGCGGCGATGTTCCTGCCGTTCCCGGTGCTCGCACTGTCGCAGGTGAAGCTCACCGGACTCGCGCACCTGGACAACCCGCTCGGTGTCGCGATCCTGCACGTCATGTTCCAGCTGTCCTTCAGCGTGCTGCTCTTCACGGCCTTCCTCCGGTCGATCCCGGCGGAGCTGGAGGAGAGTGCACGCATCGACGGTGCGAGCACGGGGCAGGTGTTCTGGCGACTCGTGTTCCCGCTGCTGGCACCGATGAGCGCCACCGTCGGCATCTTCGCGTTCCTCGCGTCCTGGAACGACTTCGTGATGCCGTCGCTGATCACCTCCGACCCGGCGCTGCAGACCCTGCCGGTGCTGCAGCAGATGTTCCAGACGCAGTTCAGCAACAACTACAACGTGTCGTTCGCCTCGTACCTGATGGCGATGGCCCCGGCGATCATCGTCTACCTCGTCACCCAGCGGTGGGTGATGGCCGGCGTGACGCAGGGCGCCATCAAGTGACCGACACCGACACCCGGGTCCCGACCGCCAGCGTGACCCCGACCGACACGAACACCACGACCCACGAAAGGCCCGACGTGACCGACACCCTCACCCAGCCCGCCGCCACCTCGCACGACGAGACCTGGTGGCGCCAGGCCAGCGTCTACCAGATCTACCCCCGCTCGTTCGCCGACGCGAACGGCGACGGCATCGGCGACCTGCCCGGCATCACCGAGCGGGTGCCGTACCTGGCCTCACTCGGCATCGAGGCCGTCTGGCTCAGCCCCTTCTACCCGTCCGCCCTGGCCGACGGCGGCTACGACGTCGACGACTACCGCGACGTCGACCCGCGCCTCGGCACCCTCGACGACTTCGACCGGATGGTCGAGGCACTGCACGCCGCCGGCATCCGGGTGATCGTCGACGTCGTCCCGAACCACACGAGCGACCGACACGAGTGGTTCCGCGAGGCGCTCGCAGCGCCCAAGGGCTCCCCCGCCCGCGACCGCTACGTGTTCCGCGACGGCACGGGGCCGTCCGGCGAGGAAGCCCCCGCCGACTGGATCTCGATCTTCGGCGGCCCGGCCTGGACCGCCGTCGGCGACGGCCAGTGGTACCTGCACAGCTTCGCGAAGGAGCAGCCCGACCTGAACTGGGCGAACCGCGAGGTCCGCGACGACTTCCTGCACACCCTGCGCTTCTGGTCCGACCGCGGCGTCGACGGGTTCCGCATCGACGTGGCCCACGGCCTCGCGAAGGACCTGGGCGAGACCCTGCCCACCTGGGCCGAGCTGGCCGAGATGCCGAAGGACGGTACGCACCCGCTCTGGGACCGTGACGACGTGCACGAGATCTACGCCGAGTGGCGGACGGTCTTCAACGAGTACACGCCGGCCCGCACCGCGGTCGCCGAGGCCTGGGTCCCCGCCCACCGCCGCGCCCGCTACGCCAGCGCCGAGGGGCTCGGTCAGGCGTTCAACTTCGACCTGCTCGAGGCCGACTTCGACGCCGGCCAGTTCCGCACGATCATCGAGTTCAACCTCGGCCTCGCCGAGCAGTCCGGCTCGTCGACCACGTGGGTGTTCTCGAACCACGACGTCGTCCGGCACGCCACCCGCTACGCCCTGCCGCCCCGCGCCGGCGGCACCGACAAGCAGGGCAGCGCCTGGCTGCTCGCCGGTGGCTCGCAGGACGCGCTCGACCGGTCGCTCGGCCTCCGTCGCGCACAGGCCGCGACGCTGCTCGAGCTCGCCCTGCCCGGCTCCGCCTACCTGTACCAGGGCGAGGAGCTCGGTCTGCACGAGGTCGGCGACATCCCGGACGCCGACCGCCAGGACCCGGCGTTCTTCCGCAACCCGGGCGTCGACGTCGGTCGTGACGGCTGCCGCGTGCCGATCCCGTGGACGCGCACCGGCTCGTCGTTCGGCTTCGGTCCGGACGGCTCGCACCTGCCGCAGCCGGCGTGGTTCGCCGACTCCAGCGTCGAGGCCGAGGACACCGACCCCGACTCCACGCTCAACCTGTACCGGAAGGCGCTCGGCCTGCGTGGCCAGCTGCAGTCCGAGGAACAGCTCGAGTGGATCGAGACCGGCCGCGACGACGTGCTCGCGTTCCGTCGGCCGAACGGCTGGACGAGCGTGACGGTCTTCGGCGACGAGCCCTTCGCGCTGCCGGCCGGCGAGCTGCTGCTCGCCTCGGCCCCGGTGGTCGACGGCGCCCTGTCGGGCGTGGGGACGGCCTGGTTGCGTTCCTGACGCAAGGCTCGCGCCCTGGGCGCGACCGGATGACGGACGGGAGGCGCGGTGCCAGCTGGCACCGCGCCTCCCGTCCGTCGTCTGCCCGCGTCTGCCCGCGGAACCTGTCGTACCCGGCGTACCCGGCGGAAACGGGCGTACCTGCCGGAAGCGGGCGTACCGGGTCGAGAGTTCCGACCAGGTACGCCCGTTCTCGCATCCCATCGCGGCCGTTCTGGGAAGGAAGTCCCGGTAGGGTCGCCGCATGAGCGGGGCGAGCATCAGCGTGCAGGACTTCGTGATGCGGTTCGGGGACCGCAACGTGGTCGACGGGCTGTCGTTCGACGTCGCCCCCGGGGAGACGTTCGGGCTGCTCGGCAGCAACGGCTCCGGCAAGACCACGACGATCCGGGCCCTGCTCGGCATCACCAACCCGACGGCGGGCACGCTGACGATCGACGGCCGCCCCTACCGACCGGCAACCGGCGGCATCGGCTACCTGCCCGAAGAGCGCGGGCTGTACCGCAAGGAGTCCGTCATCGACGTGATGACCTACTTCGGGCGTCTGCGCGGGCTCCGCGGTGCCGAGGCGACCGCGTGGAGCATGGACTACCTGGCCCGGGTGGGGCTCGCCGACCGCGCGAAGCTGCGCGTCGACAAGCTGTCCGGCGGGCAGCAGCAGAAGGTGCAGCTCGGCATCACGATCATGGACCAGCCGCGGCTGCTCATCCTCGACGAACCGACCAAGGGCCTCGACCCCGTGAACCGGCGGCTCCTGCTCGACCTGGTCGACGAACGGAAGGCCGACGGGGCGACCGTGGTCCTCGTGACGCACCACATGGACGAGGTCGAGCGGCTCTGCGACCGCATCCTGCTGCTCAAGGACGGCCGGGCCGCCGCGTACGGATCCGTGCCCGACGTGCAGGACGCCTTCGGTGGCGCCGTCGCCCGTGTGGGGCTCGACGGTCCCGTACCGAAGTCACCGCTGTACCGGCTCGCCCGCCACGAGGGGCACGTCGCCTACCTCGTCCCGACCCAGGCCGCCGCTCCGGACGGTGCGGACGTCCTGGCAGAACTGGTCGCGGCCGGGGTGCACGTCACCGCGTTCGAGATGCGCCGGATCCCGCTCGACGAGATCTTCGTGCAGGTCTACGGGCACGACGCCCTCGCTGCGGCGTCGACCGACGGGGCAGCGGCATGAGCAACCTCGGCACGGTCGTCCGGTTCGAGTTCATCCGCGCGGTCAAGAAGCCCGCGTTCTGGATCGGCACCCTCGCGCTGCCGGTCGTCATCGTGGTCGTCTCGTTGCTCGTCGGCATCGGGCAGGCCGCGGGCACCAACTCCGTGGTGTCCGGGTCGTCGGCCACGAAGACCCCGTTCCACTACGTCGACGAGTCCGGCCTGGTGTCGGAGTCCGTGGCCGCGAAGTGGGGCGGGACCCCGTCCACCGACGCCGCCACCGACCGCGCCGCCGTCCGGTCCGGTGACCTCGACGCCTTCATCGCGTTCCCGTCGTCGCCGTCCACGACGGCCATCCGGGTCGACGCCGCCGACCGCGGCCTCTTCGCGAACGGGGTGTACTCGTCGCTGGCCGAGCGGGTGCTCGAGCAGAGCGTCGCCGCGTCCGTCGACGACCCCGAGACCGTGCAGCTGCTCCGCAGTCCGCCTGCCACCGACGTCACCACCTACGCGGACGGCCGGGTCGCACCGGGCTGGCTGTCCGTCGTGCCGCCGTTCCTGTTCGTCGCAGCGTTCTTCGGGCTCGTCATCCTGCTCGCCGCCCGGATGGTCACCGTCGTGGTCGAGGAGAAGGAGAACCGGATCTCCGAGATGATCCTGACCACGGTGACCGCAGGCGACCTGATCCGCGGCAAGGTCATCGCAATGCTGCTCGTCGGCTTCGTGCAGGTCAGCGTGTTCGTCGTGCCCGGCCTGGTCGGGCTGCTCGTCGCCCTGCCGTTGGTGTCGTCGCAGCTCGGTGGGCTGACCGTCGACCCGTGGCGGATGGTGACCGGGGCGCTGCTGCTCGTCGGCGGGGTGCTGCTGGCGTCCGGGCTGTTCGTCGCCGTCGGGGCCGCCGTCCCGTCGATCAAGGACGCCTCGGCCCTGCAGTCGGCGGCGATCTTCGCGCTGATCATCCCCCTGTACGCGGCGTTCTTCGTGATGACGACGCCGACGTCGCCCGTCGCGCAGTTCTTCACGTACTTCCCGACCTTCACCCCGATCACCGCGATGGTGCGGAACGCCGTCGGTGCCCTGACGGTGGCGGAGTCGGTGGTCTGCATCGTCGAGGTGTTCGTCGTCGCCGGGCTGCTGCTGTGGTTCGCGGAGTACCTGTTCCGGCACTCGGTCGCGCAGTACGGGTCGAAGGTGACGGTGCGGCAGATGCTGTCGTGGACGCGGGGTCGGCGGGGCTGACCTCGTCGGTCGGTGCCGCACGACGTCAGACGCGGACGGGTGCCTCGTCGAGGTCCCACGACGGGACGGCGTGCCGCTTCCAGCCCTGGCGCAGGGTGTTCGCCGCGCGGTCGAACTCCACCAGGACGTCGATGTGCGGGCGGACCAGCATCTGGATCTGCAGCCCCTCGTAGACCGAGAGCAGCTGGGTCGCAGCCTGGTACGCGGGGATGCCGGCCTCTTCCGAGCCCTTGTCGAAGTCGCGCTGCAGCCCGTCGGTGAGCTGCTCGGCGTACTCCTCGAACCGCTTGCGGAACAGTTCGGCGAACCCGGACTCCGAGCTGGCCACGGTGATCAGCCCCGCGAGCACCCGGACGAGCCCGGGGTCGGCGACGTCCTCGGCCAGGGTCAGGCGGACGTGCTCGATCGTGCACGTGGGCGGGTTCTTCCGCCGGGTCCCCCGCAGCTGCGCCCACCGGTCGTAGGTGACCAGGAGCAGGGCGTGCCAGGTCGGGAACAGCCGCTCGACGGTCTCGAGCGGGATACCGGCCACCTCGGCGACGACAGCCGCGTCGACGGTGTCGAACGGGTGCAGCCGGTAGGCACGGATGGCCGCGCGCACCGTGCGCTCTGCGAGGGACTCGTCGTCCTCGACGCGTTCGCCGTGCAGGGGTTCCATCCGACCATTGCAGCGCATTCCGGGCCGTTTGTCTCGTCCCAGAGCGGGGGCCGTGCTCCGGGCCGCGTCAGCGCGTCATGATCACGGCGGTCAGCCGACGGTGACGGGCGCCGCCGGCGGGCGGACCCGCTGGCGCATCCACACGAAGAACCCGGTCAGCGTGAAGACGCCGTAGAAGACGTACATCAACCCGGAGGCGTAGTACCCGGCGGAGAACAGCAGCGGCACGCCGACCAGGTCGACCGCCACCCAGATGAGCCAGAACTCGACCCACCCCTTCGCCATGCCGTACGTGGCGAGCAGCGATCCGACGAAGATCCAGGCGTCGCTCCACACCGGCTCATACGACCCGAGCGCGCGGAAGACGGGGGTCAGCAGGGCGGTGCCGCCGACCATGCCAACGACGAGCAGCAGACGGGTCCGCCAGGAGGCCCAGCGCGGGTCGATCACGGTCGTCGCGTCCTCGGGGCGGTGCGTCCACCGGTACCAGCCGTAGATGCTCACGATGATGAACATGACCTGGCGGCCGGCCTGCCCGAGCAGGTTGACGGGGTTCGGGGTGTCGAAGAGAGCACCCATGAAGACGGTGAAGAGCAGGGCGTTGCCAACGAGTCCGACCGGCCAGGCCCAGACCTTCCGGCGCATGCCACCGAGGGCACTGAGCAGCCCGAAGACGTTGCCGATCACCTCGCGCCAGAGCACCGTCTGGTCGCCGATGACGATCTGCGCGTCGAACAACCAGCGCACGATGCCCATGGGCCCTCCTCGTTTCCGGACGGTGCAACGACGCGGTGCGTACCGACATTCCTTCCGCGATTGCCCTGCGCACGCGCAGCGCGCACCCAGAAATCGGGGTACAAACTATGTCCTCCCAAGCGGGGACAAAAATGACCCCTGTTCTGGGGTCCGGGTGAACGCTCGTTCTCGCTTGTCGGCACTTTGGGGGACAGGTAACGTCGACACCAGAGCGAGTCCAGCCCGCCCGAGCAGCAGCACATGCGCTCCGAGGCCCGGCGACCGCTCTCGGCACCGGTCAGCCGCGACCCCCTCCAACCACTGGGTCGATGACAACCTCCCCACCGGACACGACGCCCGAATGTCCCCGGTGGGCTTCAGCGTGCCCGGAGCACGCAGGAACGGATCCACCCCATGCACAAGATCGTCACCGGTGCCATCGCCGGCGCAGCAGGCGTCGCACTCCTCCTCGGCGGTGCGGGCACGTTCGCCCTCTGGAACGCCAGCGCCTCGAGCGCCGCGTCCGCCGTGAGCGCCGGCACCCTGACGCTGAGCGCCAACAACGACGGTGCCTGGACCGACATCACGAACGGTCGTTCCACCGCGATCGACCCGACGAAGGCCCTGATGGTCCCGGGCAACACGTTCCAGTTCACCCAGACGCTGAACATCGGTGCGACCGGCCAGGACCTCAAGGCGAACCTGACCTACGCCAACCAGAGCATCACCGGCGACGCCGCGCTGCTCGCCGCCACGACGAAGACGCTGGCCGTCACGTCGACGAGCGCCTCGGTCGTGCAGTCCTCGTCGAACACGAACACCTTCGTGGTCTCGCCGTCCTCGTCGACGTCGACCGTCAAGGTCGTCTTCACGGTGACGCTCCCCGCATCGGCGACCACCGGTCAGGGCGGCTCGATCAACCTCAGCGCGCTGGCCTTCACGCTGACCCAGACCGCGATCGGTTCCTGATCCCCCGATCGCACCCCACCGACCACGACGACCAGGAGCACGCACATGACCGCCACATCGCGGACGACGGGACGCCACCGCGCAGCCCGACGGTACCGCTGGGTGTGGCCGGTCGCGATCGCCCTGGTCGTCGCGGTCGGAACGGCGCTCCTCGGCGCCGGCGGCACGTACGCCCTCTGGAACGGGACCGCCAGCACTGCAGCCACCACGGTGCGCTCCGCCACGGCGACCGTCACCGTCGGCAGCACCACGGCGATGAACACCGCGGTCCTCGGGCCGGGCACGAGTACCACCGGCACCTTCACGGTGCGGAACACCGGGTCGGTCCCCCTGTCCATGCGCGTCACGACGACGGCCTCGAAGTCGTCCGTCGCGGCGGCGACCGGTGAACTGACGCTCCGCCTCGCGATGGTGTCCTCGACCGCGAAGTGCGTGCCCGGGCTCACCGGCACGAGCGCGCGGCTCGCCACCTTCGACACCGGCACCGGGTCCTTCACCCTGCCGGCCGGGGTCAGCGGCATCGCCTGCCTCGAGATGGCCCTCGACGCCGACGCCCCGCAGACCGTCGCCGGCGCCACCACCGACTTCACCCTCACCGTCACCGGAACGCAGGTCTCCGCATGAACCGCCGCCTCCGGCTCCTCGTCGCCGTGCTCCTCACCGCCGTGTTCGTCGGTGGCACCTCGAGCGCCGCGTGGGCACTGTGGAGCGCGTCGGGCACCACCGCGGCGAGCACCACGGTCGGCACGGTCGCGGCGTCCATCAGCGGCACGAGCGGCCTCACCACGGCGTTCTCGTCGAGCGTCACCTCGACGACGAAGCCGATCACCCTGACCGACTCGGGCACTCTCGCCGGCACCGCCACCACCACGGTCTCCGTCGTGTCCGGCAGCTCGACCGCGCTCGCCAAGGCCGTCACCGTCGTCGCCTGGCCGGTCGCCTCGACCGCGGTCTGCACCACGAGCACGGCCGTCGGCACCGGGTCCGTCACCGGCACCTGGGCGTCGCTGCCGAGCATGAGCGCGAAGCTGGCCGCCGGCGCCTCCGCCGTCTGGTGCACCCGCAGCACCCTGCAGTCGTCGGCTCCGGCCGGCTCGACCGCCAAGGTGAACGTCAACCTCACCGTCACGAGCGGCACCTGGACCTCGGGCATCGTCGCCGGCGGCTTCACCCTGTCCACCCCGGCAGCGACCGTCGACACCACGCCCTCGCTGGTCTGCACGGACCACGGCGGTTGGTACGTCGAGATCCGGTGGGACGCCGCGAACCGGCCGATGGACACCTGGTACGGCGCGTTCGTCGGCTCGACCCCGGTCGGGCAGAAGGCGCAGGACTACTCCGCGTTCATCACGATCGCCCCGCCGGACGTCCCCGCGAGCGCCGGCACCGCTGGCACGCTGACCGTCACCGTCAAGGTGCTCGACAGCGCCGGCAACCCCACGAGCACCGTCGCGGGCACCGGCAAGGTCACGCTCTTCACGCAGGACAACGGGGCGGCGATCCGATGCGGCGCATGAGCACCCCCACCCCGCGCTCCGGCTGGCGCGCCGTCGTCCACGCCGTCGTGCTCGGTCTCAGTACCGGACTCCTGCTGCTCGTCGCGGCCCTGGCGGTCGTGCTGATCGTCGTGCCGAAGGCCACCGGCTCGATGCCACTCACCGTCCTGACGCAGTCGATGGAGCCGACACTGCCGCCGGGGACCCTGCTAGTGGTCCGTCCGACCCCGATCGACGACATCCGGGTCGGCGACGTCGTGACCTACCAGATCGTGTCCGGCCAGCCCGCGGTCGTCAGCCACCGCGTGGTCTCGGTGTCGTCGTCGTCGGACGGCGAGCGGACCTTCGTGCTCAAGGGCGACAACAACGCCGAGGCCGACCCGGCACCGGTCACCGCCGTGCAGATCCGTGGCGTGGTCTGGTACTCCGTGCCGGAGATCGGCATCGTCAACCAGGTCGTCAACGGGTCGCGGAGCTGGCTCATCCCCGCGGTCGCCGGCGTGCTCCTGACGTACGGGGCAGTGATGATGACGGCGGGCTTCGTGAGCGCCGCACGTCGTCGACGCGCTGGCACGAGCCGCGCCGGCACGAGCCGCACCGGCACCAGCCACGGACGCCGCAGCGCAGCGCACCACGTCGAGCGGACCACCACCGAGAACACGACCACCACCCGGTCTAGGCTCGGTGGACGTGACGGACGGAGTGCAGCGGGCGCGGGAGCTCCTCGACGCAGCGGCCCGACGGCTCCGCGCCGCGGACGTCCCGGACGAAGCACTCGGCGAGTACGTGCAGCCGAAGGCCGTCCTCGGGATCCGTCGTGACCCGACGATGCGACCCCTCGGCCGGGTGTGGCGGGTCGGAGCACTCCTGATCGGGTCGTCCCCCGAGACCGCCGGCCGTGTCTGGGCCACCGGGTCGATCACCCGTGTCACCGAACCCGGTCGGTCGCAGTACCAGTCGGTCTCCGCCGAGGTCCGTCGCGCCTACCGCGCCGCCGCCGCGAAGGGGCACTTCAGCGCCGGTGACACGGTGAACCACGGCGCCGTCCCGATCCCCGTCGACGACTCCCTGGTCGGCGCCGAGGGCGTGCTCGTCGTCATCGACGACGTGCCGTCGGTCCGGTGGTCCCCAACCGCCGGCGCCGCGGTCCCCCTCGCCGACTACCTGGACGACCGCGTCGGGCTGCTCGTCGATCCCCCGCGGGGCGCGACCGACTGAGGCGGCCACGGCCACGGAATCGCACGGTGCGGGGTTCGTCGTGCGGTGCCGGGTCACCCCACCCGTGCGAACTTGCCCGCCCCGTGCCCCGCCACGACCGCGCACCCAGCCACCTCCGCCGCCCCGACCCACGAACCCCGCACCGTGCGGCTGCGGGTGAGCCCCGAGTACGCGACCACGGAGCCGCACCGTGCCGGGTTCGTCGTGCGGTGCCGGTTCCTCGCGCATGCGCACGGTGCAGCGGCGGCAACTCCGTGCGCGTTCCCGCTCCCGGTGCGAGCTCGTGCCCAGAGCCACACAACCGCACCGTGCCGGATATCCTGACCCGCGCGAACTTGCCCGCCCCGTGCCCCGCCACGACCCCGCACCGAACCACCTCCACCGCCCCGACCCACGAACTCCGCACCGTGCGGCCCGCCCTGCATCCCGCACCGTGCGTCCGCGGCACCCGAACCCGGCACCCGAACCGGCCACCCGCACCCCGCAGCCCGTCCGCCGAACGCGATCCGGGCCTCCAGTTCGACCGGACCGAACACGCGCCTGTCGTGACGTCACCCGGTCCCGATAGTGTCGGAACGTGAGCAACGAGGCATTCGACGACCGCTACGAGCTGCGCGAGTTCGCGCCCGGGACGGACGACAAGGGGGCACCGAACGCCGAGACGGCAGCGTGGATGCAGGCCGTCGGGATGGGCTTCCACGAAGCCGACCCCGACGCCGAGGGCGCAGCCCGCATGGCGTCGCACTTCATCGCCGACGAAGAGACGTTCCTCGGGGTCTACGTGCGCGAGCCGTTCCCGGGGTCCGTCGACGAGACGTGGCCGGCCGGCACCTTCACGTGGTTCCGCAAGGCGCTGAGCTGGGGTGACGGTTCCTCCGTCGACACGCAGGCGATCTCCGCGGTCACCGTCCGCCCGACCGAGCGTCGCCGTGGCATCCTGCGCCGGATGATGACGCACGCGCTCGAGCGCGGGGTCGCCGAGGGCTACGCCGTCGCGTCGCTGACCGCGTCCGAGGGCACCATCTACCGCCGCTTCGGCTTCGGCTGCGCCATCCGCGAGCGTGCCGTGCACGTCCGCCGCGAGCGCGCGCTCCCCCTGCTCGCCCCGACCTCCGGCACGGTGTCGGTCGTCACGCCGCAGTGGCTGGCCGACGGCCCGGGCAAGGCGGTCTTCGACCGGTTCCACGTCCGCACCCCCGGCTCGATGGTCCGCAACACCGGCACCTGGCCGATCGCGTTCGGCCTGCTCGGGCACGACGGGCAGAAGGCGAAGGACGTCCGTGCGGCGGTGCACCGTCCCGACGGCTCCGACGAGATCGACGGCTACGTGACCTGGCGCGTCAAGGAGGATCGCGGTTCCGACACCGCGCTCGAGATCGTCGACCTGGTGTACGCGGACGACCAGGCCTACACCGCCCTGTGGGAGTTCCTGCTCTCGGTCGACCTCAACGACGTCGTGAAGTACAACCGCTCGCGCCTCGACGACCCGATCGTCGCGGCGCTCGGCGACAACCGTGCGTACGACGTCGACCACGAAGAAGACCACGTCTGGCTGCGCGTGCTCGACGTGCCCGCGGTGCTGGCCTCGCGGCCGTTCGCCGTCGACGGGTCGCTGACACTCGGGGTCACCGACGCGCTCGGCTTCACCACCGGTACGTACCGCCTCGACGTCCAGGAGGCCCGTGGCACCGTCACACGCATCACCGACGACGTCGACGTGGCCGGGTCTGACGTCCAGCTCGACGTCGCGGAGCTCGGTGCGCTGCTGATCGGCTCGGTCTCCCCCGTCACGTTGGCGGCCGCGGGGCTCGTCCGCGCTGCAGACCCGGCGTCGGTGGAGCTGCTCCGCGCGATGCTGCTGCCGCCGCGGACGCCGCACGGCATCACGTACTTCTGATGGACGTCGCCCGGGTGGTGGGGCGCGCGCGTCAGGTCGTCTCCGTCCTGGCGTCCCCCACCTTGCGAGCGGCGGTGTTCGGCGGAGCCCCGGCCGAGGACCGCACCCGGGCGGCCGTCGGCTCGTTCGACTGGGTCACCGACGACGGCCCGGACGCGTCGGTGCTCGGCTGGACGTCACGCGAACTCCAGCGACTGCAGTCGCCGGCCGCGGTGCTCGAGTTCGACCGGATCGAGCGGATGCCGGTGAAGGACGTCGAACGACGTGCGCTGTCCGTCCGGATCGTCGAGCTCGTGTTCGAGCGACTCGGACCGGACCGAGCCGTTCCGGAGGCCGTCCTGAACGCGGCCGTCGGCATGTTCGCGACCGATGTCTCCGTCGTGCGCCGGGATGCCGTGGACCTCGGCGTCCTGACCCGCGCCGACGACGGTTCGGTCTACCGGTTGAGGGTCGACCGCCCGGCCTGAAGCTACTGGGTCGTCCCGCCTCGTGCGAGGTAGGTCCCTCGGTGTGGGGTTGTTCCGCCGCACGGGGCGAACAACCTCGCACCGTGCGAGGGGCCCTACGCCCGGCGCCGCACCCGTGGGTCGACGAACGCGTAGACCACGTCGACGATCACGTTCGCCGTGACGATGAGCAGCGCCGAGAACAGCGTGAAGCCGACGACCACCTGCAGGTCGAGCGTGTGCACCGCGTCGATGAGCAGCGCGCCGAGGCCCTGCATCGAGAACACCTTCTCGGTGATGACCGCCCCACCGAGCAGCGACCCGAGGTCGAGCCCGAACAGCGTCACGACGGGCAGGATCGCGGTCCGGAGCCCGTGCCGCACGACGACCTGGCGCTCCCGCAGCCCCTTGGCCCGGGCGGTCCGCACGAAGTCCTGCGACATCGACTCGAGCATCTCACCACGGGTCAACCGGGCGTAGATCGCAGCGCTGATGAAGGCCAGCACGCACCACGGCAGGACCAGGTGGGTGAACCAGCCGACCGGGTCGTCACCGAATGCCACGTACCCGCTCGTCGGCAGGATGCCCAGCACGAACCCGAACAGCAGGATGCCGAGCAGCCCGACCAGGTACGCCGGAGACGAGACACCGGCGACCGCGACCGTCATGACGGCCCGGTCGACGAAGGTGCCGCGGCGCAGCGCCGAGACGGTGCCGCCGAACACCCCGGCGACGAGCCACAGCACGGCGGCGCCCACGGCGATCGAGGCCGTGACGGGCAGGCGCGCGAGGATCAGCTCGGTGACGCTCTCGTGCAGCTGGAACGAGTACCCGAAGCACGGCGCCGCGCACTCGATGACGCTGTTGCCGCTGCCGAAGGTCCGGCCGGTGAAGATACCGGCCAGGTAGGCGCCGAACTGTGCGAGCCAAGGCTTGTCAGTGCCGAGGAACGCCTGGACCTCTCGCAGCCGGTCCGGCGTGCAGGGTTTGTCGCAGATCGCCCGGGCCGGGTTGGTCGGCAGGAGCATGAAGAGCGCGTACGTGATGGCCGCGACGACGAGCAGCACGACGGCGGCCCCGAGCACGCGGATCGCGAGGAACCGCAGGGTGGCGGCGTTCACGCGGTGCCTCCTCGCGGGTCGAGGGCGTCGCGCAGGGCGTCACCGAGCACGTTGAAGGCGAGGGTGATGAGGAACAGTGCGGCTCCGGGGAACACGAGGTACATGGGATCGGTCTGCACCCAGCCGATGGCGTCGCCGATGCTGCGACCCCACGACGGCGTCGGCGGGTTGACGCCGACGGCCAGGAAGGAGAGCGCGGCCTCGGCACCGATCATCGACGGGATCGAGATGGTGGCGTAGACGGTGATCGTCGCGGCGAGGTTCGGCAGCAGCTGCGTGCGGATGACGTGCCACCGTCCGGCGCCCATCGCGGTGGAGGCGACGACGTAGTTGCGGCTGACGAGCGACAGCGTCTGCCCCCGCACCACACGGGCCACGGCCGGCCAGCCGAAGAACCCGATGACGAGCACGACGAGCACGGGCTTCGGGAACGACGACGGCACGATCGCGGTGAGGGCGATCATGAACACGAGCGACGGGAACCCGAAGATCACGTCGACGACCCGCGAGAGCACCCGGTCGTACCAGCCACCGAAGAACCCGGTCGTGACGCCGACGAGGACGCCGATGACGATCGACACCAGGGTCGCGGCGAGTCCGATGCCGAGCGACGTCCGCGCGCCGTACGTCACGATCGAGAACAGGTCGCGCCCGGTCAGGGGCTCGACGCCGAACCAGTGCTCGCCGCTGATGCCGCCGCCCGGACCGCGCGGAGCGCCGAACGAGTTGAGTGCGTCGATGTCGTACGAGTACGGGTCCTGCCCGGACGCCTTCGCGATGAGCGGGGCCGCCACGGCGACCACCAGGAACACCGCGATGACGACGGCCGAGGCCACCGCCCAGCGGTCCTGCCGCACCCGTCGCACGACGGCCCGGAAGCCGGTCGTGCGGCCGGACGGTGCGACCGGTCGGTCGACGACGTTGGCCGTCACGAGGCCACTCCTTCCCACGCGCGCCACGCCTCGCGGCGGGCGGCCTGTCGCACGGGATCGGCGACGGGCGCTGCGGCGAGGAGCATGCGCGTGTAGTCCTGTTGCGGGTCGTCGAGCACGGCGTCGGTGCTCCCCCGCTCGACGATCCGGCCGTCGCGCAGCACGATCACCTGGTCGGCGAGCTGACGGACGACGGCGAGGTCGTGGCTGATGAGCAGCATGCCGAAGCCGAACTCCCGCTGCAGCCCGGCGAGCAGGTCGAGCACGGCGGCCTGCACCGTCACGTCGAGGGCCGAGGTCGGTTCGTCGGCGATGACGAGTGCCGGCCGGAGCGCGAGCGCACGCGCGACGGCGACGCGCTGCCGCTGGCCGCCGGACAGCTGGTGCGGGAACCGCTCGGCCCACGTCGGGTCGAGCTGTACAGCGGTCAGCAGTTCACGGACCCGTTCGGCCCGCTCCGCAGCGGAGTCGGTGCCGTGCACGAGCAGCGGTTCCGCGATGCTCCAGCCGATGGTCTGCCGCGGGTTGAGCGACGACGCCGGGTCCTGGAACACGATGCCGACCCGACTGCGCAGCTCGCGCAGTCGTCGTCCGCGAGCGGTCCGCAGGTCGCTGCCGTCCACCTCGACCGAGCCAGCGACGACGGGCACAAGGCCCGCGAGCGCCCGCCCGATCGTGGACTTGCCGGAACCGGATTCGCCCACCAGGCCGACGGTCTCGCTGGCGTGCAGGTCGAGGTCGATGCCCGACACGGTCGGCCCGCCTCGGCGCGAGTACCGCACGGCGACGTCGCGCAGGCGCGCGACGAGCGGACGGGAGGCCCGACTCGCGTCCGCCTCGCCGCTCACCGCCGAGACGGTGATCGCGTCTGCGGACAGATCCCGGCTTGACGGAGCCGAGTCCGGTCCGGCAGGCCGAGTCTCGGTCGACGCGAGCGGCGCTGCGGACGCGGGACGCGCCTCCAGGCTGGGGACGGCCGCGAGGAGCTCGCGCGTGTAGTCGGCGGTCGGGTGGGCGAAGACCTCGGCGACGGTCCCGTGCTCGACCGGGTCGCCGCGGCGCAGCACCAGCAGGTCGTCGGCGACGTCCGCGACCACGCCCATGTCGTGGGTGATGAGCAGCACGGCGAGGGAGCGCTCGCGGCCGAGCCGCCGCAGCAGGTCGAAGATGCCCGCCTGCACGGTGACGTCGAGCGCGGTCGTGGGCTCGTCGGCGAAGAGTGCGACCGGGTCGCCGGCCAGGGCCATCGCGATCATCGCGCGCTGGAGCTGGCCGCCGGACAGTTCGTGCGGGTAGGCCTTCCGGATGCGCTCCGGGTCGGTGAGGCCGGAGTCACGGAGCAGTTCGTTGACGCGTGCCCGGACGCCGGCACGGTCGAGCCCGGTCGGGTGTGCCCGGACCGCCTCGGCGATCTGCGTGCCGATGGACAGGACCGGCGTGAACGAGTTCATCGGCTCCTGGAACACCACGCCGATGCCCGCACCCCGGACGGCGCGGACCGTCTCGACGGGCGCACCGATGAGTTCCGCACCACGGAACCGGGCGCTGCCCGACACCGAGGCCTGCGGCGGCAGGAGCCCGAGCACGCTCATGGCGCTGACGGACTTGCCCGAGCCGGACTCCCCCACCAGGGCGAGGACCCGGCCGGGCGTCAGGTCGAAGGAGACGTCACGGACGACGGGCTCCGCGTCGCCGAACGCGACGCGGAGCCCCTCGACCTGCAGGATCGGTTCGGTCACTGCTTGAGCGAGACCTTGAGGTAGTTCGGGTACGCGGGGAAGTCCGCGATCTGGAAGTTCTGCACGTTCGAACCGGCGAGGAAGGACTGCTTCGCGTAGATCAGCGGCACGACCGGAGCGTCGGCCATGATCTTCTGGTCGGCTTGGGCCCAGAGCTTCTGGGCGTCGTCCTGGTCGACGGTGGAGCTGGCCTTCTCGATGAGGGCGTCGACCTCGGGGTTGCTGTACTTCGAGACGTTGTAGCCGCCGCCACCGATCTGCGACGAGTCGTACAGGGGCTGCAGGTTGGCGTTCGCGCTCGGGAAGTCCGGCTGCCAGCTCGACAGCGACAGGTCGAAGTCGGTGCCGTTGGTGGTCGCCTGCGTGAAGGAGTCGTAGTCGAGCGGCTTGAGCGTCACGGCGATGCCAGCACGCTTCAGGCCGGACTGCAGCGCCTGGGCCTGGGCGAGGTACGTCGGGTCGTTCTGGGTGACCAGGGTCAGCTTCAGGTTGCTGACGCCGGCCTCCTTGAGCAGCTGCTTCGCCTTGTCGACGTCGCCGGTGGCCTTCGTCTTGTACAGGTCGTAGTCCTGGCGTCCGGCGATGCCCGGGGTGATGAGCGTCGAGGCGTACGAGCCGGCGATCGCGCCGCCGGCGGCGATCCGGAAGGACTTGCGGTCGACCGCGTACTGCAGCGCCTGGCGGACCTTGAGGTCCTTGAGCTCACCGCGCTGCGTGTTGATCGCCATGTAGCTGATCGGGCCGGCCTTCGAGGTGGCGAGGCGGTCCTGGGCGGCCGGGTTGCTGCGGACCTGGTTGAGCTCGGCGGCACCCAGGTAGATGGCGCCGAACGAGTTCTTGGCGTCGCCGTTGTCCGCGATGAGCGTCTGCGTCACCGTGGACTGGTCCTGGCTCTCCTTGAAGACGATCTTCGACGGGCCGGCGGTGCGGACCTCGTCGGTCTTCGCGCTCCAGTTCTTGTTGCGGACGAGCGTGACCTGCGAGCCCTGCGTGTTCGACTGCACCTGGTACGGGCCGGACGCGACCGGCTTCAGGTCGTAGGCGCCGGTGTCCTTGCCGTCGCCCTCGGGCACCGGGGTGAACGCGGGCATCGACGCGAGCCACGGCCAGTCGCCGTACGCGTCGTTCAGCTTGAAGACGATGGTCTTGTCGTTCGGGGTCTCGATGCTGTCGAGCGACTTGCCGTCGAACGGGCCCTTGTAGGAGTCACCACCGACCAGGAGCGACTTGTGGTAGCTCAGGCCACCGCTGAGGGTCGGCGCGAACGAGCGCTCGATGCCCCACTTGATGTCCTTCGTGGTGATCGGCGTGCCGTCCTGGAACTCGACGCCGTCCTTCAGCGTGTAGGTCCAGGTCTTACCGTCGTCGCTCGAGACCCCGGTGTTGGTCGCCAGGTCGGGGACGACCTTCGCCGTCTTGCCCGGCTCGACGTCCCACGTGGTGAGCCGTCGGGCGACGAGGCCCATCGACGTGATGCCGAGGCTCTGGCTGGTCGCGGGGTCGAGGTGGAACGAGGTCTGCGGCGTCAGGATGTTGAGCGTGCCGCCCTTCGCCGTGCCCTCGGCGCCGTCGTCGGACGAACCCCCACCCGAGCAGCCGGTCAGGACCAGGGCTGCTGCTGCGGCGACGGCCGCGGTGATCGTCAGGCGGTTGGGGCGTCTCATGACGGTGCTGCTCCTCGGGGAAGGGGGTCGCGATCGCGGTGGCGGTCGCTGCGACGGCGGAACGGTTCACCCGCCGGGCGGCGTCCATCCTGACACCGCGACGGTGGCCCGTCCGAATCTCGCGTGCGTCGGACGACGCACGACGAAACATTGCAAGCGCCGGACGCCGTCCCACTATTCCCGATGCGTTCGCACCGCAGCGCGTCAGCGGTCGAAGAGGCCACCGAGGAAGTCGTTGCCGAGGTTCGATGCCTGCTCGCCGAGCCCGGACGCTTGCTCACCGAACCCCGCGGCCTGCTCACCGAACCCGCCGAGGAGCTGCTCGCCCCCGCCGAGGAGTCCTTCGACGCCACCGCCGAGGTCACCGAGTCCGAGGTCGCCCATGCCCGAGGCGATGCCCTCGAAGTCGACGCCGAGGTCGGCCGCCCCTGCCAGGACCGGACCGGCGGCAGCACTGAGCACCGCTCCCCCGGCCACCGCGGCGGCGAGGCCACCGAACGCCATCGCGCCGGCACCGACCGCTGCACCACCGGCGAACGCCCCGGCGCGTCCGCGGCCGTTGCCGTTGCCCGAGCGGCCGGAACCGCCGAGGACCCGTCGGACCAGACCCGGACGCGACATCTCTCCGCGAGTCATCGCACGGGCCATGCCGCCCGCCGAGTCGTCGCGCAGGTGCTCATGGGGCGGGAGCTCGGAGTTCAGGCGGTCGCGGACCTGCTGGCGCTGCGCGGGGGTGAGCCGCGCGAAGGCGTCGTGGTGGACCTGTTCGAGCTGCTCCGGCGACGAGGTGCGGAGCAGGTAGTCGTACTTCGCCAGGGCGACCT
The DNA here is from genome assembly GCF_003234485.1 of Curtobacterium sp. MCLR17_034. Taxonomy (NCBI): domain Bacteria; kingdom Bacillati; phylum Actinomycetota; class Actinomycetes; order Micrococcales; family Microbacteriaceae; genus Curtobacterium; species Curtobacterium sp. MCLR17_034. The sequence goes on from NZ_QKTH01000024.1 coordinate 42,664, forward strand.
TGTCGGCGTCGGCCCCGTGCTGCGGCTGCGGCTGCGGCTGCGGCTGCGGCTGGCCGTACTGCTGCGGCTGGCCGTACTGCTGCGGCTGGCCGTACTGCTGCGGCTGGCCGTACTGCTGCTGCGGCTGCTGCTGGTTCCGGTCGTCGCCGGTCAGCTTGTCCGCGGCGCTGCGCACGAGGCCGCGCCAGTCGGTTCCGCCCTGCTGCGACCCGGCGCCGGGCGCGGTTCCCCCCTGCCCACGCTTCTGGAGCTGCTTGTCGATGACCTTGGAGGCCATGCCGATGATGCGGTTGAGGTTCGCCATGCCCCGACCTTTGCGTCCTCACATGTGAACGCCCGGCGCTGCTCCGGTGCGACACCCGGACAACGCATCCTGATCCCCTGGGAACCAGCGCGGCTCAGGACAGGATGCGGGCCAGGAACGCGTTGCGGAACCGCCCCGTGGGGTCGAGGTCCCGGGCGAGTGCGGCGAAGTCCGACAGCCGCGGGTACGCCTCGTGCAGCCGCTCGGCACTGGCCGCGGAGACCTTGCCCCAGTGCGGCCGAGGGTCGAACGGTGCCAGGACGTCCTCGATCCGGGCCACCGCCGCGGCCACGGCGGCGGCGTCCCGGCGAAACGTGAAGTGCAGGCCGACCGACTGTCGTCCGGACGACGGTGCGAGCCACGCGGTGTCGGCCGCGATGGTGCGGACCTCGGCGGCGATGAGGATCGGGGCGAACAGCGACGCCAGCGGTCGGAGCGCCTCGAGCGCCGCCACCGCCGAGGCAGCTGGGATCAGGTACTCCGCCTGGATCTCGGCCCCGGTCGACGGGGTGAACGAGGACCGGAAGTGCGGCAGCCGCTCCGACCACGGCCCCTGCACGCCGCCCTGCTCGGTGACCCCGGCAGGGTCGTTCTCACCCGGGTGCACCGGACCCGAGGCCGCACGGGCTCCGAGGGCCACGAGGTCGACGGTCGGTGCGGCCTCGTCGACGCGGTGCTTGACCCAGACCTGCCGGGCACCGCGGTCGTCGAACGACGTGAACATCGACACCGAGTACGCGTCGGACATCACCTGGTCGAACCGCGCGGCGACGGCGTCCCACGGAAGGTCGAGGTGCACCGTCGTGGCGACCTGGAACGTCGGCTCGATCGCGAGCTCCACCGCGGTGACGACGCCGAGCGCGCCGATCCCGACCCGGTGGGCGTCGAGCAGCCCGTCGGGCGACGAGGCGTCGACGTGCGCGAGCTCACCGGAGGCGCGGACGACGTCGAGGCCGACCACCGCCTGCGCGAGCGACGGGTTCCGAACACCGGAGCCGTGCGTTCCCGTGGCGACGGCCCCGGCCGTGGAGATGTGCGGCAGGGACGCGAGGTTCCCGAGTGCCCAGCCACGGGCCTCCAGACCGGCCGCGACCTGGCTGTGCGTCATGCCGGCCGCGACCCGCACGACGCGACGCGACGTGTCGATGTCGAGCACGGGCGGCAGGTCCGACAGTGACACCTGAACGGCATCGGTGTCGGCGATGGTGTTGAACGAGTGTCGCGAGCCGAGCGCCGTCAGGCGCGGCGTCGAGGCGACGAGCTGCCGGAGCTCGTCCACCGACGTCGGCCGGGCCAGCGCCGAGGCGCGGTAGGTGACGTTGCCCGCCCAGTTGGTGCGGGTGCGCTCGGCCGCGATCACGTCGTCCATCGTGGGTCCTGACTCCTCTAGAAGCCGCGGTCGAGACGGTGCCACGTCTGCTGGAGACGCAGCTCGTCGCGGAACCCGCGTGCGGTGGTGTGCTCGTCGATGACCAGGAACTCGGTACCGACCATGGTCGCGAAGTCCTCGACGACCTGCAGGCCGACCGCCGTCGTCATGACGGTGTGGTGGGCGGCGCCGGCGGTGAGCCAGGCCTCGGCGGCGACGGGGAACGACGGCCGGGGCTCCCAGACCGCGCGGCCCACGGGCAGCTTCGGCAGGGCCTCGGTCGGGGGCACGACGTCGACGACGTTCGCCGTGAGGCGGAAGCCGTCGCGGGTGTCGGACAGCGCGACGACGACGGCCTCGCCGGAGTCGGCGGTGAAGACCAGGCGGACCGGGTCGTCCTTGCCGCCGATGCCGAGGGGGTGGATCTCGAGCGTCGGCTTCGTGGTGGTGAGCGTCGGCGAGACCTCGAGCATGTGCGCTCCGAGGATCTTCTCGGCACCCGGGGTGAGGTCGTAGGTGTAGTCCTCCATCAGGGAGGCGCCACCGGGCAGGCCGGCGCCGGCGACGTTCATCGCGCGGACCAGGACCGCCGTCTTCCAGTCACCCTCGGCACCGAAGCCGTAGCCGTCGGCCATCAGGCGCTGCACCGCCAGACCCGGCAGCTGCTTGAGCGAGCCGAGGTCCTCGAAGTTGGTGGTGAACGCGGCGCTGCCGTTCTGCGCGAGCAGGGTGCGGAGGCCGATCTCGATGGCGGCACCGTCGCGGAGCGCAGCGTGCCGTTCGCCGCCGGCGCTGCGGAGTGACGGGTCCACGTCGTAGTCGCGCTCGTACGTCGCCACGAGCGCGTCGACCGCTGCCGTGTCCGCTGCTGCGGCGTCCACCGCTGCGGCGAGCTCGTTGACGGCCCACGTGTTGACCTGCACGCCGAGCTCGATCTCGGCCTCGGTCTTGTCGCCCTCGGTGACGGCGACGTAGCGCATGTTGTCGCCGAAGCGGGTCAGCTTCAGCTCGCGGACGGCAGCGGCGCCGGCGGCGGCACGGGTCCAGTTCGCGACGCGCTGCTGGACGCGGGGGTCCGAGACGTGGCCGACGGCCGTGGCGTGCCGGACGCCCAGGCGAGCGAGGGCGTAGCCGAACTCACGGTCGCCGTGCGCGGCCTGGTTGAGGTTCATGAAGTCGAAGTCGATGTCCGCCCAGGGCAGCGTGACGTTCGCCTGCGTGTGCAGGTGCAGCAGCGGCTTGGTCAGCGCCTGCAGGCCACCGATCCACATCTTGGCCGGGCTGAACGTGTGCATCCACGTGGTGACCCCGATGACCTTGTCGTCGGCGCTCGCCTCGATGAGCGCCCGGCGGATGCCGTCGGCGTCCTTGAGCACGGGCTTCCAGACGAGCTTCACCGGCAGGTGCCCGGCGAGCTCCGCGTGGACGGCCTTGCTCTGCTCCTCGACCTGGCGCAGGGTCTCCTCGCCGTACAGCCCCTGGGAGCCGGTGAGGAACCAGACCTCGTAGCTGTCGAGCGTTTCCTGGGGGGCGACGGTGGTGTCCTGCGTCATCGCATGGCTCCTTCGGGGTTCTGTCCGTAGACGTTCTGGTAGCGATCGAAGAGTCGATCGATGTCTGCTTCGGGGATCGGGACGACCTCGCCGCCCTGCTGTGCGATGTGGACGGTCCGTGCGACGTCCTCGCACATCACGGCCGCCTTGACGGCGTCCTTCGCGTCCTTGCCGATCGTGAAGACACCGTGGTTCTGCATCAGGACCGCGCGGCTGCGGTGGCCGCTCAGGGTGTCGACGATGCCGTGGCCGATCGAGTCGTCGCCGATGATGGCGAACGGGCCGACCGGGATGGGGCCGCCGAACTCGTCCGCCATCGCCGTGATGACGCACGGGATCGCCTCGGCGCGGGCGGCCCAGGCGGTCGCGTACGTCGAGTGGGTGTGCACGACGCCGCCGACCTCGGGCATGTTCCGGTACACGTAGGCGTGCGCGGCGGTGTCGCTGGACGGGCCGTGCTCGTTGCCCCAGCCCTCGGCCGGCACGCCGTCGAGGGTGCAGACGACCTGGTTCTCGGGCGTCAGGTCGTCGCTCGACACCCCGCTCGGCTTGATGACGAACAGGTCCGTGCCGGGCACGCGCTCGGAGACGTTGCCGCCGGTCCAGATCACGAGGCCGTAGCGGACGAGTTCGCCGTGCAGGCGCGCGACGCGCTCCCGCGTCGTCGCCACCGCCTGGCGTGTGGTCTCGTCGATCGCGTCCGTCATCGGGTCACTTCCTCTGTCTGGAGGCGCGGGTCGGCGCCGTCGGTCTCTTCGGTCGGTCCTGTGGTCGCGCTGGGGCGGGTCGTCGCCGCGGCGACGTCCTGCACGGGCAGTGCGGCCCGGTAGCGCTCCAGGTACGTCTGGAACCCGGCGAGGTCCGCCGGCTCGGGTTCGGCCACGTGCACGGCGTCCCCGCCGAACACGGTGTCGGACAGGTAGTCGGCGAGCTGCTGGTCGGTGTGCTCGAGGTAGGCGGCCAGCACCGCGATCCCCCATGCGCCGCCCTCGCCCGCCGTCTCCTCGAGCGCGATCGGCACGCGCAACGCCGCCGCGAGGAGCCGCTGCGGGCTGCCCGGCGTGCGGAAGAGCCCGCCGTGCGCGGTCATCCGGTCCACCTGCACCTGTTCGCCGTGCAGGACGTCCATGCCGATGGCCAGGGTCGCGAAGGCGCCGTGCACCTCGGAGCGCACCAGGTTGCCGAGCGTGAAGCGAGCGCCGGGGGTGCGGAGCAGCAGGGGCCGGCCGTCCTCGACGTGGGTGACGGGTTCGCCGGCCAGGTAGTTGAACGAGAGCAGGCCGCCGGCGTCCGGGTCGGTGTCGTCGGCGACGGCCTCGGCGAGCAGGGTGGCGTAGACGTCGTCGATGCCGGTCGGCGTCGCGCCGGTCCGCTCGCTCGAGGCCTCGGCGAAGCGTCCGAACACCCGGGCCCAGCTCGCGATCTCGCTCGCGCCGTTGTTGCAGTGCACCATCGCCACGGCGTCCCCGGCCGGGGTGGTGACGACGTCGAGTTCCTCGTGCGCGGTGGTCAGCGGCTGCTCGAGCACGACCATCGCGAAGATGCTCGTGCCGACGCTGACGTTGCCGGTGCGCGGGGCGACGGCGTTCGTCGCGACCATGCCGGTGCCGGCGTCGCCCTCGGGCGGGCAGAGCGGTGCGCCGGGTTCGAGTGTGCCGGTCGGGTCGAGCCAGGCCGCACCCTCGGGGGTCAGCTCACCGGCTTCGGCACCGGCGACGAGGACCTCGGGCAGCAGGGACCGCAGGTCCGGCACGCCGATCAGGTCCTGCGCGGTGGCGAGCATGGCGTGGTCGAAGTCCTTCGCGCCCGGGTCGCCGGGGCCGCTGTCGACGGGGCCGCCCTCGATCGGGAACATGCCGCTCGCGTCGCCGACGCCGAGCACGTTCCGGCCGGTCAGACGACGGTGGACGTAGCCGGCCAGGGTCGTCACACCGGCGATCTCGGCCACGTGCGGCTCGTCGTCGAGGACCGCCTGGTACAGGTGCGCGATCGACCACCGCAGCGGGATGTTGAACCCGAGGGCCTCGCTGAGCTGTTCGGCCGCGGGGCCGGTCGAGGTGTTGCGCCAGGTCCGGAACGGCACGAGCAGCTCGCCCGCGGCGTCGAACGCCAGGTAGCCGTGCATCATCGCGCTCACGCCGACCGCGCGGTAGGTGCTCGGGGCGACGCCGTACTGCGCCTCGACATCGGCCACCAGGGCGGCGTACGCGGCACGGAGTCCGGTCTCGACTGCCTCGAGCGAGTAGGTCCAGCGGCCGTCGACGTACTCGTTCTCCCACTCGTGGGAACCGGCCGCGATGGGTACCAGGTCCTCGTCCACCAGGCAGGCCTTGATGCGGGTGGAGCCGAGCTCGATCCCGAGTGTGGTGCGGCCGTCCACGATCCGCTGTCGGCGGTCGTCACCCATGTGTTCCTCCAGAACCTCGTCGTCCTCAGTGAGCGCTCACATCCTGGCACGTGAGCGCTCACTCACGCAACGCCGCGGCGCGCCGCCGGTGCACCCGTCCCGCCAGCGGTCGAAACACCCCGCTCAGTTCCCCCGACCGGTCACGAACCGTCGTCCGGCGCTTCCGCAGCCGACCATTCCTGACCACTCGACGTCCCACGCGCGACGGGTCGTGACCGCGCGACGAACGAGGCCGGCGACGACGTGCGACCACCGCAACACCGCACCCGCGCAAGTCCCGACCACCCGCTGCCCCGCATCCGTGCAAGTCCCGACCACCCGCTGCCCCGCACCCGCGCACGTCCCGACCACTCACTGCCCCGCACCCGCGCAAGTCCCGACCACCGACTCTCCGAACCCGCGACACCCCGAACTCCGGCGCTCGGGACGGTCACGACACCCCGCTGCATCCCCTCCGCGCGGTCACGAAGTGTCGGCTGGAGGGGCGCCGAGCGACGAGTCGTGACCGCTCGACCACGGCGGACGGGGTGTTGTGACCGCTCGACCACGAGCACGACCACGAGCACGAGCACCAGCACCAGCACCAGCACGATCGAGGTCGCACGACATGCCGCGACCGGTCCGCCGAGGTCGCACGACACGCCGCGACCGGTCCGCCGAGTTCGCGCGACCTCGGCGGACCGGTCGCGGCGTGTCGTGCGACCTCGGCGGACC
>NZ_QKTH01000025.1:0-40462 GCF_003234485.1 Curtobacterium sp. MCLR17_034
GTCCACGGGGGCGAACTGCGCCGCCGCAGACCCCCGGGTACGCTCACCCCATGGCCACCCTCACGATCGCGGCGGCGCAGTTCGCCCCCGTGGACGACCCCGTCGCCAACCTCGACACCGTGCGCACCGCCGCCGTCGACGCGGCGGCCCGTGGCGCCGATCTCCTCATCACGCCGGAGTACACCTCGTACTTCGCCGCCGACATCGACGATCGGTTCGTGGCGGCCGCGCAGCCCCTGGACGGTCCGTTCGTCTCCGGCCTGCGTGAAATCGCCCGCGAGACGGGCATCGCCCTGATCGTCGGGGTCGCCGAGTCGGCGGACACGCCGGAGCGCTTCCGGAACACCCTGGTCGCGGTGCTCCCGTCGGGCGACCTGGCGGCGACGTACCGGAAGGTCCACCTCTACGACGCCTTCGGCTCGCGGGAGTCGGACCGCATCGAGTCCGGCGACCCGGAGCAGCTGCCGGTCTTCGAGCTCGGCGGAGTCCGCGTCGGGCTCGAGACCTGCTACGACCTGCGCTTCCCCGAGGTCACCCGGCGCCTCGCCGCTCCCGAGACCGGCGCGGCCGACGTCGTCGTCCTCCCGGCGGAGTGGGTGCGCGGCCCCGGCAAGGAGCACCACTGGCGCACGCTCCTCACCGCCCGCGCGATCGAGAACACCGTCTGGGTCGTCGGGGTCGGGCAGACACCGCCGATCGGGATCGGCGGCTCGGTCGTCCTCGACCCGTCGGGCGTGGCGGTCGCCTCGGCCGGCGCTTCGCCGACCACGCTCACCGCCACGATCGACACCACCGTCACCGACGCCGTCCGACGGGTGAACCCGTCGCTGTCGCTGCGGCGCTACGACGTCGCACTGCGCACCCTGCCGGGAGGCCCGGGGCAGCCCTGACGCGTCGGTCGCGTCCCCGACGCGGTCGCGTCTCAGGCGCCGGGGCGCGCTCCGAGGGTCGCCAGGCGTGCGGCGGCGTCCTCCAGGACACTCCGGCGCTTGCAGAACGCGAAGCGCACCAGGGACCGGTAGCCGGAGACCCGGTCCGGGCGGACGAACGCCGAGACCGGCACGCCCGCGACACCGGCCAACGCGGGCAGTTCGAGGCAGAACGCACGGGCGTCGTCGTACCCGAGCGGCGCGGCGTCGGCGAGCACGAAGTACCCGCCGTCGGGTCGCATCACGTCGAAGCCCGCCGCCGTCAGTCCGTCGGCGAGCAGTTCGTGCTTCGCGCGCAGGTCGGCGGCGATGCCGGTGAAGACCGCGTCGGGCAGGCGGAGTCCCACGGCGACGGCCGGTTGGAAGGGCGCGCCGTTCACGAACGTCAGGTACTGCTTCACCGTCGTGATCGCGTCGACGAGCGCCGGGGGAGCGGTGAGCCAGCCGACCTTCCACCCGGTCGTGTTGAAGGTCTTGCCGGCGCTCGACACCGACACCGTCCGCTCGGCAGCGCCGGGCAGGGTCGCGATGGGCGTGTGCGGGACGTCGAACGTCAGGTGTTCGTAGACCTCGTCCGTGATGATCACCGCGTCGCGCTCGGTGGCCAGGTCGACGATCGTCTGCAGCACCTCGGTGGGCAGGACCCGGCCGGTCGGGTTGTGCGGGGTGTTCACGAGCACGGCGCGGGTGCGGTCGGTGAAGGCCGCGCGGAGCGTGCGCTCGTCGGGCAGGAAGTCGGGCGCGGTGAGCGGGACCGTGACGTGCACCCCGCCGGCCAGCCGGATGAGCGCGCCGTAGGCGTCGTAGAACGGCTCGAAGGTGATCACCTCGTCACCGGGTTCGACCAGCGCGAGGATCGTGGCGGCCAGCCCCTCGGTGGCGCCGGCGGTGACGAGGACCTCGCGGTCGGGGTCCACCTCGAGCCCGTACCACCGCTGCTGGTGCTCGGCGATCGCCGACCGCAGGTCAGGGGTGCCCCGGCCCGGCGGGTACTGGTTCACGCCGTCGCGGATCGCCTGCACCGCGGCCTCGAGCACCTCGGCCGGCCCGTCCTCGTCGGGGAAGCCCTGCCCCAGGTTGACCGCGCCGGTGCTGGCGGCGAGGGCGCTCATCTCGGCGAACACCGTCGGTGCGGGGACCCCGTCCGGTCCCAGCAGCATCGCTCCGTCGGCGGCTCGCAGCCACGGTCCTGCCTGGCGCATGTGGTTCCCTCCCGTGCGGGCGACGACGTGTCGCGCTGAACGGACCCCAACCTAGCTGTCCGTCCCGCGGCGGACCGGGCCACCGTGTACAGCGCACGCATAAGATCGCCAGGGGTGGCTCGCAGCCTCGCCAGAAGGACCGCTCAGGTGCTTGCGACAGACTGCACGAGCTTGAAAGGAGCACGTCCAGCATGACCGACACCACGCCCAGCGGGCAGGGCGACGACCGCCGTCCGGACGATGCGGCTCCGCCTGCCGCCAGTGAGGACGCCGCAGCAGCGGCCACGAGAGGGAACACGTCGATGCCGAACGACTCCGACCAGCCGGACGAGACCCCTCGCCCGAACCAGAACCAGAACCAGAACCAGAACGACGAGACGACCCCGGACCACACGGACGTGATCCCGTCGTCGACGGACCACCCGACCGACCGCTACACCGCGCCGTACCCCGCCGTCTCCGGCGACTCCTCGGGTGCGCAGCAGGGCGGCTACGGCCAGCAGACGTCGCCGTACGGCCAGCAGTCCCAGCAGAGCCAGAACCCGTACGGCCAGCAGTCGCAGTACGGCCAGCAGACGCCGCAGGCCCAGAACCCGTACGGCCAGCAGTCGCAGTACGGCCAGCAGACGCCGCAGGCCCAGAACCCGTACGGCCAGCAGAGCCAGTACGGCCAGCAGTCCCAGAACCCCTACGGGCAGCAGAGCCAGTACGGCCAGCAGCCCCAGAACCCGTACGGCCAGCAGTCCCAGTACGGCCAGCCGGGCGGCGAACGCCCCCGCTACGGCGAGTACGCCCAGCCGACGTCCTCGACCGCTCCGAGCTCGTCCTCCGAGTACGCGAACGCGTCCGCGCAGGCTCCGCAGTCGGCCACGAGCGGCTTCGGTGACGTCGACGGCGCGAACCAGCGCAACGGTCACTACTTCAGCGACGACGCCTCGGGCGCCGCGGCGACCACGACGACCAAGGACCGCTCGGGCCGCAGCAAGCTGCTCCTGCCGGTCATCGCCGCGGCCATCGCCGGTGGTCTGGTCGGCGGCGGTGCCGGTTGGGCCGTCTCCTCGGGCAACGACGGTGGCAGCGTGGTGTCCTCCGGTTCGTCGCAGGGCGGCAACCTGACCGTCAACGACTACGACTCCGCCACCGTGGTCACGGCCGTCGCGGCACAGGCGACCCCGTCCGTCGTCACGATCAACGTGTCCGCGAGCAACGAGGCCGGCACCGGTTCCGGCGTGGTGATGAGCAAGGACGGCTACATCGTCACGAACACCCACGTGGTCACCCTCGACGGCGACAGCTCGAACGGCCGGATCACCGTCACGACCTCGAACGGCAAGATCTACGCGGGCAAGCTGATCGGTACCGACCCGACGGTCGACCTCGCGGTCATCAAGATCGATGCGACGGACCTCAAGCCGATGGAGTTCGCGGACTCGTCCAAGCTCAACGTGGGCGACACCGCGGTCGCGATCGGCGCGCCCCTGGGCCTGTCGAACACCGTCACCGACGGCATCGTCTCGACGCTGAACCGCAGCATCCAGGTCACCTCGAGCGCCCCCAGCGAGGGTGGCGACTCGAACGAGGGTGGCAACGGCGGCTCGGGTCCCTTCGACTTCTGGGGCAACGGGGACAACGGCAGCAGCTCGTCCGCGAACACCACCGTCTCGCTCCCGGTCATCCAGACCGACGCATCGATCAACCCGGGCAACTCCGGCGGTGCGCTGCTCGACTCGAAGGGCCGACTGATCGGCATCAACGTGGCGATCGCCTCGGCCGGCAGCTCGTCGTCGTCGGAGTCGGCCGCCGGCAGCATCGGCGTCGGCTTCTCGATCCCGGCCAACCTGGTCAAGAGGGTCGCGAACGAGATCAAGGACAACGGCTCGGCGACCCACGGTCTCCTCGGCGCAACGGTCGGCGACGCCACCGAGGACGCCAGCGCCACCCAGGTCGGCGCCCTCATCAAGTCGGTGTCCAACGGCGGTGCCGCGGCGAAGGCCGGTCTGCAGAAGGGCGACGTCGTCACGAAGATCGGTTCGGCGTCGGTCTCCGACGCCACCGACCTGACCGCGCAGGTGCGCTTCTTCGCGGGTGGCGCCTCGACGACGATCAGCTTCGTCCGCGACGGCCAGACCCGCCAGGCCGACGTGAAGCTGGGGACGTTCGACAGCAAGGGCTGACGCCACCACACGACGGACAGGAGGCCCGGGGCACGACGTGCGCCGGGCCTCCAGTCCGTCACGGGGCGCGTCCCGCGTCGACGCAGGTGGGCGGTTCGGCCTCTTGATAGGCTCATGGTCGCTCTGCGGGGCGGCACCGCCCCGGTGCGTCCCGTGCCGCCAGCCAGCACCCCGAGGTACGCATGCAGTCAGACGGACAGCCCCTGCCGGGCGTCTCGTACGTGATGCCCGTGCTCAACGAGGTCACCGAGGTCCGGGCCGCCGTCGGCAGCCTGCTCGACCAGGACTACACCGGCCCGTTCGAGGTCATCCTCGCGCTCGGGCCGTCGATCGACGGCACGAACGAGCTCGTCGCCGAGATGAGCGCTGCCGACCCCCGGATCCGCGCGATCGACAACCCGGTCGGGTCGACGCCCGCCGGGCTGAACGTCGCGATCCGTGCGTCCGTGCACCCCGTCGTCATCCGGGTCGACGCGCACTCGGTCCTGCCCACCGACTACACGCGCATCGCGGTGCACACGCTCCTCGAGTCCGGTGCAGACAACGTCGGCGGCATCATGCGCGCCGAGGGCCGCACCCCCTTCGAGCGGGCCGTCGCCCTGGCCTACGGCAGCCGTGTCGGGCTCGGTGGCACGCCGCACCACGTCGGCGGCACCGCGGGCCCGGCCGAGACCGCCTACCTCGGCGTGTTCCGACGCGAGCGGCTGTTCGACGTCGGACTCTTCGACGAGGGCATCAAGCGCGGACAGGACTGGGAACTCAACCGGCGGCTGCGCCAGACCGGTGGGACCGTCTGGTTCACGCCCGAACTCGTCGTCACGTACCGCCCGCGGCCGAGCCTGAAGCGCCTGGTGCGGCAGTTCGTCGCCACCGGGCTGTGGCGCGGCGAGCTCGCCCGTCGGTTCCCGGCGAACAACGGCCTGCGCTACTTCGTGCCGCCGGCCATGGTGGCGGCGATGGCGCTGGGCATCGTCGCCGGGCTCGTCGGCATCGTCGGCGCCGTGCTCGGTACCCCGCTCGCCTGGGCGCTGCTCGGGTTCGTGGTGCCCGTCGTCTACCTGCTCTTCGTCGTCCTGGGGTCGATCGCCGTGGCGCGCCGCTCCGGGCTGCCGACGCTCCTCTGGCTGCTCGTCGTGCTGCCCTGCATCCACGTGGCCTGGGGGCTCGGGTTCATCATCGGGTTCCTGACCCGCACGTCCGAGCTGACCACCCACACGGGACGGTGACCGAATGACCGACCAGCCCACGACCGGCCGCGGATCCGCACGGCCGACCTCGATCGCCGAGCTCCGGGCCGTCGCCCAGCCGGACGAGGTCCGTGCCCGCGCCAACGCCGAGCACTGGACGGCCTCGCTGTACCTGCGCGACGTCTCGCCGTACCTGACCTGGGTGCTCCTGAAGACCCGCGTCAGCGCGAACCAGGTCACCGGCCTGATGATCCTGGTGGGCTGGAGCGTCGCCGCCGCCCTGCTCATCCCCGGCATCTGGGGCGCCGCGCTGGCGCTCGTGCTCGGCCAGCTGCAGATGCTCGTCGACTGCTCCGACGGCGAGGTCGCCCGGTGGCGCGGCACCAAGTCGCCCGCCGGGGTGTTCCTCGACAAGGTGGGGCACTACACGACCGAGGGCCTGATCCCGGTCGCGCTCGGCATCCGGGCAGCCACCTGGCCGATCCACGACGCCGACTGGATGTGGACCACGATCGGCTGCGCACTCGGCCTGGTCATCGTGCTGAACAAGGCCCTCAACGACATGGTGCACGTGGCCCGCGCGAACGCCGGGCTCGACAAGCTCGTCGACCGACGGGACGCCTCCACCGCGCCGTCGGGTCGGAAGCTCGCCTCGCTCCGCCGTCTGGCGAAGTTCCTGCCGTTCCACCGCCTGTACCACTCGGTCGAGCTGAGCATGCTCGCGTTCGTCTTCGCCCTGCTCGCCCTGGTGATCGGCGACCCGCTCGCCAGCCGGATCCTGGTCGGTGCGCTGTTGCCGCTCGCGGTGCTCGCGACGGTCGGGCACTTCCTGGCGATCATCGCCTCGAAGCGGGTCAAGGCGTGACCGACGACACGACGGTGCCCGGAACGCTGCGCCGCCACGCGGTGGTGCACCGCGGACGACCGCGCGTCGCCGTCGTGAGCCTGTCGCAGGGCACCCGGCCGGACGACCTGCGCCGCGGGCTGGACAGCGTGCTCGCGCAGCAGGACGTCGAGCTCGACGTCGTCTGCGTCGGCAACGGCTGGGCGCCGACCGGGCTGCCGGACGGCGTTCGGGCGCTGGCCCTGCCCGAGAACGTCGGGATCCCGGCCGGGCGCAACGCCGGGGCCGAGGTCGTCGACGGCGACTACGTGTTCTTCCTCGACGACGATGCGTCGGTGCCGTCGCCGACGTTCCTGCGCGACGCGATCGCGGTGTTCGAGCACGATCCGTCGCTCGGCCTCGTGCAGCCGCGGGTCGTCGACCCCACTGGCGCCGCGAACCCCCGCCGGTGGGTGCCGCGGATCCGGAAGGGCGAGCCGGACCACTCGTCGCCGGTCTTCTCGGTCTGGGAAGGCGCCGTCGTGCTGCCGATGGACGTGTACCGGGCGGTCGGTGGCTGGGGTGCCGAGTACTTCTACGCCCACGAGGGCATCGAGCTCGCCTGGCGCGTCTGGGACGCCGGCCGTCGGACCTGGTACGCCGGGGACCTCGTCGCGCACCACCCCGCGATCGACCCGGCGCGGCACACCGAGTACTACCGGTTGAACGCCCGGAACCGGGTGTGGCTCGCTCGGCGCAACCTGCCGGCGGTGCTGCGACCGCTGTACGTGGGGTCGTGGGCCGCGATCCAGATCGCGCGCTGGTGGCGTCACCCCCGCCGACTGGCCACCTGGTTCGGTGGGATCCGTGAAGGATGGACGACCGACTGCGGTCCGGTCCGCCCGATGGGCTGGCTCACAGTCGCACGGATGACCATCGCAGGGCGGCCGCCGGTCGTCTGACCCGCCCGCCCCGTACCGCCCGAGCAGACCCGGAGAAGGACCATGTCGATCATCAGCGACCTGCGGACCGCACTGCGGCTCGTCGAGCGACTCCTGACGTCGCGCCGGAGCCGGCGGCAGCTCGCACAGCGACTGCCGTCCGCGCCGAAGCCGACGCCCGGTTCGGTCGAGATCGCCGTGTACTTCGCCGACGGTCCGGTCAACATGTACCAGGTGCGCCAGTGGTACGCGCCGCTGGCCGAACTCGCGAAGACGCACCCGGTGGCGATCGTCTCGCGGAGTCCGGGCACCATGCTGACCCTGCTCGACGAGTCGCCCGTGCCCGCGGTCTACGCCCGGCAGGTGGTCGACCTCGAGCACTTCGTCGACACCCAGGCGCCGAAGGTGGTGCTGTACGTCAACCAGAACGCCCGCAACTTCCAGATGATGCGGTACGGGCGGATGTGGCACGTCTTCGTCAACCACGGCGAGAGCGACAAGATGTACATGACCACGAACCAGTTCAAGGCGTACGACTACGCCCTCATCGCGGGGGACGCAGCACGCGATCGTCTGGCCGAGGCGCTGTGGGACTACGACCTGGACGCCCGGACCATCGCGATCGGACGCCCGCAGGCCGACCACTTCGCCGGAGCGGCCCCGTACCCGGACGACGACCGGACCGTCGTGCTCTACGCCCCGACGTGGGAGGGCGACCGCGGTGCCGCAGCGTACGGGTCGATCGCGTCGCACGGCACGGTCATCGCCGAGCGGGTGCTGGCGTCGCCCCGCCACCGTCTGGTCTACCGCCCGCACCCGCGCAGTGGTGTGCTCGAACCGGCGTACCGCGCGGCGCACGAGCGGATCGTGGCGGCGATCAGTGCGGCCAACGCCGCCGACCCCGCCGCGCACCACCTGTACGACGACGGCGGTGACCTCGGCTGGCAGCTGGCGGACGCCGACGTGGCGATCACGGACATCAGCGCGATGATCTACGACCGGCTGGCGGTCGGCAAGCCGCTCATCGTCACGCGACCGGTCTCGCCGGAGGCCGACGTCGACGAGCGGGGCTACCTGAGCGACGCGAACTGGCTGACCGCGGCCGATGCTCCGTCGGTGCTCGCCCGTGTCGACGCGGCCGCGAGCGACGCCGAGGAGCTCGCGCGCCTGCAGCACTGGGTCGCGCGGTACTTCGGCGACACGACCCCGGGTGCCGCCACGGAGCGGTTCCACGAGGCCGTGGAGTGGCTGCTCGAGCGGTGGCGGACCGTCGCGGCCGAACGCGACGGGCGCTGACGGCCGGTCGTCACCCCGGGTGGTCCGTGGAGCAGGTCGGCGCAGGGTCACGGCTGGAGCCCCGGCCCGACGAGTGACATCCGCCAGAGGTACTCGGACCGGTCGGGCCGGCGCCACCGCACGATGACGACCCCCGTGTCCTCGGGGTCGGCGCCGAACACCGCCAGCGACAACGACCTGCCCGGGTCGAGGCGGCGCACCGCGAGCGGCGGGCAGTAGCCGTTGCCCAGATGGGTGAGGGAGAGCCCGTCGACCGGCTCGGGGCCGGTGTTGACGAGGTCGTACCGACGCGGTGCGTGCGATCGGTCGACGGCGAACGGGACGGCGTACGCGGTTGGTGGGTGGTGCATGGGTGGAACGCTAGGGGGAGGGTCCGACGGCGGGACCCCGGGGGCGCTCACGAGGGCCGGGGCTGTGGAGTGAGCCGGCGATACCGGTGTTGGTGCAGGGGGAGTACCCCGGCCGGTCAGGAGCCGTAGTCGGCCGCGTACCGGGCCAGCGCGGCCTCGATGGTGCCGTCGAGCTGCAGACGACCCTTGTCGAGGTACAGCCCCCGGTCACAGAAGCGGCGGAGGTCCTTGTCGCTGTGGGACACGAAGAACAGTGTCCGGCCGCCGGCCAGGAGCTGCTCGATCCGCTTGTAGCACTTCTCGCGGAAGGCCTTGTCGCCCACCGCCAGCACCTCGTCGACCAGGATGACCGGTTCGTCGAGCCGCGAGATCACCGCGAACGCGATACGGACCTTCATGCCGCTCGACAGGTGCTTGTAGGGGGTGTCCACGAAGTCGGCGATCTCGGCGAAGTCGATGATCTCGTCGAAGGCGTCGCGGATCTCGGCCCGCGACATGCCGTGCAGACCCGCCGTCAGGTACACGTTGTCGCGCACCGTGAGGTCCCCGACGAAGCCACCGGTGATCTCGATGAGCGGGGCGACGCCGGCACCCACGTCGACGCGGCCCTCGTCGGGCAGCATGACCTGGGCCACGAGCTTCAGCAGGGTCGACTTGCCCTGGCCGTTCCGTCCCACGACGCCGATCGCCTCGCCCGGGCGGACGTCGAACGAAACGTTGCGGAGCGCCCAGAACTCATCGGCACGCTTGCGGCGCCCGCGTCCGGCGAACAGGTCCTTGAAGTTCCGGCTCGCGCGGCGGTTGCGCTTGAAGCAGATGCCGGCGTCGCGCACCGAGATGACCGGTGCGACGGTCTCGGTGCGACGGGTCTGGTCGGTCGCGGTCATCACAGCTCCTTCAGCACGCGGTGCTCGCTGCGGCGGAACACCGCGAAGCCGATCACCAGGACGATGCCGGTCACGACCACCGAGGCGCCGACCTCGAGCCAGTCGAGCTGGCCGGGGAAGAACGCCGCGCGGTACATGCCGAAGATGCCGGTGAGCGGGTTGATCGCGGCGATGTCGCGCAGGGCGGAGGGCAGCGCGTGCGTGCCGTAGATGATCGGGGACGCGTAGAACAGGAACCGCAGCACGAGCTTGGTGGCGCGCTCGAGGTCACGGAAGAAGACCACCAGCGGGGCGACGATGAGGCCCAGACCGTAGACCAGCGCGCACTGCAGCACGATCGCCAGCGGGAAGAACACGACCTGCCAGTGCAGGTGGGCACCCGTCGCGATCGCGAAGGCCGCCAGGACCGGCAGGCTCAGCAGGAACTCGATGCCCTTCGACGCGATGATCCGTGCCACCCAGATGGTGCGGGGGATGGTGGTCGAGCGGATGAGCTTCGATTCCTTGATGAACGCCCGGGTGGAGTCGGAGACGCCGCCGGTGAACCACATCCACGGCAGCAGCGCGGACAGCAGGAACACGATGTACGGATCCTCACCGACCGAGCCGCGGTGGAACACCTGCGTGAAGACGAACCAGTAGATCCCCGACATCACGAGCGGGTCGAGGATCGACCACACGTAGCCGAGCGCCGACGTCGAGTAGCGGACCCGGAGGTCGCGGACGGTCAGCAACCACAGGGCCTGACGATAGCGCCGACCGGCGCTCCGGGCCTTCGCGGGTGCGGGAGCCACGGGCGCGGTCGGCGCACTCGCTGTCGTCACGGTTTCCCTCCGGGCGGAACCGCCGAGGGGGTCCTGACGGTGGTTCAGGCGAACAGGTTGTTCGCGCGCTCGAGGTCCTCGGCGAAGTCGATCTCGACCGCGTACAGGTCGGAGATGTCGATCGGCGTCCAGCGTAGCCCGTCCTCGGCGATGGCAGCCTCGATGCCGCCCTCGAAGTACTCCTGGTCGTCGACGCGCCCGAGCTGGCGGATGAGGGCCTGCTTGTCGGCGGCGGAGACGTAGTTGATGCCGACGGCTTCGCCGAGACCCCCGACGACCTGCTTCGAGAGCTTGTGGATGAAGCCCTCGGCGTCGACGGTGTACTTGACCTCTTCGTCGGAGACCTTGTCGGTGTTGACGCTGACGAAGGAACGGCCCTCGTCGATCATGTCGGCCGCACGGACGAGCGCCATCGGGTCGAAGACCACGTCGCCGTTCATCCAGAGGACACCGCTCTTGCCGGTGGCCTTGAGGGCACGCAGCAGGCTCTTCGAGGTGTTGGTGGAGTCGTAGGACTCGTTGTAGACGAAGTTCGCGTCGGGGAACGCCTCGACGATGTGCTCCGACTTGTAGCCGACGACGATCGTCACGCGGGCGCTCGAACCGAACGCGGCGCGGATGTTGTCGAACTGCTGCTGCATGATGGTGCGGCCGTCACTGAGCTCCGTGAGCGGCTTCGGCAGGCTGCGGCCGAGACGGCTGCCCATCCCCGCTGCGAGGATCACGATCTGCGTGGTCATGCTGGTCCCTTCTGGTGTCCGCCCGCGCACCCTGGGGTACGGGCGGGCCTCGTCGAGTCTGCGCTTCCAACGTCCGAGTTGCCCGAGAACCGGTCGCGTCGACGTGGTCGTCGCAGCGAGGAGGCTGCCGGGATCGCCTGCTGGAGCAGGTTTCCAAGTGGTGAACACTCCTTCGTGCCCTGGTGAATGATACGGAAACACCCCCTCGTGGGGTACGGGTCTGCGTGCTTCGTACTCAATTCGTGACCCTGGCCGCGACGGTTCCCGACGGTCGGAGAGCGTTGGTACGGTGGGTCGATGCCAGCGCGAGCAGAGAATGAGGACGTGTACGCCACGGCCGACGCTGCCTGGATGACCGAGGCGGGGGACGCCGACGACGCGGACACCGCCGCGGCTGCTGAGGACGACGCAGCCGACGACGACACGGGGGACACTGATGCGGACGACGCCGCCACTGATGACGCGATGACCGACGGGACGGCGGTCCGCACCGACGCGACGACGGAGAACCACCCGGACGACGCGACGACCGGCACCGACGCGACGACCGGCACCGACGCGACGACCGAGACCCGCACCGACGACACGACGACGGACAACCGCACCGACGACGCGACGGCCGCAGCGCCCCGCCCCGCGAAGGCGCGCAACGGCAAGGGACGCACCAAGCGCCCGGCGAAGGCCGCCCCGCGGACCGACGCCGCGCCTCCCGTCCCGACCGACGCGGACGACGCGACGGACGTCGCCGACCGGGCGAGCACCGCCGCGCCCGCGGCGAAGAAGCGTGCGCCCCGCACCGCCGCCCCGAAGCAGCCGCAGACGCTCCAGCCCGTGGTTCTCGCAGCGAGCGGCCTGGTCAAGCGGTACGGGCAGACCCTGGCCGTCGACGAGGTCGACCTCGAGATCCGGCAGGGCTCCATCTTCGGCGTGGTCGGCCCGAACGGCGCCGGCAAGACGACGACCCTCTCCATGATCACCGGACTGCTGCGCCCCGACGCCGGCTCGGTGACGGTGCTCGACCACGACGTCTGGGCCGACCCGACGGCGGCGAAGCGCAGTCTCGGTGTGCTGCCGGACCGGCTCCGCCTGTTCGACCGGCTGACCGGCGCGCAGCTCCTCTACTACTCGGCCACACTCCGTGGGCTCGACGGTGCCACCGCCCGGAAGCGCAGCGCCGACCTCGCCGAGGCCTTCGGGCTGGGCGAGGCGCTCGGCCGCCAGGTCGCCGACTACTCCGTCGGCATGGCGAAGAAGATCGCCCTGGCCGCGACCCTGATCCACTCGCCGCGGGTGCTCGTGCTCGACGAACCGTTCGAGTCGGTCGACCCGGTGAGTGCGGCGACGATCACGGACATCCTGCGCCGGTACACCCGGGGTGGCGGCACGGTCGTGCTGTCCAGCCACTCGATGGAGCTCGTGCAGCGCACCTGTGACTCGGTCGCCATCATCGTCGGCGGCAAGGTCCTGGCGTCCGGCACCATGGCCCAGGTCCGCGGGCGCAAGAGCCTCGAGGACAAGTTCGTCGAACTCGCCGGCGGTCGTGTCGTCGCGGAGAGCATGGAATGGTTGCACAGCTTCTCCGGCTGAGGGCGGACCTGCTCGCGGGCGAGGTCCGCGGCACCGCCCGCCGGTCCGTCGCCGTCGTGCTCGCCAGCCTCGTCGGGCTCCTCGCCGCCGTGTTCGTCGCGTCGCAGACCATCGCCCTCGGTGACGCCGACCCGGACGTCGCGCGTGCGGTCCTCGTGCCCGTCGGCACCCTGATCACCTTCGGGTTCACGGTCGTGCCGCTCGTCGTCGGCCGGAGCGACCAGCTCCACCCGCGGCGCTTCGCGGTCTTCGGCATCGAGCGCCGTCGCCTGGCGATCGGACTCGTCGTCGCCGGCCTCGTCGGCATCCCGGTGATCGGTGTGGTCGTCGTCGCGGTCGGCCAGGTCGTCGCCTGGGCTCGCGACCCCGGTCTCGGGCTGCTCGCGGTGCTCGGCGGGCTGCTCGGCGTCGCCACGTGCGCGCTCCTCATCCGGGTCTGCTGCACCGTCGGCTCCCGGCTGATCGGGCCGGACCGCTCCCGCGACGCCGGGTGGCTGGTGGCCCTGGTCATCATCGCGCTCTCGATCCCGACGGTGGCGCTGCTGCTGCGCGTCGACTGGCTCGACCCGCAGGGCGCCGAGATGCAGCGCGTCGCGGACGTCGCCGGGTGGACCCCGTGGGGTGCCGCGTGGGCCGTGCCCGCCGAGGTCGCGAGCGGCCACGTCGGCGCCGGTGTCCTGAAGCTCCTCGTCGCGGTCGCCGTCGTCGCGCTCCTCGCCTGGGCGTGGTGGGCACTCGTCGGCCGTGCGCTCGAGACCGTCGACGACCGCGCCCGCACCCGCCGCTACCAGGGCCTGGGCTGGTTCGACCGGTTCGGTTCGGCCCCGGTGTCGGCCGTCGCTGCCCGGGCGCTCACCTACTGGGTGCGCGACCCGCGGTACCGCACGTCGTACCTGATCATCCTGCTCGTGCCGATCGTCGTCATCCCGCTCGGTGTCGCCGGGGTGCCGTGGCAGTGGACCGCGCTCGTGCCGCTGCCGCTGATGGCCCTGATCGCCGGGTTCCTGCCGCACAACGACGTCTCGTACGACAACACCGCCGTGTGGCTGCACGTCGCCTCGGGTGCGCCCGGGTGGAGCGACCGGCTCGGTCGTGTCGTGCCCGTGCTGGTCGTGGGGGCGCCCGCGATCGTCGCCGGGGCCGCGCTGTCCGCCCGGCTGTTCGGAGACTGGGCGGCGTTCCCGCTGCTCATCGGCGTGAGTGCGAGCGCGCTGTTGTCCGGGCTCGGGTTGTCGAGCGTCCTGTCCGTGCTCATGCCCTACCCGACGGTGCGGCCGGGCGACCACCCCTTCCAGCAGCCCCAGGCCGCCGGCGTCACCGCCACGGTCGCGCAGGCGTCCATGGTGATCGGCATCGTGCTCTGCACGGTCCCCGCAGCCTGCCTCGCGGTGCTGGCCGTCGTGCAGGGTCCGGAGCCCTGGTCGGTGCTGACGCTCCTGGTGGGCATCGGGGTCGGTGCCGTCGTGCTCGTGATCGGTGTCTCCGCCGGCGGGCGCCTGTTCGACCGCCGCGGACCCGACCTGCTCGCCGCGGCACAGCGCAACTAGCGACACAGCGCAACGAGCGGCGCAGCGCATCGAGCACCGAGCGAATCCGCGCGACTATCGCCCAGCGCGGACGAGCGGCGCGCCCGAGGGCGGACCGTCGTACCCTGGACCCATGAGCATGACGGAACCAGGCGGCGGCCTCGACGTGATGGACCGGGAGCTCGAGAAGCTCCTCGAAGACGAAGCGATCGAACCCGGTGACCACGAGCGGTTCTCGCACTACGTGAAGAAGGACAAGATCCTGCAGTCGGCCCTGTCCGGCAAGCCGGTCAAGGCCCTGTGTGGCAAGAAGTGGATCCCGGGTCGCGACCCGGAGAAGTTCCCGGTCTGCCCGGACTGCAAGGCCATCTACGAGAAGATGAAGGCCGAGTAGACGCGACCAACAGACGGACGGGAGGCCCGTGGCGACGCCGCCACGGGCCTCCCGTCCGCCTGTCGGTCGCTTCGTGAGCAGCAATGGTCGGGTCCGTCACGCAGACCCGACCATTGCTGCTCACGAAGCGGCGTCGCGCGACGCGACGCGCGCGCGACGCGCGCGTGCCCTAGATCACCAGGGTGGGGATGGCGGGGTCGCCGCGCCCGATGCGCGACGCGTCGGCGGGCAGCTCCGCCTTCGCGCGCTTGTGGTGCGCGCGTGCGGCCTCGACACCCTGCGTGCCGAGGAACGCCGGGTCGACCTCGCCGCCGGTGACCACGGGGACCAGCAGTGGCCGCTCGTCCGGCCCGACCTGCGCACCCGTGAGCACGATCTCGGCGGTGGCGACGCCGTTGCGGAGTCGTCGGCCCGCTTCCTTCCGGCCGCCGATCGACGCCTTGTCGGCCGACTTCTTGGCGACGGGGACCCAGTCGCCGCCGTCCGCGTCCCGGTGCGCGACGAGCTTGAACACCATGCCGGCGGCCGGGTGCCCGGAGCCGGAGACGACCGAGGTGCCGACGCCGTACGAGTCGACCGGGGCGGCCCGGAGCGCGGCGATCGTGTACTCGTCGAGGTCGTTCGTCACCGTGATCTTCGTGCCCGTCGCGCCAAGGCGGTCGAGCTGCGCACGCACGGCGGCGACGACGGACGGCAGGTCGCCGCTGTCGATCCGGACGCCGCCGAGCTTGCCGTCGGTGAGCCGGACGGCCGTCTCGACCGCGGCCTCGATGTCGTAGGTGTCGACGAGCAGGGTCGTGCCGTTGCCGAGCGCGTCGAGCTGTGACCGGAACGCCTGTTCCTCGGAGTCGTGCAGCAGCGTGAAGGCGTGCGCGGCGGTGCCCATCGTGGGGATGCCCCAGGTGCGCCCGGCCTCGAGGTTGCTCGTCGCACCGAAGCCGGCGATGTAGGCGGCACGGGCGGCGGCGACGGCGTTCCACTCACCGGTGCGGCGGGAGCCCATCTCGGCGAGCGGGCGGCCGTCGGCGGCGGACACCATGCGGGCGGCGGCCGAGGCGATCGCGGAGTCCGCGTTGAAGGTGCTCAGGGCGAGGGTCTCGAGCACGACGGCCTCGGCGAAGGTGCCCTCGATCTGCAGGATGGGGGAGTTCGGGAAGTAGACCTCGCCCTCCCGGTAGGCGCGGACGTCACCGCTGAACCGGTAGTCGGCGAGCCACGCGGCGGTGCCGGCGTCGATGACTCCGCGGTCGCGCAGGAACCCGATCTCCTCGTCGCCGAAGCGGAAGTCCCCGAGGGCGGTGAGGAAGCGTCCGAGCCCGGCCGCGACGCCGTAGCGGCGGCCGTCCGGCAGCCGCCGGGCGAACACCTCGAAGACGCATCGGCGGTCGGCGGTCCCGTCCTTCAGGGCGGCGTCCACCATGGTGAGCTCGTACTGGTCGGTGAGGAGCGCGCTGGTCACGTCTCCGACACTAGTGACGTGACCCTCGGGAGGCGCGGATCCCCCCGGGCGCCCGGCCTGCGTGGCGCGCGTGGTCGCGTCGGTGCTCGTCGGCGGGCGTCGGTACGCTGGTGCCGTGACGGATGCACCGATCGGAGTCTTCGACAGCGGGGTCGGCGGCCTCACCGTGGCCCGCGCCATCATCGACCAGCTCCCGCGCGAGAGCATCCGGTACGTCGGCGACACCGTGCACTCGCCCTACGGCCCGAAGCCCATCGCCGACGTCCGCCGTTACGCGCTCGAGGTCATGGACGACCTGGTCGAGCAGGGCGTGAAGGCCCTGGTGATCGCGTGCAACACCGCCTCGTCCGCCGTGCTCCGTGACGCCCGCGAACGGTACGAGCAGGCGTACGGCATCCCCGTGGTCGAGGTCATCCAGCCCGCGGCCCGCGCCGCCGTCAAGCAGACCCGCACCGGCCGCATCGGGGTCATCGGCACCGTCGGCACCATCGCGTCGCGCGCCTACGAGGACGCCTTCGCGGTCGCCGCCGACGTCACGCTGACCACCGCCGCGTGCCCCCGGTTCGTCGAGTTCGTCGAGGCCGGGGACACCTCGTCGCCGTCGCTGCGCGAGATCGCGGCCGGCTACCTCGACCCGATCCGTGCCGCCGACGTCGACACCCTCGTGCTCGGCTGCACCCACTACCCGCTCATGTCCGCCGCGATCCAGTTCGTCATGGGTCCGGAGGTCACGCTCGTCTCCAGCGCCGAGGAGACCGCGAACGACGTCTACCGCCGGCTCGTGGAGCACGGGCTCGAGCGCACCGCGACCACCGCCCCGACCTACTCGTTCGAGGCGACGGGCGACGACAAGAACGGCTTCATCCGGCTCGCCCGGCGCTTCCTCGGTCCCGAGGTCTCGAGCGTCGGCCACCTCCAGACGGGGGCCATCACGCTGCCCCGCACCGAAAGGACCCCATGACCGACAACCTCCGCGTCGACGGCCGCACCGCCACCGACCACCGTCCCGTCACCATCGAGCGGGGGTGGAGCACGCAGGCCGAGGGCAGCGCGCTCATCTCCTTCGGCAACACCAAGGTGCTCTGCACCGCGTCCTTCACCAACGGCGTGCCCCGCTGGCTCGCCGGCAAGGGCACCGGCTGGGTCACCGCCGAGTACTCGATGCTGCCGCGGTCGACGAACGAGCGCATGCAGCGCGAGTCCATCAAGGGCAAGGTCGGCGGCCGCACCCACGAGATCTCCCGCCTCATCGGCCGTTCGCTCCGCGCGGTCGTCGACACGAAGGCCCTGGGTGAGAACACCCTGGTCATCGACTGCGACGTGCTGCAGGCCGACGGCGGCACCCGCACGGCGTCGATCACCGGCGCGTACGTGGCGATGGCCGACGCGATCGAGTGGGGCCGTGCCAAGGGCTTCATCGCGAAGAAGGCCACCCCGCTCACCGACAGCGTGCAGGCGATCTCGGTCGGCATCGTCAAAGGGGAGCCGATGCTCGACCTCGCCTACACCGAGGACTCCGCTGCGGACACCGACATGAACATCGTCACGACGGGGTCGGGCAAGTTCATCGAGGTGCAGGGCACCGCCGAGCACGCGCCGTTCGACCGGGACGAGCTGAACGTCCTGCTCGACCTCGGCCTGGCCGGCAACCAGTCGCTCGCGGCGATCCAGCGTTCGGTCCTGGGTCTGGCGTGACGTCCCGCGAGGTGGTGCTGGCCACCCACAACCAGGGCAAGGTCGTCGAGCTGCGCGAGATCCTCGGGTCGGCGCTGGGCGAGGGTGTCGAACTCGTCGGGTACGACGGCCCCGAGCCGGTCGAGGACGGCGACAGCTACGCCGCGAACGCCCTGATCAAGGCGCGTGCCGCCGTCGCGCACACGGGGCTGCCGGCGCTCGCCGACGACTCCGGGATCGCCGTCGACGCCCTCGGCGGGGCACCGGGCATCCACTCGGCCCGCTACGCCGGTACCCGCTCGGACGCGGACAACATCGCGCTGCTGCTCACGAACCTGCAGGGTGTCGTCGAGCGGACCGCCGCGTTCGTGTGCGCTGCCGCCTTCGTGACGCCCGACGGTCAGGAGCACGTCGTCGAGGCGGTCTGGAACGGCGAGGTGCTGACCGAACCCGTCGGTGACGGCGGCCACGGCTACGACCCGGTGTTCCGGCCGGACGACGCCGACCGCTCGTCGGCGGAGCTCACCCGCGATGAGAAGAACGCCCTGTCGCACCGCAGCAAGGCGTTCCGGGGCATCGCGCCGATCGTGCGGGAGCACTTCGGCGTCTGAGCGCCCGCGCTCGTTCCGTCCCGCACGACCGAAGTCGCCCCGAACCACGTGATCACGTGGTTCGGGGCGACTTCGGTCGTGCAGGGCGCTAGAGCGTCGGGTCGACGGTCGGGGCCGTGGTGGCCTCGGCCTCGTTCGTGTGCTTCGCCTTGCGGGCGTTGCGCAGGTACGTCAGCGCCATCGGCACGACGGTCACGACGACCGCGGCGAGCAGGATGATGTCGATGTACTCGCGGACGATGTGCGCCACGAACGGGATGTGCCCGATGAAGTACCCGAGGAACGTCACGCCGACGCCCCAGACCACGGCACCGATCGCGTTGTAGAGCGAGTACTTCTTGTAGTCCATCCGGCCGACGCCCGCGGCGATCGGGGCGAAGGTGCGGACGACCGGCACGAAGCGCGCCAGGATCACGGCGAGCGGGCCGAAGCGGTGGAAGAACGCGTTGGTGCGCTCGACGTTCGCCTTCGAGAAGAGCCCGCTGTCCTTCCGCTCGAAGATCGGGGGCCCGGCCTTCTTGCCGATGTAGTACCCGAGCTCGCCGCCGAGGAACGCGGCGGCGCCGATCATCAGCGCCGCGACCCAGATCGGGATGCCGCCGATCTCGCCACCGCGGTCGAAGGCGAACAGGCCGGTAATGACCAGCAGGCTGTCGCCCGGGAAGATGAAGCCGATGAGCAGACCGGTCTCGGCGAACACGATCGCGCAGACCACGAGCACGGCGATGGCCCCGAAGTGGTCGAGGATGTACTGCGGATCGAGCCACGGGATCAGGGCGAGTGCGACGGAGTGCATGGTTCTTCCGGTCGTGGAGCGGGAGTCACGGGGAGGACTCCCGCGGGATGAGGGTACCGCCCGGAAGTGACCGGGCCATCCCTCGCAGGGTTGACCTGCACGAGGCGTGCGGATGACCGCAACGGTGCGCCTGGGGGGACTCGGTGCGGAAGGAGGGACTCGAACCCTCACGCCTGGGGCACAGGAACCTAAATCCTGCGTGTCTACCGATTCCACCACTCCCGCGAGCAGCGGCAGTCTACCGAGCGCGGCGTGCGGGGCGGACGTGCGCCGGGCCTCCAGGCCGTGGGACGCACCGTGCGCGGGACGTGACCCGGTGCGAGCTCGGCGGCTGGGTGCGGCGCTGTGGGTGTGCACGGTGCGGTCAACCGCGCACGGAGCGGAGGAGCGCGCACGGTGCGCCAGCGCGGCAGCGCGTCAGCGCAGCGGGCGCGGCAGGTACCGGGGCACGTACCGGAGCAGGATGCCCGCGCCGACCAGGCCGAGCACGCCCATCACCCCGCTCGCGACGGCGATGGACGCGACGGCGGTCACGCCGGAGATGAGGAGCGGCGCGGCCGCCGACCCGAAGTCGCCGGTGAACCGCCACGCCCCCAGGAACGGTGCCGGGGCGTCGCGCGGTGCGAGGTCCGCGCCGAGCGTCATGAGGATGCCGGAACCGACCCCGTTCGCCAGGGACATGCCCATCGCGATCGCGACGAACCAGCCGACCCGGGCGTCCAGGTGGCCGCTCCAGGCGAGGAGGAAGTAGCTGATGCTCAGGCCGAGCATGCAGGGCAGGGCGCTCGCGAGCCGTCCCCACCGGTCCATGATCTGCCCGCTCGTGTAGAACAGCGCGAAGTCGACGGCTCCGGCGATGCCGATCACGAGGGCCGCGGTCGAGTCGTCGAGACCGACGCTCACCGCCCAGAGCGGCAGGATCACCTGCCGTCCGGCGCGCATCGCACCGATCAGGCCGGCGCCGCTGCCGAGCCGCAGCAGGACCGCCGCGTTCGCGCGGATGGTGCGGAAGAGGCCCTGCGCCTCCTGCTGGACGAACTGCGCGCCGGTGTCGGCGGGCGGTTCGGTCGCGTGGTCGCTCGCGTCCGTCGCGTGGTCGGCCGACGGCCGGGAGGCCCGTGGCGGCAACCGCAGGCCGCGTGTGCCCGTCGCGGGGTCGCGCAGCACCAGGAGCACGGTCGCCGCCGCCAGGCAGCAGACGACGTGGATCCAGAAGGCGCTGCTGGTGGTGCCGGTCAGGTGGATGACGCCGGCGGCGATGAACGGGCCGACGAAGTAGCCGAAGCGGAAGACGCCGCCGAGGCTCGACAGTGCCCGGGCCCGGATCCGCAGGGGGATCGCGGTGGTCATGTAGGCGTGCCGGGCGAGGGCGAACACCGCGGTGGAGACACCGACCAGGAACACCCCGAGCGCCAGGACCCAGGCGTTCGCGGCCGTCGTGGCGACCACGAGCCCGACCACCGACACGAGCGCAGCGCCGATCATGGCGTTCCGCTCGCCGATGCGGGCGACGACGATGCCGGACGGCACGTCGCCGATGAGCTCGCCGACCAGGATGAGCGAGGCGACGAAGCCCGCGAAGGCCAGGCTGGCACCGAGCGAGTCGGCCGCGATCGGGATGATCGGGATGATCGCGCCCTCGCCGATCGCGAAGAGCGCAGCGGGCAGGAACCCGGACAGCAGGACGGACCGGAAGTCGAATGAGTCGTTCCCCGTCGTGGCCATCGCCCGACCAACGGTACGCCAGCGGTACCGCTTCGTCGGCGGGTTACCCTGGACGCATGCGTGTTCTTGCGGCGATGAGCGGTGGTGTCGACTCGGCGGTGGCCGCAGCCCGGGCGGTCGACGCCGGCCACGACGTGGTGGGTGTGCACCTGGCCCTGAGCCGGATGCCCGGCACCCTGCGCACCGGCAGCCGTGGGTGCTGCACCATCGAGGACTCGATGGACGCCCAGCGCGCCGCGTCGGCCCTCGGGATCCCGTACTACGTGTGGGACTTCTCGGCCCGGTTCAAGGAGGACGTCGTCGACGACTTCGTGGCCGAGTACCAGGCCGGCCGCACCCCGAACCCCTGCATGCGCTGCAACGAGCGGATCAAGTTCGCGGCGCTGCTCGAGAAGGCACTCGCCCTGGGGTTCGACGCCGTCGCGACCGGGCACTACGCCTCGATCGTCACCGGTCCGGACGGCTCCCGCGAGCTGCACCGGTCGGCCGCGTGGGCGAAGGACCAGTCGTACGTGCTCGGGGTCCTGACCGCCGAGCAGCTGCAGCACGCGATGTTCCCGCTCGGCGCGACGCCGTCGAAGGACGAGGTCCGGGCCGAGGCCGCCGAGCGCGGGCTGACGGTCGCCCAGAAGCCGGACTCGTACGACATCTGCTTCATCCCGGACGGCGACACCCGCGGCTGGCTGGCGGACCGCGTCGGCACCGCCCCCGGCGAGGTCGTCGAGCGTGACGGCACGGTCGTCGGCTCGCACGAGGGCGCCACCGGCTACACCGTCGGACAGCGCCGCGGCCTGGCCCTCGGTCGCCCGGCACCGGACGGCAAGCCCCGGTTCGTGCTCGAGATCCGCCCGAAGGACAACACCGTCGTCGTCGGCCCGAAGGAGGCCCTCGCCGTCACCTCGATGTCCGGCTCACGGTTCACCTGGGCGGGCACGGCCCCGGCCGACCCCGCGACGCCGTTCGCCTGCGACGTGCAGATCCGCGCGCACGCCGACCCGGTGCCCGCGACGGCCCGGGTGCAGGACGACGTGCTCGTGATCGACGTCGACGAGCCGCTGCACGGGGTCGCTCCCGGGCAGACGGCTGTGGTCTACGTCGGCACACGGGTGCTCGGCCAGTGCACGATCGACACCACGGTCAGCGCCGTCCCCGTCGACGCCTGACCCCGCCGCTCCCGGGGCACACGCTCGCTGCACGCCGCGTCGGTGGTGCACGGTAGAACTGATGCCATGAGCGAGACCGACGCGACGTTCGAGACCATCGACCCCGACGGGCTCGACGCCGCCCAGGCCGCGCGCGAGGTCGACCGGTTGCGCGCCCGCGTCACCGAGCTACGGCATGACTACTACGAGGGCAACGCCTCGCCCCTGTCGGACGCCGACTACGACGCCCTGGTGCACCGCCTCGACGCGATCGAGCGGCGGTTCCCGGAACTCCTGACGCCCGACAGCCCCACGCAGACCGTGGGCGGGCAGGCGCAGACGACGCAGTTCGCACCGGTCGAGCACGCCGAGCGCATGCTCTCGCTCGACAACGTCTTCAGCCCCGACGAGCTCACCGAGTGGGCCCTCAAGGTGCAGCGGGACGCCGGTGCCGAGCGGGTGCGGTTCCTGACCGAGCTGAAGATCGACGGCCTGGCCATCAACCTGCGGTACGAGCACGGTCGGCTCGTCTCCGCCGCCACCCGCGGTGACGGCGTGGTCGGCGAGGACGTCACCGGCAACGTCCGCACGATGGGCACGATCCCGGACCGCCTGTCCGGCACCGGTCACCCGCCCCTGGTCGAGGTCCGGGGCGAGATCTTCTTCCCGGTCGCCGAGTTCGACGAGCTCAACGCCAACCAGCGCGAGGCGGGGGAGCGCGTGTTCGCCAACCCGCGCAACGCCGCCGCCGGGTCCCTCCGCCAGAAGGAAGAGGGCAAGTCCGAGGCGAAGCGGGCACTGATGGTCGACCGGCTGCGGCGTCTGCGGATGCTCGTGCACGGCATCGGGGCGTGGCCCGTCCGTGAACTCGAGCAGGGCACCGACGTCCGCAGCCAGTCCGAGGTGTACGAGCTGCTGCAGACCTGGGGCCTCCCGACGAGCAGCCACTACCGGGTGTTCGACACCATCGACGAGGTCAACGGCTTCGTCCGGACCACGGGGGAGCGCCGTTCGTCGGTCGAACACCAGATCGACGGCGTCGTCGTGAAGGTCGACGACCTCGCCCTGCACGAGGAACTCGGGTCGACGTCACGGGCGCCGCGGTGGGCGATCGCCTACAAGTACCCGCCCGAAGAAGTGCACACGACGCTCACCGACATCGTGGTCAGCGTCGGCCGCACGGGCCGTGCCACCCCGTTCGCGGTGATGGCCCCGGCCGAGGTCGCCGGGTCCGTCGTCCGCCAGGCCACGCTGCACAACCAGCAGGTCGTCAAGGCGAAGGGCGTGCTGATCGGCGACACGGTCGTGCTGCGGAAGGCCGGCGACGTCATCCCCGAGGTGCTCGGCCCGGTGGTCGAGCTCCGTGACGGCTCCGAGCGCGAGTTCGTGATGCCGACCAACTGCCCCGAGTGCGGCACCGAGCTCGCCCCCGCGAAGGAAGGCGACATCGACCTGCGCTGCCCGAACGCGAAGAGCTGCCCGGCGCAGGTGCGCGGTCGGGTCGAGCACATCGCTTCGCGCGGGTCGCTCGACATCGAGGGGCTCGGCGAGGTCGCGGCCGCGGCGCTCACGCAGCCCCGTCGCCCGGAGACCCCGCCGCTCGTCACCGAGGCCGGACTGTTCGACCTGACGATGCAGGACATCGTCCCGATCGAGGTCATCGTCCGCGACGCCGAGACCGGCATGGAGAAGGTCGACGACGACGGCACCCCGAAGCGCGTCACGCCGTTCAGTCGGGCGCGCAAGAAGACCGACCCGCCGTTCGACCCCGAGGCACGCGGCGCCGACTACACCGGTGAGCCGAGCCGCTACCCGTCGAAGAACGCGTTCGAGATGCTCGCGAACATCGACGCGGCGAAGTCGAAGCCCCTGTGGCGGATCCTGGTCGGCCTGAGCATCCGCCACGTCGGACCCGTCGCCGCCCGGGCCCTGGCGAACCACTTCGGGTCCCTCGACGCGATCCGGTCGGCATCGCGCGAGGACCTCGCCGCCGTCGACGGGGTCGGCGGGATCATCGCCGACGCCCTGCTCGCCTGGTTCGATGTCGACTGGCACCGCGAGATCATCGACCGCTGGACCACGGCCGGCGTGCAGTTCACCACCCCGGGCCACCCCGGCCCGGGCAGCGCCGACGTCGAGGGCGGCGTGCTGAGCGGCGTCACCGTCGTCGCGACCGGGTCACTCGAGGGCTACACGCGCGAAGGTGCGCTGGAGGCGATCATCACCGCCGGTGGCAAGGCTGCCTCGAGCGTGAGCAAGAAGACCGACTTCGTGGCGGCCGGTCCGGGTGCCGGTTCGAAGCTCACGAAGGCCGAGCAGCTGGGCGTCCGGATCATCGACGCCGAGCAGTTCCACCTGCTCGTGACCGAGGGGCCCGCGGCGCTCGCCGAACCGGAAGCGCCCACGACCGAGGACTGAGGACCGACCGGGGCACACAGCACGCCCGGTCGCATCCGCTGAGCGCGGCGCGCCGTCGAACGCGCCCAGTTCGGGGGACAAGTTGCATCGCGCATGGATGATCCGCGGACATCTCCATAGACTCGACCGAGCATCACCCGTCGTCTGCAGGGGGACGTCGGGACGGCCTTCCCGGGGGAGACCCGAATGCTGCTCATCGCTGCGGCTCTGCTCACCGCCTCGGTGCACTCGCTCGGAGTGATCGAGGCCCCAGGCATGCCCCCGGCGCACCAGGTCACGGTCGCCAGCACCGCCACGACCCGCATCGTCCCGGTCGACGACGTGCTCTCGTCGGCGTCGGCGTCGGCGTCGGCGTCGGCGTCGGCTCCCGTGGCGGCACCGCTGGCTGCAGCGACGTCGTCCACGACAGCGGTGCGGGTCGACGACCTCGCCGCCGCGCACGGACGCGCCTTCGTCGAGGACCTCGGTGCGCTCGGTGCCGCAGACCTGCGGAGCGCGGCCACCGACCGCGGCGTCGTGGCGACGGTGCAGGACGACCCGCCGCCCGCGCAGACCGTCGCGCAGTGGTGGTCGCACCTGCCCGCCGACGAGCAGGACCGCCTCCTCGTGCACGCGCCCGCCCTGGTCGGGAACCTCGAGGGCGTGCCGTACGCGGTCCGTGACCAGGCCAACCGCGCGACGCTGACGTCCGCCCTCGCCGACGCCGACCTCGGAGCAGCCCGGGCCGCGATGCTCGGGCAGGTCCGGGACTCCCTGGTGCAGCAACCCGGCGACCCGCGGCGCTTCCTGGTGGCGCTCGACACCCGGGGGTCGGGCCGTGCCGCGATCAGCATCGGCGACCTCGACACCGCGGCCGACGTCACCGTCGTGGTGCCGGGCATGTTCTTCACGGTCACCGGGCAGATGACCGACTTCACGAACACCGCCAACGACCTGTCCCGTGAGCAGGCCACCCTGGCGCCGCTCGCCGCCGCGGGCAACGGGTCGGGAGCCGCCGTCGTCGCGTGGATGGGGTACCGCACGCCGGACCTGTCCAACATCCTGTCGCTCGGGCTCGCACGGACCGGGGCCGAGCGGCTCGAACGGACCGTCGCAGGGCTTCGCGTGATCCGGGCGGGCGACCAACCGCGCGTGAACATCGTCGCGCACTCGTACGGGTCGACCACGGCGATGACGGCCCTGGCGTCGGGGCGGATGACCGCCGACACCCTGACCGTGCTCGGGTCGCCGGGCAGCGACGTCCGGACGGCGGACGACCTCGCCGTCGCCACCGGGCAGGTCTTCGTCGGCGGTGCGCACAGCGACCCCATCGCGGGCTCCGGGTACTTCGGCACCGACCCGGGCGGGGCGTCGTTCGGGTCGACCGTGCTCGACCTGGCCGGGGGCGCCGATGCGCTGTCGGCCGGTGACGTGTTCCGCCGCCCCGTGGGCCACAACGACTACCTCAAGCCGGGCACGGCATCGCTGCACGACGTCGCCCTGATCGGCATCGGCCGCGGCGACCTGGTGCGCGAGCAGGTCCGACGCGGCAAGTCGGGTGGTGACGGCATCGTCGGCGCCTCGCCGGACATGTACCTCGTGCGCCCGCAGGACCTGCAGCCCCGTGACTGACCGGCCGTGACCGACGGACGGTGGGCGGCCGGCCCTGACCGACCCGGCGGACCCACCGGTCGTGGCGACGCGGTGGACGTGACCCGATCGTGACCGGCGTCCGACGTGGCGGAGTCGTTGCGGGCCTCCCGGCCGGATCGGTGCGCCCGCGCGGATCGCGACGCGTCCTCGGAACCGCCTGGGTGGCAACCTGAGCGCGACCGCAGCCTGCACTCGTTCCAGGGCAGAACCAGTACAGCCCTGCTGCCTACGGTGCCGTCATGCGTGTGGTGCGATGGCCTGGTGCTCTCCTGATGTTCGTGGTGATGTCCGTGCTCGCCGGCATGCTCGTCGCCGTCGCGGTGACCCCGGCGGTCGCCGTCGCGGGTGAGGGGACGTCCGGGGCGGTCTCGTTCTTCGAGGACCTGCCGACCTACCTCGACGTGCAGACCCCGCAGCAGGTGTCGTCCGTGTACGCGGAGCAGGGCGGGAAGCAGGTCAAGATCGCCTCGTTCTACGCCGAGAACCGCACGAACGTGACGGCCGACCAGATGGCGGACTCGCTCAAGCAGGCGGCGATCGACACCGAGGACCCGCGCTACTACGACGAGGGCGGCATCGACGTGCTCGGAACGCTCCGCGGGGTCGCCGCGACCGTCGTCGGCGGGGACGTGCAGGGCGGCTCGAGCATCACGCAGCAGTACGTCAAGAACGTCCTGGTGCAGCAGTGCGAGGAGCTCACGGGCAAGGACCAGGCCGCCACCGAGAAGAAGGTCGAAGCCTGCTACGAGGACGCGGCCGGCGTCACGCCGCAGCGCAAGCTGCAGGAGATGCGGTACGCGATCGCGGTGAACAAGAAGTACTCGAAGGACGAGATCCTGACCGGGTACCTCAACATCGTCGGGCTCGGCGGGCGGGTCTACGGGGCCGAGGCCGGGGCCGAGTACTACTTCGGCGTGCACGCGAAGGACCTGTCGCTCGTGCAGTCGGCCACGCTCGTCGCGATCCTCAACAACCCGTCGAACCTGCGCATCGACGTGCCGAGCGACAAGGACAACGGCAAGGCCAACGGGTACGAGCTGACGAAGGAGCGCCGCGACTACGTGCTCCGCCGGATGCAGGCGCACGGGTCGATCACGAAGGCACAGATGACGAAGGCGATCGCGACGCCGGTCACGCCGAAGATCACCGAGACCGCCAACGGGTGCTCGACCGCCGCGACGCACTACGACGCCGGGTACTTCTGCGACTACGTCCGCGACCAGGTGCTGCAGGACCCCGCGTTCGGCAAGACCGCGGCGGCACGCATCGCCACACTCGACACCAAGGGCCTGCAGATCCACACCTCGCTCGACCTCGACCTGCAGGGCCAGGCACAGTCCGCCCTGTCCACCTACGTGCCGGCCACGATGGCCGGCGTGGACGTCGGTGGCTCGAACGTCACCGTGGAGCCCGGCACCGGCCGGATCATGTCGATGGTCCAGAACACCACGTACACGCAGGGGGACAACGCCGCGGCCGGGGCCACGGCGGTGAACTACAGCGCCGACTCCGCGTACGGCAACTCCGGTGGGTTCCAGACCGGCTCGACCTACAAGGTGTTCACCCTGGCTGAGTGGCTCGCCAGCGGGCACACCCTGTCCGACTCGGTCACCACCTCGGAGCACCAGTTCGCGAACGCCGAGTTCACCAACAGCTGCCAGAACGTCGCGGGTGGCACCTGGAACGTCGCCAACGCCGAGAGCGTGCCGTCGTCGATGTCGGTCGAGGCGGCGACGGTCGAGTCGATCAACACGGCGTACGCCCAGATGGGCAAGCAGCTCGACCTGTGCAAGATCGCCCAGCTCGCGCAGTCGATGGGCATCCACCGCGCCGACGGCGGTGACCTGACGCAGACGCCGTCGTCGATCCTCGGCGTGAACGAGCTGTCGCCGATCGACCTGGCCGAGGCCTACGCGGGCTTCGCCAACGGCGGCATCGTGTGCACGCCCACCGCGATCGACTCGGTGACCGAGGCGGACGGCACGAAGATCACCCCGACGCCGTCGTCCTGCACGCAGGGCGTCTCGGCGGACGTCGCGGGCACGGTCGACTACGCGCTGCAGGGCGTGCTGTCCGGGTCGGGGACGGCCGCGAGCGCGAACCCTGGGGACAGCGTGGCGAAGTTCGCGAAGACCGGCACCACCGACGGCGACGTGCAGAACTGGCTGGTCGCGTCGTCGACGAAGTACACGAACGCCACCTGGGTCGGCAACGTGCAGGGGAGCGTGAGCCTGGCGAACTGGCCGTTCCTGCAGGGCACCACCGGGTACAGCGCGAAGTTCGGGGTCGGGAAGTCGATGATGGCGTACCTCGACCAGACCGTCGGCGGGGGAGCGCTGCCGGCGCCGAGCCAGGCGATGATCGGGCAGGCGAGCAAGTCGTCGTCATCGTCGTCTTCGTCTTCGTCGTCGTCGTCGGGGACTTCGTCCGGGCAGGGGACTGCGCAGGACGACCAGACGACGCCGACGGCTGCTCCGGCTGCACCCGCTGCCCCGGCTGCGCCGGCGCCCGCCGCCACGGTGGCCCCGGCGGCACCGGCGGCGGGGGACCAGAACGGGAAGTGACCGTCTGACCCCCTGGAGGCCCGGTGCCGGTCCGGCGGACCGGCACCGGGCCTCCAAGGGGTTGTCCACAGCCGCGCCTGCGCGCTCGACGCAGCCAATAGACTGTGGGGCATTCCACGAACCGATCGACGGAGCACCATGCCTGACATCACGAGCGAGCAGGTCGCACACCTGGCGAACCTCGCACGTATCGCACTCACGCCCGACGAGATCGAGAAGCTGACCGGGGAGCTGTCGCACATCGTCGAGAGCGTCGCCAAGGTCGCCGAGGTCGCGACCGACGACGTCCCGGCGACGAGCCACCCCGTGCCGCTCGGCAACGTCACCCGACCCGACGTGGTCGGCACGACGCTGACGCAGGAGCAGGCGCTCTCCGGGGCGCCCGACTCCGACGGCGAACGGTTCCGCGTGACCGCCATCCTCGGCGAAGAACAGTAGGGCGAAGAACAGTGACTGACGACATCACGAAGCTGAGCGCCGCGGCGCTCGCCGACGCCCTCGTGGCGCGCGACGTCTCGAGCGTCGAGGCCACCCAGGCCCACCTCGACCGGATCGCCGCCGTCGACGGCGACGTGCACGCGTTCCTGCACGTCAACCAGAACGCCCTGGCCGTGGCGAAGTCGATCGACTCCCGCCGCGCCGCGGGCGACGACCTCGGACCGCTCGCCGGTGTGCCGATCGCCGTCAAGGACGTCCTGTGCACGCAGGACATGCCCACGACCGCCGGGTCCAAGATCCTCGAGGGCTGGGTGCCGCCGTACGACGCCACCCCCGTCGCGAAGCTCCGCGCCGCCGGCCTCGTGCCGCTCGGCAAGACCAACATGGACGAGTTCGCGATGGGCTCGACCACCGAGTTCTCGGCCTACGGGCCGACTCGCAACCCGTGGGACCTCGACCGGATCCCCGGCGGGTCCGGCGGTGGTTCGGCCGCTGCGGTCGCCGCGCACGAAGCACCCTTCGCCCTCGGTTCGGACACGGGTGGCTCCATCCGTCAGCCGGGTGCGGTGACGGGCACGGTCGGTGTGAAGCCGACCTACGGCGGGGTGAGCCGCTACGGCGCCATCGCCCTGGCGTCCAGCCTCGACCAGATCGGCCCGGTGTCCCGCACCGTCCTCGACGCCGCGCTCCTGCACGACGTCATCGGCGGGCACGACCCGAAGGACTCCACGTCCATCCCGGACGCCTGGCCCTCGATGGCCGCCGCCGCACGCGAAGGGCTGCAGGCGGACACCCTCCGCGGCCTGCGCGTCGGCGTGGTGAAGGAACTCGCCGGGGGCGACGGGTTCCAGGCCGGGGTCACCCAGCGCTTCCAGGAGACGGTCGCGCTGCTCGAGTCGGCCGGCGCGGTCGTCGTCGAGATCGACGCCCCGTCGTTCGCGTACGCGATCAGCGCGTACTACCTGATCCTCCCGGCCGAGGCATCGTCGAACCTCGCCAAGTTCGACTCGGTGCGCTTCGGCCTCCGGGTCACACCCGAGAACGGTGCCACCGTCGAGGACGTCATGGCCGCCACGCGTGAAGCCGGCTTCGGGCCCGAGGTCAAGCGGCGCATCATCCTCGGCACCTACGCCCTGAGCGCCGGCTACTACGACGCCTACTACGGCTCGGCGCAGAAGGTCCGCACGCTCGTGCAGCGGGACTTCCAGGCCGCCTTCGAGCAGGTCGACCTGCTCGTCAGCCCGTCGGCCCCGACGACCGCGTTCCCGATCGGTGAGCGCATCGACGACCCGCTGGCGATGTACCTCAACGACCTCACCACGATCCCGGCGAACCTCGCCGGCGTTCCCGGCATGAGCATCCCGAACGGCCTCGCGCCCGAGGACGGCCTGCCCGTCGGTGTGCAGCTGATGGCGCCCCAGCGTGAGGACGCCCGGCTGTACCGCTACGGTGCCGCCCTCGAGCGTCTGCTCGAACAGCAGTGGGGCGCGCCGCTCATCGCGTCCGTCCCGGACCTCGACCAGAGTCAGCAGTCCGCTGCGCAGGAAGGTGTGATCTGATGGCGCAGAAGGACGCGCTGATGGACTTCGACGAGGCGCTCGAGCGCTACGAGCCGGTGCTCGGCTTCGAGGTCCACGTCGAACTCGCGACGAAGACCAAGATGTTCTCGGACGCCCCGAACTTCTTCGGCGGCGAACCCAACACGAACGTCACCCCGGTCGACCTCGGGCTGCCCGGGTCGCTGCCGGTCGTGAACGCACAGGCCGTGCGGTACTCGATCCAGCTCGGGCTCGCGCTCGGCTGCTCGATCGCCGAGTCCTCGCGGTTCGCCCGGAAGAACTACTTCTACCCGGACAACCCGAAGAACTACCAGGTCTCGCAGTACGACGAGCCCATCGCCTACGAGGGCGAGGTCGAGGTCGAGCTCGCCGACGGGACGATCTACAACATCCCGATCGAGCGCGCCCACATGGAAGAGGACGCCGGCAAGCTGACGCACGTCGGTGGTGCCACCGGCCGGATCCAGGGCGCCGAGTACTCGCTCGTCGACTACAACCGCGCCGGTGTGCCCCTGGTCGAGATCGTCACGAAGCCGATCTTCGGCGCTGAGCACCGTGCCCCCGAGCTCGGAGCCGCCTACGTGCAGGTCATCCGCGACCTCGTCCGGGCGCTCGGTGTCTCCGAAGCCCGCATGGAGCGCGGCAACCTGCGGTGCGACGCGAACATCTCGCTGCGCCCTCGCGGGCAGGAGAAGCTCGGCACCCGCACCGAGACCAAGAACGTCAACTCGTTCCGCGCCGTCGAGCGTGCGATCCGCTACGAGATCCAGCGTCAGGCCGCGATCCTCGCCGCCGGTGGCACGATCACGCAGGAGACCCGCCACTGGCACGAGGACACCGGTCGTACGTCGGCCGGTCGACCGAAGTCGGACGCCGACGACTACCGGTACTTCCCGGAGCCCGACCTGCTGCCCGTCGTGCCGGACCCCGCCGTCATCGCGGAGCTCCGTGCCTCGCTGCCCGAGGCCCCCGTCGCACGCCGCCGTCGCCTGAAGGGTGACTGGGGCTTCGCCGACCTGGAGTTCCAGGACGTCGTGAACGGCGGGCTGCTCGACGAGGTCGAGGGCACCGTCGCCGCCGGCGCCGCACCCCAGGCTGCCCGCAAGTGGTGGACCGGCGAGATCAGCCGCGTCGCCAACGCGCAGGACGCCGCCCCCGGTGACCTGGTGTCGCCGAAGCACGTCGCCGAGGTCATCGCGCTCGTCGAGTCCGGCGACCTGACCGACCGCCTGGCACGCCAGGTGCTCGAGGGTGTCATCGCGGGCGAGGGCTCGCCGGCGCAGGTCGTCGAGGCCCGTGGGCTCAAGGTCGTCTCGGACGACTCCGCCCTGACGGCCGCGGTCGACGAAGCACTCGCGGCGCAGCCCGACGTGCTGGCGAAGATCCAGGACGGCAAGGTCCAGGCAGCCGGCGCGATCATCGGTGCGGTCATGAAAGCCATGAAGGGCCAGGCCGACGCCGCCCGCGTGCGGGAACTCGTGCTGGAGCGCGCACAGCAGTCGTAGGCAGTCCCACCACGGAGGGCACGGCACCGGTCGGTGCCGTGCCCTCCGTGGGTCCCGGTCGCCGTGGGCATCCTGGGGACACGTCAGCGATCGGGTGACAGGATGAGTCGTGTCCGCAACGATCCGCGCCATCGGAACCGCCGTCCCCGAGACGACCCTCGACCAGCCCCGGGTGCGTGACCTGTTCTCCGCCCAACCCGACCTCGGGCGGCTCGGCAAACGGCTCGTCCCCGCCGCGTTCGACGGGTCTGCGGTCGACCAGCGGCACACCGTCCTCGAGGAACTCGACTCCGCGCGTGCCGGTGGTGCGTTCCGTGACGACGACGGCACCCTGCGCTCGCCGTCCACCGGTTCGCGCAACGACCGGTACCGCGAACTCGCACCGCCGCTGTTCGTCGCCGCCGCCCGCGACGCCGTGGAACGTGCCGGCATCGCGCCGGAGGCCGTCACACACCTGGTGACCGTGTCGTGCACCGGGTTCACGCAGCCCGGGCCCGACATCGACGTCGTCGAGCAGCTCGGGCTCCCCGGTGGCGTCTTCCGGCACCACATCGGCTTCATGGGGTGCTGCGCCGCGTTCCCCGCGCTCCGGATCGCCGCGGCGTTCGTCGACCAGGACCCGGACGCCGTCGTGCTCGTGGTCTGCGGCGAACTCTGCACCCTGCACGTCCGCGCCTCGAACGACCCCGACCAGATCGTCGCGAACAGCGTCTTCGGCGACGGTGCGGCCGCCGCGGTGGTCGCCCGCGACGGAGCCGGTCTGCGCTTCGACGACTTCACGACGGCCGTGGTGCCCGAAGGGGCGTCCGAGATGGCGTGGAACATCGGGGACGAGGGCTTCGAGATGGTCCTGTCCACCGCCGTGCCGAAGCTCGTCGGCCTGCACGTCCCGAGCGCCGTGCAACCGCTTCTCGACGGCGGGCCGGCGTCGGACGTGCCGGTGTGGGCGGTGCACCCGGGCGGCCGGGCCATCCTCGACCGCACGCAGGAGTCGCTCGGCCTGCCCGACAGCGCCATGGAGTCGAGCCGGCGGGTGCTGCGCGAACACGGGAACATGTCGAGCGCCACCGTGCTCTTCGTGCTGCGGGACGCCGTCGACGCCGGCCTCGAGGACGGCAGCGCCGTCGTCGCGCTCGCCTTCGGCCCCGGCCTCACCGTCGAGAGCGCGCGGCTCACCGCGGTGCAGACCGAGGCGTCGCCCGCGGCAGAACCCGCGAAGTCGCCCGCGGCGGAACCCGCGGCAGAACCCACTGTCGCACCCGCCCGCGTGCCCGTCGCGACCACGGGCGCGGCGTGAGCCGTCAGGGCGGCGGCACCACGGGCCTCCCGGCCGTCGACCTGCGCACCCGCGCGCTCGACCTGACCGAACTGATGGACGACCCGGACTGCGACCCGCGTGCGCTCGCGCGCACCTTCCGGCGCTTCGCCGTCGTGAATGCGCTCGTGAGCGGCTGGCGCGCGGCCTGGCGGTCCCACGTCGTGCCGGCCCTGCCTGCCAGCGGCCGCGGCCGGGTGCTCGACCTGGGGTGCGGCGGCGGCGACCTGGCCCGCTCGCTGGTGCGCTGGGCGGCGAGCGACGGATTCGACCTCGAGGTCGTCGGGGTCGACCCGGACGAACGTGCCATCGCCGCGGCACGGCGGTCGTCCCCGACCGGCGTGACGTTCCGGCAGCAGTCGAGCCGTGACCTCGTCGCGGCGGGTGAGCGGTTCGACGTCGTCGTGTCGAACCACGTGCTGCACCACCTGGGCGACGAGGAACGGCGGGGGTTCCTGGCTGACTCCGAACTGCTCGCGAGCGGGCGCAGCCTGCACTCGGACATCCGTCGGTCGCCGGCGGCCTACCGGGCGTACGCGCTGGCGTCACCGCTCGTGGCGGCGGGGACGTTCATCCGCGTCGACGGCCTGCGGTCGATCCGCCGGAGCTTCACGGTGCCCGAACTCCGCGACGTGCTGCCCGGCGGGTGGCGGGCCGAGGCGGCCGCGCCGCACCGGGTGTTGGCGATCCGCGACGCGTGAGCGGGCGGGCCGCCGGTTGTCGACTCGACCAGACGACGGACGGGAGGCCCGTGGCGACGCCGCCACGGGCCTCCCGTCCGTCTGCCGGTGCGTCCACGACGCGCGCCGCTACGGGCGCAGCAGCACCTTGATGGCCCGGCGCTCGTCCATCGCGCGGTAGGCCTCGGCGGCCTCGTCGAGCGGCAGTTCGAGGTCGAAGACGCGACCGGGGTCGATCGCGCCGGACAGCACGTCGGGGAGCAGCTCGGGGATGTACTTCCGGGCCGGGGCCATGCCGCCCGCGATGGCGATGTTCGTGTCGAACAGGTAGCGCGTGCCGATGGTCGGCACCCCGTGCGGGACCCCGACGAAACCGACGTTGCCGCCGGGGCGGACCGAGTGCAGCGCCTGGTCCATGCTCTCCTCGGTGCCGACGGCCTCCACGGCGCAGTCGGCCAGGTCGCCGCCGAGCAGCGCGCGGACCGCCGCGACTCCCTCGTCGCCGCGCTCCGCCACGATGTCGGTGGCACCGAACTCGCGAGCGAGCGCCTGACGGTCGGCGTGCCGGCTCATCGCGATGATGCGGTCCGCACCGAGCCGCTTCGAGGCGAGCACGGCGGACAGGCCGACCGCGCCGTCGCCGACCACGACGACGGTCTTGCCGGGGCCGACCGCTGCCGACACGGCGGCGTGGTGGCCGGTCGAGAAGACGTCGGACAGGGTGAGCAGCGACGGCACCAGGGTCGGGTCGACCGGGCCGGGGACCGCGACGAGCGTGGCGTCGGCGTCCGGGATCCGCACGTACTCGGCCTGTGCGCCGCCGACGGGGTCGCCGTACGCGTCCGTGCTGCCGAACCCGGACAGGTGGTCGCAGCCGGTGGTCATGCCGTTGCGGCAGGCCTGGCAGGTGCCGTCGTTCATGGTGAAGGGGGAGATGACGAAGTCGCCTTCGTGCAGGCCGGTGACGTCGTCACCGACGGCGACGACCTCGCCGACGAGCTCGTGCCCGATCGGCCGGGGCTGCTTCGTCTCGGTGACGCCGCGGTAGGGCCAGAGGTCCGATCCGCAGACACAGGCCGCGAGGACCTTGACGACGACGTCCTTGCCGGACAGGAGCCCGGGTCGGTCGCGCTCCTCGACGCGGATGTCGTTCGGGGCGTGGATGATCGCTGCGCGCACGGGCGGGCCTTCCGTCGAGATGATGGGGAACCGGCGCGGTCGACGTCGTCCGGGCCGTCGTCGACAGTACCCTCGTGCGGGTGGACGACGACCGGTACGGCGGCGATGTGCTCTCGGGGGACTGGCGCTCGCGCGGGGTGAAGAAGGTGCGGCAGGTGCCGCTCGAACGGGACATGGTGCTCGAGGACCCGGACTCCGGGTGGGCCGGTGCCGTGGTGGGGCTCGAGGCGGGCAACATCGCGCTCGAGGACTGGAAGGGCCGCACGCGCTCCTTCCCCTTCACCGGGCAGTTCCTGCTCGAGGGTGAGCTGGTGACGCTGGGGCGGCCGTCGGCGCCGGTCGGGCGGTCGGCCGGGGGCGCTGGTGCTGCTGGTTCCGCTGGCCGTGCGGGTACCGCTGGTTCCGTCGGTTCCGTCCATGCGGACTGGAGGCCCGGGGGCGCGCCCGCCGTGCGGCAGGCGTCCGACGGCGGTCGCCTCCGCACCGCGTCCGGATCGTTCGCCGTGGAGTCGCAGCGTGCTCGGGTGGCGCTCCCCAGCCGCATCATGGTCGAGGGCAAGCACGACGCGGAACTCGTCGAGAAGGTCTGGGGCGCCGACCTGCGCGTCGAGGGCGTCGTGGTCGAGGAACTCTCCGGCGTCGACAACCTGGCCGCCGTGCTCGACGAGTTCCAGCCGACGCGGGAGCGCCGGGTCGGGGTCCTGGTCGACCACCTGGTGCCCGGGTCGAAGGAGTCCCGCTTCGCCGACGCCGTGATGCGTGGCAAGTGGGGCGCGCACGTGCTCGTCGTCGGGCACCCGTTCGTCGACGTCTGGCAGTCGGTGAAGCCTGCTCGGGTCGGGCTGCGGGCGTGGCCGACGATCCCGCGCTCGATCGAGTGGAAGGCGGGCATCTGCCAGGCGCTCGGCTGGCCGCACGCCGAGCAGGCAGACATCGCCAGGGCATGGCAGCGGATCCTCGGGCAGGTGCGCACCTTCGCCGACCTCGAGCCGGAGCTGCTCGGCCGTGTCGAGGAGCTGATCGACTTCGTGACGGAACCACAGGCCTGAGAACCGGCGGATTGCCCGACCGGCGCGGTGTGCCGGGGGTGATCCGCGCCTCCAGGCCTACTGTTGAGGGATGGACGGCATCGACGGTCGCGTGCGGGGCGCGGTCGACCTGTGGCTGCGCTGGCTGCCGCGCTGGCAGATCGGGACCGCCCGCCCGCGCACGCGCATCTGCCGGAAGTGCACCGGGTCCCCGATCGCCGCGGCCGCGGGGTTCGGACCCGACGTGCCGCACGCCGTCCAGCACGCGCTGATCGGGCGGATCTCGACCATCGTCGAGGACGCCGTCGACGACTACACGGCGAAGAACCTGCCGCTGCTGCAGCGCGAACTGGAGCGGGCGGCGGCCCGGAAGCGGCACGCGGGGTACCAGCCGGCCGAGGGGTTGTCGCCGGAGTTCCAGGGCCTCGACGTGGACCCCGAGCCGTCGCCGGGGTCGCCGTTCCTGTTCACCCTCGGCGAGCTGGCCGGCACCGGTGCGGGGGAGCAGACGCCGCGCGAGCCGCTGTCCGACGAGGCGAAGGCTGCGCTCCGGCACGAGATCGCGCTGTCCGACGAGTGTGCGCGGTCGACCGGTACCGCGGTGTGCCTGGCGCTCATCGACCACCGGCCGCGGATCGCCGAGGCGGTCGAACGCCTGGTGGAGCCGCAGATCGAGGCGCTGGTGTCGGACATGTTCCGCGGGTTCGACGGGCCCGAGGACGGGCCGCGCAGCGGGTTGTTCTAGGCGCGGGCAGCTGCGCGGGTGCGGGTGCGCGTGTGCGGTTGTGGGTGCGGTTGTGGCTGCGGCCGTGGGTCGAAGCCGCACGGTGCTGTCTGTGTCGGCCCGTGCGAGGTTGACCGCTTGGTGCACGCTTGTAGCGCCGCTCCGAGCCACCACGGTGGCACCGCTCGACGGACCTCGCACCGTGCGTGCTTCTCGAGCCTCGCACGGCATCACGAATCGTGCGCGGTTTGAGCGACCTCGCACCGTGCGCCAGGCCCGGAGCCTGCACGGGTTGAGTCGACGCGCACCGTGCGAGGTCGGCGGGTCGGCGGGTCAGGGGATCGGCGTCAGCGGGGGAGCAGGGTGCGGCCGGGGATCACGGTGCCGCGCAGTGAGCGGTGCTCGACCGGGCGCGTGGGGTCGTCGATGCGGCCGATGACGAGGTCGATGGCCTCGCGGCCGATGCGCTCGATCGGTTGCTCGAGTGTCGTGAAGCCGATCCAGTCGCTCGCCAGCGGGTAGACGCCGTCGAACCCGGTGACTGAGAGGTCGTGCGGGACCTCGACACCGCGGCGGGCGAGCGCCTCGCACACGTCGAGCATGAGCCGGTCGGTCGGGCACATCACCGCGGTCACGCCCGACTCCTGCACGGCGTCCACCAGGTCGGCGGCGAGGTCGTCGGGTGGCCGC
This sequence comes from Curtobacterium sp. MCLR17_034, assembly GCF_003234485.1. Lineage (NCBI taxonomy): Bacteria > Bacillati > Actinomycetota > Actinomycetes > Micrococcales > Microbacteriaceae > Curtobacterium > Curtobacterium sp. MCLR17_034. The sequence continues at coordinate 38,000 of NZ_QKTH01000025.1, forward strand.
ACGAAGCTCGCGTCGATGTCGATCACCCGGACGCCTCGTGCTCGGAGCCGCTCGAGCATCGCCGACGATCGCGCGTGCTGCGTGATCGCGTTGTCGAGCGGGACGGTGAACACCACGGCCGTGGTGTGGCCGGCATCGGCGACGGCGTCCGCGATGGAAGCCCCACCGTCGACCTCGTCGCAGTAGACGCTCGAGAGCGCCGGGTGCAGCTCGGGCCGACCCGCGACGACGGTGGCGATGCGGGGCGCGAACTCGGCGATGTCGGCGGACGGCATCAGGCCGCTGCACACGACGAGCCCGTCGACGCGCATGGACACGAGTGCGGCGAGGGCGGACTTCTCGTCCTCGACCCGACCGACGCCCGTCGTGGTGACGACGCGGTAGCCGAGCTCCGATGCGCGGCGCTCCATCACGGCGTGCAGTGCGGTGTAGACCATCGACGATGCATCCCGGACGAGCATCCCGATCGTGTTCGTCCGCCCGCTGACCAGCCCGCGAGCCATCGCGTTCGCGACGTACCCGAGCTCGGCTGCCGCGCGTTCGACGCGCTCGCGGGTCTCGTCCGAGAACCGTCCGGTCCCGGAGAGCACCCGGCTCACCGCCGACTTCGAGACCCCCGCACGTGCGGCGACGTCGAGGATCGTCGGTTGGGAACCGCGGCTGCCGTTCACGCGTCGGACGCTGCGGCGTCCCGTCGCGACCGCGACGCGGTGAACCGGAGCACACCGCGGGCGATCGCGCGCCAGCCGAGCAGGAACACCCCGAGCACGATGGTCGCGACGATGACGAACGAGATCGGCAGCGGGTTGCCGTCGACGTCCCCCTGCCCGGTGGCGACGCGGATGGCCAGACCGACGAAGACCGTGAGGACCCAGACCACGACACCGGTCGGCCAGAAGCGCAGCGGTCGAGCCCAGGCACCGCTCGTCACGTACCCGATCGCCCAACCGGCCAGGAACGGGTAGGCGGTGGTCCAGAGCGCCAGCGCCGTGTTGGCCTCACCGTGCGACGAGCGCCCGATGAGCGCGAAGACGACGATGAGGACGACGTCGATGACGGCTGCGAGCCAACCCCAGGTGCGTGCGTTCACCCGCTCATTCTCGCAGGCCCCGGGCTGCTCGCTCATTCCTCCACAAGGTGGTCGACGGGGCTGGTCCTCCACAGCACTCCCATGCGGTGCTGCTCTGAAGGCGGAGGATCCGGAGCATCACGAGTATGTCGATGAACCTCAAGCTCGCACCGGTCCCCGAAGTCCTCACGTTCCGAACCTCCGCCCAGCGCCCCGACGAGTCCGATGTCATCAGACGTCGGGCCGCTGCGGGCGAGCTCACACGGGTAGCACGCGGACTGTACGCGGAGTCTGCGGGATGGGCCGCGCTCCGCCCAAGTGAGCAGCACCACGTCCGGCTGCGCTCGTTCGCCGACCGGATCCGCCCCGGAGACCTGATCTCACACGTCTCCGCCGCCGTCGTCTTCGGTGTGCCCCTGCTCACCCCACCACCGACACGGATCCACGTGACCTCACGCGGTGCCGACCGGCGCACCACGAACGCGACCTTCGTGGTGCACGCCGACCTCGACGCCGAACGGAACGAGCGTCCGGTCGCCACGCCCGACGGGTTGCTGTTGTGCGGACTCGATCGGCTGGCGACCGACCTCGCACTCACACTGCCGTTCACCGACGCAGTCGTGTCCCTCGATGCGCTCCTCCGTCGCGAGGTCGAGCGCGAAGACGTCCGGTCGGCGATCGAGCGGCGCGGGCAGAAGGGACGACGTCGCGCGCTCCGGGCGATCGGGTTCGCCGATGCCGCATCGGACTCACCGGGGGAGTCGTACGCACGAGCGCGGTTCGACCAGTTCGGGACACCACCGCCGGTCCTCCAGCACCGCTTCCGAGCGCCCGGCGAGCCGGACATCGTCGTGGACTTCTGGTTCCCGGACGCCGGGGTCGTGGTCGAGTTCGACGGAGCCGTGAAGTACCGGAGCAGTGCGTACCTGCGGGGACGGACGCCGGAGGAAGCGCTGTTCGACGAGAAGATCCGAGAAGACCGACTCCGCACGTTCCCCGAGGTACGAACCGTGGTGCGGCTCACCTGGTCGGACCTGCGCAACGAGTGGGTCTTCCGCGCGAAGCTCCGCCAGGCCGGAGTCCGCATGTCGCGCTGAGGAGTGTCAGCCACGCACCGTGCGAGTTTGTTCGGCCTCTTGCCGGTGCGCACGGTGCGCGGTTCGTCGCCCACCGTCGACCTGGCTGCTCGGTGCGGGGTCGTCGGCAGCGAACGGGGCCGCGCACCGTGCATCCTTCGCCGGTCGGGGGCGAGCAGCCCGCTCCGTGCAGGGTTGTAACCGGGCACGAAGCGGTCAACCTCGCACGGGGCGGCGGAACTCGCACCGTGCGCCGTCACCGCATCGGACGCGCAGCACCGCGCCCGCGCCCGCCGCCCCTGTCTCTTATACACATCT
>NZ_QKTH01000026.1:0-34361 GCF_003234485.1 Curtobacterium sp. MCLR17_034
CCGGGGTGGGGGCGACCACCGGCGAGACCGGGGCGGTCTGGGCAACGGGCGCCGCGCCTCCAGGCTGCTCGACAGGCTGTTCCGCAGGGGGCGTGATCGCCGCACCGGACGCGACCGAGGCGTCCGAGTCGACGCGGATGATCGGCTTGCCGACCTCGACCGTGTCACCCTCGGACACGAGCAGGCCCGTGACGGTGCCGGCGAACGGCGACGGCAGCTCGACGAGCGACTTCGCGGTCTCGATCTCGACGAGCACCTGGTCGACGGCGATCTCGTCCCCGATGGCGACGCGCCACTGCACGATCTCGGCCTCGGTGAGACCTTCACCCACGTCGGGCAGGGGGAATTCGGCGGCGGCCACTACGGCTCCTTCGCGGATCTGGTCGTGCTCGGTCGGACGGGTCAGTAGGCGAGGGCGCGGTCGACGGCCTCGAGGATGCGGTCGGCATCCGGCAGGTGCAGGTGCTCGAGCTTCGAGACCGGGAACGGCACGTCGAAGCCGGAGACCCGCAGCGGCGGTGCCTGCATCGTGTAGAACGCCCGCTCTGCGACGGTCGCGGCGATCTCGCTGCCGACGCTGACGAAGCCGGAGGCCTCCTGCGCGATGACCAGGCGACCGGTCTTGCGGACGGAGGCCAGCAGCGGCTCCCAGTCGATCGGCGAGATCGAGCGGAGGTCGATGACCTCGCAGCTGGTGCCCTCGGCCTCGGCGATGTCCGCCGCCTGCATCAGGGTGGCGACCATGGCGCCGTGCCCGACCAGGGTGACCTCGGTGCCGGTGCGGGCGACGCGGGTCGTGTGCATCGGGACGTGGCCGTCGACCAGGTCCACCTGGCCCTTGGGCCAGTAGCGGGACTTCGGCTCGAGGAAGACCACCGGGTCCTTCGATGCGATGGCCTCCTGGATCATCCAGTAGGCGTCGTTCGGAGTGCTCGGGCTGACGACCCGCAGTCCCGGGGTGTGCGCGAAGTACGCCTCGGGGGACTCCTGGTGGTGCTCCACGGCGCCGATGTGGCCGCCGTAGGGGATGCGGATGACGACGGGCAGCGACATGTGTGCCGGCAGGCGGTTCGCCATCTTCGCGAGCTGCGAGGTGATCTGGTCGAAGCCGGGCCACACGAAGCCGTCGAACTGGATCTCGACGACCGGGCGGTAGCCGCGCAGGGCGAGGCCGATCGCGGTGCCGATGATGCCGGCCTCGGCGAGCGGGGTGTCCCGCACGCGCTCGGCGCCGAAGCGGTCCTGCAGGCCCTCGGTGATGCGGAAGACGCCGCCCAGCTGGCCGATGTCCTCGCCCATCAGCAGGACCTTGTCGTCCGCTTCCATGGCCGCGGCGAGCCCGGCGTTGAGGGCCTTGGCCATCGGTAGGGTCGGGGTGGGGTCGCTCGGAACCTCACCGGCGCCCGGGTGGGAGCGCAGGGTGTAGTCGAAGAGCTGCTCGGTGGTGCTCATGCGTGGGCGCCCCCTTCGAAGCCGGCCTCGTACTGGGCGAGCCAGGCCTTCTGCTCGGTGATCCGCGGGTGCGGTTCGCGGTACACGTTGTCGAACATGACGTCGACGGACGGTGCGGTCAGGGCGACGGTGCGGCGTCGGACGTCGGCGGCGATGTCCTCGCCCTCTTCGTCGAACGCGGCGAACTGCTCGTCCGTCGCACCCTTCGAGCGCAGGTACGCCTCGGACCGGACGATCGGGTCGCGCAGGACCCACTCCTCGAGCTCGCCGTCGGCGCGGTACCGGCTCGGGTCGTCGGAGCTGGTGTGCGCACCGATGCGGTAGGTGTCGGCCTCGATGAAGGCCGGGCCCTGGCCGCTGCGGGCGTGCTCGGTCGCGACGACCGAGGCCGTGTAGGAGGCGAGGATGTCGTTGCCGTCGATCAGGACGCTCGGGATCCCGAAGCCGCGCGGGCGGTCGACGAGCGGCGTCGGGGACTGCACCGACACCGGCACCGAGATGGCCCAGTGGTTGTTCTGCAGGAAGAAGACCACCGGCGCCTTGGTCGACGCGGAGAACACGAAGGCCTCGTTGACGTCGCCCTGGCTGGTGGCGCCGTCGCCGAAGTAGACGATCGAGCAGGCGTCGCGGTCCGGGTCGCCCGTGCCGACGTCGCCGTCGAGCTTCTGGCCGAGCGCGTACCCGGTGGCGTGCAGGGTCTGCGAGCCGATCACCAGGGTGGAGATGTGCGTGTTGCCGCGCTGGTCCGGGTCCCACCCGCCGTGGGTCTGCCCGCGGTACATCGCGATGATCTCCATCGGCTCGACGCCGCGGTGCATCGTGACGGCGTGCTCGCGGTAGGACGGGAACACGTGGTCCTGGGCGCGCAGGGCGAAGGCCGAGCCGGTCTGTGCCGCCTCTTGCCCGTGGCTGGGCACCCACAGGCCGAGCTGCCCGGTGCGCTGGAGGTTGTGGCCGGCGTGGTCGAACCGACGGGTGAGCACCATGCGGCGGTGCATCGCCAGCAGGGTCTCGTCGGGGATCGCCCGCGCGGCGGCGGCGAACTCGGCGTTCTCGTCGGTCTCCACGAACCGACCCTCGGGGTCGAGGAGCCGGACGGTGGTCGTCGCGGGAGCCGCGGCGCGGAATGACATGCGGGCCAGCGTAGCGCCAGGCACTAGTCGGCCACCTGGAGGTCCCCCACAAGTGAGCGGGCTGTTTGGAGGAGCGTTTCCACAGCTTCGTGCTCGCCGATCGAGATGCGGATGCCCTCTGGCGGGAAGGCCCGGACGATGATGCCGGCGTCCTCGAACGCGGCCGCCGCGGTCGCCGTCCGCTCGCCCGTCGGCAGCCAGAGGAAGTTGCCCTGGGCGTCCGGGACGTCCCAGCCCTGGGCCCGGAGCTCGACGACGATCCGGTCGCGCAGGGTGGCGATCTCGGTCACGCGTCCGAGCAGTTCGGCCTCGCGTTCCAGGCTGGCGAGCGCCGCCGCCTGGCCCTGGGCGGTCACGGACAGCGGGATGGCGCAGGCCCGGACGGCGTCGAGCACGTAGTCCGGACCGAGCGCGTAGCCCACCCGGAGCCCGGCGAGCCCGTACGCCTTCGAGAAGGTACGGAGGACCACGAGGTTGGGGTGCGCGGCGAGCAGCGGGTGGCCGTGCACGGCGGCTTCGTCGGTCACGAACTCGGCGTATGCCTCGTCGAGCACGACCAGCACCGACTGCGGCACCGCGGCCATGAACGCGTCGAACTCCGCGGCGGTCACGACCGGCCCCGTCGGGTTGTTCGGCGAGCAGACGAGCACCATGCGGGTGCGTTCGGTGACGGCCGCGGCCATCGCGTCGAGGTCGTGCCCGCCGTCGGCGCGGTTCGGCACCTGCACGCTCGTGGCGCCGGCGACCGTGACGACCCCGGGGTACGCCTCGAACGAGCGCCACGCGTAGACGATCTCGTCGCCCGGGCCGGAGGTCGCGCGGGCGAGCTCGTGCAGGATCGCGACACTGCCCGGGGCGACGTGCACCTGCTCGGCGGTCAGCCCGAAGCGGTTGGCCAGCACGGCGCGCAGGGCGAGGGCGGTGGCGTCGGGGTAGCGGTTGTACGAGGTCTGGGCCTGCACGGCCTCGACGACCCCGGGGAGCGGCGGGAACGGGTTCTCGTTGCTCGACAGCTTGAAGGCGGAGTCGGACGCCTGTCGCCCCTGCTTGTACGCGGGGAGGACGGCCACCTCGGGCCGGATGTGCACACGCTGCTCGCTCACGGGTCCAGGCTACCGGCAGGCCCACGGCACCCACGAGGGGAACGAGGGCATCATGGTCGCATGCGATTCCTCGTCCGCCTCGTCGTCAACGCCCTCGCGCTCTGGCTCACCACGCTCATCGTCAGCGGCGTCTCCGTGACGCCGTTCGGTGACGGCGGGACCACTGCGACCGTCCTCACCTTCCTGCTCGTGGCGTTCGTGTTCGGTCTCGTGAACGCGGTGATCGGCACGCTCATCCGGATCGTGGCGTTCCCGCTCTACATCCTCACGCTCGGGCTCATCTCGTTCGTCGTGAACGCGATCCTGCTGCTCATCGTCGCGGGCATCTCGGAGGCGTTCGGCTTCGGGCTCGAGGTCGACTCCTTCGGCTGGGGCATCGTCGGTGCCTTCGTGCTCGCGGTCTTCGCCTGGCTGATCGGGCTCTTCGCCCGCCCGGTGCTCAACCGCCACGGGCGTGACCCCGGCGGACCTCGCGGAGGACCCCGCCCTGCGTCATGATGTGCTCATGACCCAGGACGTCGACGCCCCGTTCCGCGTCTCGTTCGTCTGCAGCGGCAACATCTGCCGCTCCCCCATGGCCGGGGTCGTGTTCGCGCAGATCGCCGCGGACGCCGGCTTGGCTGACCGGTTCCAGGTGGAGTCGGCCGGCACCGGTGACTGGCACGTCGGCGAACCCGCCGACGAGCGCACGATCGCAGCGCTGGCGGCGCGCGGATACGATGGCAGCAGGCATCGCGCCCGTCAGTTCGACCCGGACCGGTTCCCGGACCTCGACCTGGTGGTCGCACTCGACCGCTCCCACGAGCGCATCCTGCGTTCGTGGGCCCCGACCATGGACGACTCCGCCAAGGTGACGCTCCTGTTGCGGTACGACGCCGCCTGGCCCCAGCAGGCCGACGTGCCGGACCCGTACTACGCGGACCGGCACGAGTTCGACCGAGTGCTCTCGACCGTCGAACGGGCCTGCCGGGCGCTCTTCCACCAGCTCGAGCCGGCAGTCCGTCAGGGAGCCCCATGACCCCCCTTCCCCCGCAGCCGATCAGCCCGCTCGACGGGCGCTACTACCCGATCGTGCACACGGTGGGCGAGCACCTCTCCGAGGCCGGCCTCAACCGCGCGCGCATCGTGGTCGAGGTCGAGTGGCTCATCTTCCTGACCGACCACGCGATGTTCACCACTTCGCCGCTCAGCGTCGACGACAAGGCAGCACTGCGCCGGATCGTCGATACCTTCGGCCAGGACCAGATCGCGGAGCTCGCCGAGATCGAGGCGACGACCCGCCACGACGTCAAGGCCGTCGAGTACTTCGTGCGCCGCCGGCTGTCCGAGCTCGGCCTCGACGCGATCGCCGAACTCACCCACTTCGCCGCCACCAGCGAGGACGTCAACAACCTGTCCTACGCACTCACCGTGCGGGACACCGTCGACCAGGTCTGGCTGCCCGGCTTCCGTGCCGTGCTCGAGAAGCTCCGCACGCTCGCCGTCGAGCTGAAGAGCGTGCCGATGCTCTCGCACACCCACGGTCAGCCGGCCACCCCGACGACGCTCGGCAAGGAGCTGGCGGTCGTCGTCTACCGACTCGAGCGCGTGCTCGCCCAGATCGAGGGCGGCGAGTACCTCGGCAAGTTCTCCGGCGCGACCGGCACCTTCTCGGCACACCTCGCCGCCGACCCCGAGGCCGACTGGCCCGCGCTGTCCCGCGAGTTCGTCGAGGGCCTCGGCCTGACGTGGAACCCGCTCACCACGCAGATCGAGTCGCACGACTGGCAGGCCGAGCTCTACGACCGGGTGCGTCACGCCAACCGGATCCTGCACAACCTGGCCACCGACGTGTGGACCTACATCTCGATGGGGTACTTCACGCAGATCCCCGTGGCGGGTGCCACCGGGTCGTCGACGATGCCGCACAAGATCAACCCGATCAAGTTCGAGAACGCCGAGGCGAACCTCGAGATCTCGTCGGCGCTCTTCTCGACGCTGTCCGAGACCCTCGTGACCAGCCGACTGCAGCGCGACCTGACCGACTCCACCACGCAGCGGAACATCGGCGTCGCGTTCGGGCACTCGCTGCTCGCGCTCGACAACCTGCGCCGCGGACTGGGCGAGATCGCCGTGAACGAGGTCAAGCTCGCCGACGACCTCGACCACAACTGGGAGGTCCTCGCCGAGGCCATCCAGACGGTCATCCGTGCCGAGGTCACCGCCGGGCAGTCGAACATCGAGGACCCCTACGCGATGCTCAAGGAGCTCACGCGCGGCAAGCGGGTGAGCCAGCAGGACCTCATCGTCTTCGTGAACCGTCTGGACATCTCCGACGGCGCGAAGGCCCGGCTGACCAACCTGACGCCGGCGACCTACACGGGCCTGGCGGACGAGCTGGTCGACCACCTCGACGTCTGAGCACGACGGACCGGCGGCCGGACGGTCGTCGGTCCGTCATCGGATCCGCATCCGGGGGTGCGGAAACCTGAGCGGTTCGATAGGTTCGTATCGCTGAGTACATCTCAGCACGGGGGGCGTCGCAGTGGATGCACCCTGTCCACTGACCGGATGGATCTCCACACCGTGCTTCGTTCTCGCATCACCGCGGCCGCCGTCGGCGCCACCGTGCTCGGCGTCTCCGCCGCCCTCGTCCCGACGGTCTCGACCGCCCTGGTGACGAGCACCGCTGCTTCGGCCATCGTCACCTGGACCGACTCGGCCGACGACTTCACCGCCGCGCCGACCGGCACCTTCCCGCTGACCGACCAGTGGTACTGGGCGTCCGTGACCGACCTGGACGGTGGCGGTTCGATCACCGACCACGCCACGCTGGACGAGGACGGCCTGTCCGTCTCCGAGGGCGAGGCCGTCGGCCTGGTCCGCGGCCTGAACAAGCCCGTGCCCGCGAGCAGCGTCCCCGCCCTCGCCGCCGGCATCAGCATGACGACCACCGGCGCGACGAGCTTCGGTCTCGCGGTCCAGGAGGGCGGTGACACCAGCGCGCAGACCGTGGTCTTCGCCACGGACGCGCCCGAGACCGGTGACGGCGTCGGCATCTCCGACGGCACCAGCAACTGGATCGACCCCGCGACCGGCGAGGTCGAGTCGACGACGGAGCTCACGGCCGACCTCGAGGCCGCCGACGCGCAGGTCGTCGGGTACGTCGTCTACGTCGGCATCGACGTCGCCGCCGACACCACGGCCCCGCCGACGCCCGAGCCGACCGAGACGCCCGCTCCGACCGACGAGCCCACCCCGGCCCCGACCGTCGACGGCACCCCGGCACCGAGCGCGCTGCCCAGCAGCGAGCTGAAGAGCCTCGCCGCCCCGCTCGAGGCGAACGGTCAGTCGCTCGCCGCCGACGCCAGCGGTTCGATCTCCGCGCTCCGCATCGACGACACCACGACGTACTTCACGCCGCAGCCCACCGCGACCATCGAGACGTCGACGACCGTGCGCGTGTCGCAGACCCTCACCGGATTCCAGGTGACGGGTGCAGGCTTCGCCCCGAACGAGTCCGTCGCGGCGACCATCACGCAGGGCGGCGAGACCTACTCGATCCGCACCAACGCTTCGGTGGCGGACGACGAGGGCGACATCGTCGTCGTGGTGGTCCTGCCCGAGGGCGCCGTGAGCGCCGGCGCCTACACCGCCACGCTCGAAGGCCGGTCCTCGAGCCAGACCGCTTCGGCCGATGGCGCCTTCGTCGCCGACCCGGCCGCTGCCGGTGACCCGGGCACGGCACCGGTCGCCGTCCCGGTGCCCGGAACGGCGAACTTCACGGGCTGATCTTGCCGATCCTCCCGACCGAGCCACGGCGGCGTGCGACTGTGATCGCCGCCGCCGTGGCGGTCGTCTGTGCGGGGGCCGTCGCGTTCGTCGCGCTCGGTCCCCTGTCAGCCGTGCCCGCCCCGACCCCCACCCGGTCCGTCGCGGCACCGACGCCGACCCCCACGACGACACCGGAGCCGACCCGGTCGGCAGCACCCGTCGACGCGGTCGACGCCCCGGCCAGCACCACCGTCGCCGCCGTCACCGGCGCGTCCGTCCCGGTCAGCGCGAGCGCGGGCGGCACGGCGACACAGACCCTCGAGAACCCGCAGGCGTCCGGTGCCCCGCTCGTCTTCCGGGTCGTCGACCAGCAGGACGGCTGGGCGGAGGTGCAGCTCGCACAGCGCCCGAACGGCAGCACCGGCTGGGTGCCGACCAGCGCCGTCAGCCTGACCGAGGACCCGTACGCGATCGTCGTCACCCGCTCGACGAAGACGCTCGACCTGTACAAGGACGGCAAGGTCGTCGACAGCTACCCCGTCGCCACCGGCACCGGCGGCACACCGTCGCCGACCGGCCGGTTCGCGCTGACCGAGCTGCTCGCACCGACAAACGAGGGCTACGGCCCGTACGCGTACGGCACGACGGCGTTCTCGGACGTGCTCAACTCGTTCGGTGGTGGCCCCGGCCAGATCGGGCTGCACGGCACGGAGGACACGTCGAGCATCGGCACCGCCGCCTCGCACGGCTGCATCCGCATGCACAACGCCGACATCACGGCGCTGGCGGAGCGCCTGCCGCTCGGCACGCCGTTCCAGGTGCGCTGACGTTCCAGGTGCGCTGACGCGCTCACCCCGCCACAGTTCGTGAGCAGGAATGGTCGGGTTCCGCATCGGGACCCGACCATTCCTGCTCACGAAGCGGGTCTGCTGCGCTGACGTTCCAGGTGCGCTGACAGGCGGCCTGGAGGCACGGCGTGCGCCCGGCAGTGGGCGCCACCGTCTCAGGTGGTGACGTCCAGGGCGACGGCGACCAGCGCCTCCAGGACGGTGCGCACCACGGGACGGACGGCACGGTCCGGGCGGACCAGTGCCTCGATGCGGCGTCCGGCACGGACGTCGGCGAGTTCCGCCAGGTGGAAGCGTCCGGCGGCCCGCGTGCCCGACGTGTACCGCGGGACGAGTGCGATGCCGTGGCCGCCCGCCACCAGGTTCTCGATGACCGGCAGGTGGATCGTGCGGAACGCGACACTCGGCGGGGTGTCCGTCGCCGCGGCCATCGCGTGCAGCACCCGGTCGATCGGGTAGCCCTGCGGCACGCCGATCCAGCGTTCCCCGACGACCTCGTCGATGCCCACGCGTGCGCGGCCGGCCAGGGCGTGCCCGGGCGGCAGGGCGACGTCGAGGGGTTCGCGGAGCAGCGGCACGGTGTCCACCGATCCCTGGTCGGCCGGTCGGACGCCGTCGGACCGGTGCCCGACGACCACGTCGTGGTCGGCCGCGAGCGGTGCGAACTCCCCCTCGCTGACGTCCACGTCGACCAGGGTCAGTGCGATGCCCGGGTGCGCCTGCATCCGGGTGAGCACGCCGGGCAGCAGCAGTTCCGCCGCCGACGGGAAGATCGCCAGCGACACCGGTCCGGTCGTGCCGCCGAGGTGCTCCTGCCAGGCGGCGTCCACCCGCGCGATGGCGGTCGCGACCCCCGAGGCCAGGCCCGCGAGCACTTCGCCGTGCGGGGTCAGCCGGACCCCGCGCCCGACGCGTTCGACCAGCGGGACGCCGACCTGCCGCTGCAGCGTCTGCAACTGCTGAGAGACGGCGCTCGGTGTGCGGTGGGTGGCCTCGGCGACGGCCGTGACGCTGCCGCGCTCGGCGAGCTCCCGCAGGACCGCCAGCAGTTGCACGTCGAAGTCGACCATGCAGGGAGCCTACATCGTTGTTCGCAAAGGATTCGATGGACCTACAACGTCCTAGCCGGGACGATGAGGAGCATGACCACCCGAGACCGCCTCCTCGCCGTCGTCGTCGCCGTGGTCTGGGGACTGAACTTCCCCGCGACGGCGCTCGCGCTCGAGCACTTCCCACCGTTCCTGCTCGCAGCGCTGCGGTTCACGATCCTGGCGGTCCCGACGCTGCTGTTCGTGCCGCGGCCGCGGATCCCGTTCGGGCGACTGCTGCTCGTCGGCCTCGGGCTCGGCGTGCTGCAGTTCTCGTTCCTGTACCTGAGCATGGCGTCCGGCATGCCGTCGGGGCTGGCCTCGCTCGTGCTGCAGGCCTCCGCGCCGTTCACGGTGGTGCTGGCAGGGGTGTTCCTGCGCGAGCGGCTGACCGGCAGGCAGGTCGTCGGGGTCACCGTCGCCGTGGCCGCCCTCGCCGCGATCGCCCTGCACCGTTCCCAGACCGCTGCGCTGCTGCCCGTCGTGCTCGCACTGTGCGGTGCGCTCGGGTGGGCGATCGGCAACGTCGCGACCCGGCGGGCCGGGGCCGCGAACCCGTTGCACCTGACCCTGTGGTGGTCGGTCGTGCCGCCGGTCCCGATGGTCGTGCTGTCGCTCGTGGTCGAGGGTCCGGACCGCATCGGCACCGCACTCGGCACCGCGTTCACGGCGGCGGCGCTGCCCGCTGACCTCGGCCTGCTCTACATCGTGGTCGTCGCGACCCTGGTGGGGTACGGCATCTGGTCACGGCTGCTGGCGGCCTACCCCTCGAGCACGGTCGCGCCGTTCTCGATGCTCGTGCCCGTGGTCGGAGTGCTCGCGTCGTGGGTGGCCTTCGGCGAGGTGCCCGACCTGGTCGAGGTGCTCGCCGGCGCGGTCGTCGTGGCCGCCGTGCTGTGGTCGTCACGTCCGGCGCGGGACCGCGGGCCGCGGCCGGCCCCCGTCGACGAGGGCGTACGACGTGCCGCGGCCGTGTCGCCGAGGACGCACGACGTGCCGCCCGGACCGCTCGCGAGCGGCAGTCCGCGCGACCTCGACCCGGCACTCAGCCCCGGTGCTGGCGACGCTCCGCGATGATCCCGGCGAGCGCCCCACGCAGGTGCGGGTACCGGAACTCGTAGCCGGCTTGGGTCAACCGGGTCGGCACGACCCACCGGCTCTTCAGCACGAGTTCGGTCTCGGTGCGGATCGCGAACGACCCGAGCTCGAGCATCCACCGCCAGGTCGGCACCCCGAACCGGCGCCCGACGGCGTCGCGGAGGGTCGCCATCACGGTGCGGTTGTCGGACGGGTTCGGGCTCGAGATGTTCACCGGCCCCTCGATCTCCGGGTGGTCGCGGAGGAACCGGATCGACCCGAGGACGTCGGCGATGTGCACCCAGCTGAAGCGCTGCCGACCGTGCGTGGGCCGGTGGTGGTGGTACGTGCCGGCGCGGAGCCGGGAGCGCGTCGGCACCCACGGTCCGTCGTACTGCGGCCCGCCGAGGCCGGCCTGCGCGAGCCGGAGGAGCGGCAGCAGAGCGCTGCCGTCGCCGAACACGATCGCCATCCGGAGCGCCACACGACGGGTGCCGGGCAGGTCGGCGCCGAAGAAGGCGTCCTCCCACGCGCGGGCGACGGAGACCGAGAACCCCTCGCCGATCTCCCCCGTCGCTTCGTCCTGCGGTCGGTCGTCGGCGTGCCGGTAGATCGTCGCGGTCGAGGCGTTCATCCACAGCGGCGTCGGGTGCTCGGACGTGCGGATGGCCTCGGCGAGCTCGAGCGTGGTGTCCACCCGCGAGCGCATGATCTCCGCACGGTTGCGTCGGCCGTAGCGGCAGTTGACGCTCTTGCCCGCCATGTTCACGACCATCGCGGCGCCGTCGACGAGTTCCCGGATGCGCATGGTGTTGCCCCACACGGCGTCGCCGGTCCGGCCGACGGTGACGACCCGGTACCCCTCTTCCGTGAAGGCGTCCCGCAGGTACCGCCCCACGAAGCCGCTCGCTCCCGCGATCACGACGCGGCCCTTCTGGTCGCTCATCTCATCCCCGTTCTGTGTCCGGCGCGATCTCGTACCGGAACGCCCCCTCGTACCGGTACAGCGTGCCGAGCACCGGCGCCGTGAGCACCAGGGACACGCGCTGCAGGTCGGCTTCGTCATCGAATCGTTCTGTGAGCGTCACACGCGGGCTCAGGGCGGCCGGGAGGCGCAGATCGCGTCCCAGCGCTCGGAACGTCACGCGCGTGGAGACCAGGCGCAGGGCGCCCGCGTCGGGACCGTCCGCGTCGACCTGCGCCCGGAGCCGGGCGCTGACGCGCCCGTGGCGACCCAGGTGGTCGACCAGGCCGTCCGGTTCGGCGGTGATGGCGTCCACCATCGTGCGGCTCCCGGAGCGGAACCGGAAGGTGCGGTGCGCGCGGACGGCGACCCGGGCCTCCAGGCTGACCCCTGACCCGCGGCGGACGCGAGCCGGCCGGTTCTCGACCGTGAACGGGACGTCCCGCTCCCAGACCGGGAACATGACGGAATCGTGGGCGAACACCGCGAGCACCGGCCAGAGCCACCGACGTGGGGTGCCGACGACGTCGAAGACGCCCTCGCCGCGGCCGACGTGCCCGGGCGGGACGGGGCCGAAGTACGTGCGGAGCCGCGGGTGCAGCCGGGCCAGCACGTCCGGCGGTGTGGACAGCTCGTAGGGCGACCGGCTCACGGTTCGATCCTGGCATGTCGTCAGTGCGGATCCCTACGATGTCGCACATGGGACACGACCACGGGCACGGCGTCGGGCACGCCTCGGAGCGCGCCCTGCTCGTCGCGTTCTGCATCTCGGCGGGCATCCTGCTCGCCGAGGTCGTGGGCGCCGTGGTCACGGGTTCGCTCGCGCTGCTCGTCGATGCCGGGCACATGGTCGTCGACACCGGCGGACTCGGCATCGGGCTCGTCGCGACGCGGCTCGCCCGCCGGTCCCCGACCGCGCAGCGCACCTGGGGCTTCCAGCGGGCCGAGGTCCTCGGGGCCACCGCACAGGCCGCGATCCTGCTCGCCGTCGGGGTCTACGTGATCATCTCGGCGGTGCAGCGGCTGTTCGTGCCGGAGGAGATCCACTCCGGGCCGCTGCTCGTCTTCGGCATCGTCGGACTCGTCGGCAACCTGGTGGCCTACGCGGTGCTGCTGCGGGCGTCGGGCGAGGGGTTCACCTCGCGCGCCGCCCGGCTCGAGGTCCTCAACGACACCCTCGGCTCGGTCGCCGTCATCATCGCCGCGGTCGTGCTCATGCTGACCGGGTGGGAGCGGGCGGACTCCGTCGCCGCGATCCTGATCGGCCTGCTCATCCTGCCGCGGGCGATCCGGCTGCTGCGCGAGACCGCGAACGTGCTGCTCGAGTCGACGCCGCCGGGGCTCGACCTCGACGACGTGCGTGGTCACATCCTCGAGCTCGACCACGTCATCGCGGTGCACGACCTGCACGCGACGCTCGTGGCGACCGGGGTGCCGAACCTGACCGCGCACGTGGTCGTCGACGACCACTGCTTCTCGACGGCGCACGCCCCGGCGATCCTCGACGAGCTGCAGCGGTGCGTGGCGGAGCACTTCGACGTGCCGGTGGAGCACTCGACGTTCCAGTTGGAGCCGGTGTCGCACCGGCGGCACGAGTACGAGGTGCACGCGTAGGGTTCCGCGCTCGGGCGTGCGGGCGTCGGTCGGGGGCGCTCCGGCTTCGCGACGATCCACCAGGTGATCGACGCGTGGTCTGTCGCAGAACGGGTGTCCGCGGGTGCCGCGTCAGCAGTCGTCGGTACGCGTGGGGTAGGCCGTGATCACCCGGTCGGTGGTGGCCGAGACGATCACCTTGACCCAGGGCTCGTCGTCGGGGCGTGAACCGTCGTCGAACCGGACGGGTGCGGCGTAGCAGACCTTGCCGTCGCCGGCGTCGAGCGGGAACCCGGGGCGCGGGTCCTCGAGCGCCGTCTGCACCGCGGTGAGCATGGCGTCGTCCCAGTCGCGCGAGCCGTGCCCGGTGACGACGTCCTGCCAGTCGGCGGTGTGCCGCACCCGGATGTGCTCGTAGCCCTGGGCAGCGGTGCCGCACTGCAGGGTGACGCGGCCCAGGGCCTCGGTCTCGTACTGCGCGACGGCCGCCTGGGTCGTGGTGTCGCATCGGCCGAGCGCGGTGCTGCCGGGCATGTCCGGCCCGGTGCGGGTGATCGTGACGGTGCCGTCACCGGCGGCGGTCGGCGCGTCGCTCGACGTCCGTGAGGCCGAGCCGGCACCGATGGTCGGGTCGTCCGCGCCCTGCCGTGCCGTCAGGAACAACCCACCGGCGAGGAGACCGGCGGCCACCACGGCCGCGACGCCGGTGGTCACGGGACGGTTGCGGTTCCGGGGCACGCGCCCAGTATGCCGGGAGTTCGACCGCACGACGGAACCAGGCTCCGGACACCGCACCGCGCGATCGCGTGGTGCGGTGTCCGGAACCTGGTTCCGGGCCGACGGGAGGCCCGCCACGCGTCAGGCGCGCGCGGCCAGCCGGGTGCCGGCGACGACGGCCAGGACGGCGACGAGCACCACGTACCCGATCAGGACGGGGAGCGTCGGGATCACCAGCAGCGCTGCCCCGACGGCCACGACCGGCACGGTGAGCCCGGCGTAGGCGATGAGGAACGTGGCGGCGAGCACGCCGCCCCGGCGCTCCGGGCCGACCAGTGCTGCGGCGCTGCCGATCGCGGCGCGGAACAGCAGGCCGACGCCGGCTCCCGCGACGACCCCGCCGCCGATGAACCCGGCGACCTGCAGCAGGACCGCGGCGACGGCGAGGACGACCAGGCCGACGACCAGGAGCAGCATGCCGAGCCGGATCTGCGCACGCTGCGACAGTCGGGCGAAGACGATCTGCGACAGCGCGCTCGCGGCGAAGACCCCGAAGGTCGTGGCGCCGGCGGCCAGGCGGTCGGTGACGTGGAACGTGGTGCCGAGGAAGCTCGGCGCGACCGAGGTGAAGAGGCCCTGCACGGCGAGCGCGGCGAACGCTGCTGCGCCGGCTGCCCAGAACGCCGCACCCTGCCCCTCCGGCGCCTGCATGCGCTGCGGGCGGTAGGCCACGGGCTCCTCGGGACGGTCGACCGTCTCCGGTGCGGCCAGCACGAGCACGAACGCGACGGCCAGCGCGATCACGAACACCACGTACGGGACCATGAGCGGCTGCCCGACGAACTCGGCGAGCGCTCCGCCGACCAGGGCGCCGAGCGACAGCCCCCCGAGGTTCACGGCTCCGGCGGCGACGCTCGCGCCCTTCGCGGAGTCGCTCGACCCGGTGGCACGGACCCGGAGCTCACCGAGGTGTGCCGTCGCGGTCGCCGTCACCGTCCCGACGCCGAGGCCGGTCACGAGCCGGGCGACGATGAGGCCGGTGACGTCGTTCCAGAGCAGGAACAGCACGGCGGCGACGAGCTCGAAGGCGATCGACACCAGGATGAGCGGGCGCCGCCCGTGCACGTCGCTGAGGTGCCCCGCCAGGTACAGCGACCCGACGACCCCGACCCCGTACGCCGCGAAGATGACCGTCGTGGTGAAGGTCGGGAAGCCGTCGCGGGCCTGGTAGATGACGTAGAGCGGTGCGGGGACGGTCGCGAAGGCCATCACCGCGAGGAACGCGAAGGCGACGACCCAGAAGCCGAAACCGTGGCGCCGACGGGTGTGGACACGGCGTCCGCGCGGGGCGACGACACGGTCGCTCGCGGATGCGGGAGCGGCGGTGGTGGCGGGGACGGTGCCCGTCGGGGTGTCGGTGACGGTTGACATGCTCCGATGATCGCCCTCACACTGCATCGAGTCCAACGGATGCGCTTGATGTGCACGATCGATCTGCTCGATACTCGGACGATGGAGACCCGACTGCTCGAACAGTTCGTCACCGTGGCCGCCGAGGGCAGCGTCACCCGCGCGGCCGAACGGCTCTGGGCCGCGCAGTCCACGGTGTCCGCGGGGATCGCCTCGCTCGAGCGCAGCTTCGGGGTGCGGCTCTTCGATCGCACCGGACGACAGCTCGTGCTGACCCCCGCCGGCGAGGACCTGCTCCCCCACGCCCGCGCGGTCCTCGAGTCCCTCGACCGGATGCGCGACCTGGCCACCGCCGACGACGCCGACCTGCGGGGCCGGGTGCGGCTCGGCATCTTCACGAGCATGGACATCGTCGACCTGACGGGCGTGCTGCAGCGGTTCCGACGACAGCACCCGCTCGTCGCCGTGGAGCTGATGACGTCGCCGTCGGGGACGACCGGCCTCGTGCAGGACCTGGTCGCCGGGCGGCTCGACATCGCCTACACGGGCCTGCCCACCGTGCCCGCCGGGGTCGTCGTGGAGCCGTTGCGGGAGATGCCGTTCCGGGTCTTCACCGCGTCGGACCACCCGCTCGCCGGCCGGTCGTCGGTGTCGCTCGCCGAACTCGCCGACGAACCCTTCGTCGACACGGCGCACGGGTTCGGCAACCGGATCATCCTCGACGGGGCACTCGAGCGGCTCGGCATCCGTCGGCGCATCGTCGCGGAGATGAACGACATGCCCGCAGTGATCCGGTTCGCCTCGGCCGGGCTCGGCGTCGGGGTCGTGCCGGACGCGGGGGTGCGGTACGACGGGGCGGTGCTCGACCTGGAGGACGAGGTCGACCCGCTCCGCATCGGCCTGGCGGTCCGGACGTCCCCGGAGCCGAGCCGTGCGGTCCGGACGCTTGCGCGCGACATCGTGGCGGCGCGGGTCGGGTGACGCGGGCGTGCTCGCCGTGTTTCGTGAGCAGGACCGTCGGGTCGCGGTGCGCGAGGCGACCGTTCCTGCTCACGATCTGACCACCGACGGACTGGAGGCACGGGTCGGGTCCGCCACGTGCCTCCGGGCCGTCAGTCCCCCCAGAACGTCGCGATGAGGGCGGGCAGGAGCCCGTCGGTCGGGACGTTGGTCTGTTCGATGGTGATCCAGGTGTCACCGCGGGCGAAGTACGTGTAGGCCTTCTCGACGCCGTACGGCTCGACGATCCCGCGGGACTGGCAGAAGGTTCCGCCGTCACGCTCCGTGCAGGTCCCGCCGCCGTCGTACGCGGGGAACTCCTCGATCTCCCGCTGGATGGTCGCCTCGGTGGCGGTCCCGGCCCGGACCTCGATCCCGGACACGTCCGCGCGCGGGTCACGCCACGAGCAGGAGACCTTCGACTGGGTGCCCTCCGGGTCCTGACCGTCCGGCACTCGATCGGTACCCGACGGTGGGTCGGCCTGCGTCAGCGGGGTGTCACCGAAGAAGCGGTCGTAGTCCTCGGCGGGGACGAGCGCGCGACAGTCCGTGGGGATGGTCGCCGCGGCGGGGGTCGGTGTCGACGTCGGGGTGGGCTTCGGCACCGGGGCACCCGTGATCGGGGCGGAGCTCGGCGTCGTGGAGGACGGCGCGGGCTCGGGCTGCTGGGTCTGGGTGGGAGCGGCGACCGGGTCGGCGTTCTGCTGCGACAGGGTCAGGGCGACCGCACCGGTCGCGGTGCCGACGGCGAGCAGCGCAACGACACCGATGACGATCCCGGACCGGCCCCGACGACGCTTCGGGAGCGGGGTGGCACGTTCGAGGACGTTCTGCTTCATCGAGACGAGCATGCGCTGCAGGTCGTCTCCCTGCGGAGGCTCAGTGTTCATCGTGCATCACCACCTTCTTGAGTCGTCGACGGTTGCGGGACACCCGCTGGGTGACCGCGCCGACCGTGAGTCCGAGGAGTTCGGCGGCCTCGGCGTACGAGTGCCCCTCGAGCAGGCAGAGCTCGCAGATGCGGCGGTCGAGGTCCGGGAGCGCGGCGATCTCGGCGCGGACCCAGCGCAGGGTCTCGCGGGCCTCGTCGTGGTCGGCGGGCGAGGCGAGGTGCTCCGGGAGCT
The DNA here is from genome assembly GCF_003234485.1 of Curtobacterium sp. MCLR17_034. NCBI lineage: Bacteria > Bacillati > Actinomycetota > Actinomycetes > Micrococcales > Microbacteriaceae > Curtobacterium > Curtobacterium sp. MCLR17_034. The sequence goes on from NZ_QKTH01000026.1 coordinate 17,262, forward strand.
CGTCCGTGCGGCGCCGGGCCTGCTTGCGGCCGGTGTTGAAGGCGTGGTTGCGGCACACGACGAGCAGCCACGGCAGCACCGTGTCCGCCGGCAGCTCCAGGGTCGCGGCGCGCTGCCAGAGCGTCAGGAACGCGTCCTGCACGATCTCCTCGACGTCGGACCGGTCGTCGACGAGCGCCCAGGCGTAGCGGGTGAGGGTGGCGGCGTACCGGTCGAACGCCCGGGCGAGCGCGCCGGTGTCCCCTTGTGCCATCGCACGGACGAGTCCTTCGTCCGTGTCGGTGCCGGTCGTCACGTCCACATCCCACCTCCTTCACTCAGAGGTGTCGGCAGGACCCGCGATCCTGACAGGACCGTGGCGGATTCGTGATCTCGGGCGTGTCCGCCCGGAGCCGTCAGCTGTCAGCTGTCAGACATCAGCGGTCAGTGGAAGTCGTCGCCGTCGCCCTCGCCCGGCGTCTTGTGCCCGCCGAGCATGTCGTTGTCGTCCTGCTCGCTCGACGAGGCGAGCTGCAGCATCGCGAGCACGACGACGACCACGATGAACGCGACGCCGAGGAAGATCACGGCCAGCTGCAGTTCCCGCGTCGAGAACAGCACGACGAGCCCGGTGAACACCGCGATGATCGCGGAGATCCCGAGGAGCTCGACCGGGCGCAGACGGTCACGACGGCTGGGGGTGGTCATGCGTGTGGTGCTCCGTCCGGGGCGACGGCCGGCGTGGCCGTGCCCCACTTGTGCGAGAGGCCGGCGATCACGTGGAAGACGGCCGTGATGGCGAGGTACGCGCCGAGCAGGCCGACGAGCACGATCGAGGCGTCGAGGGTGCCGGTGACCTGCTCCACGCCACCGAGCTGCTGGGAGTAGTCCGGCGGCGTGACGAGGAAGGCGACCGCGAGCAGCAGCGTGAGGCCGCCGATCGTGGTCCAGTCGCGAGCGAAGGGCGAGCGTCGCCGGGCACGGAGCCCCTGCGACAGCTCGAGGGCCCCGGTCAGCACCGCGAACGCGACGATGACCGTGATGAAGGCCGGCAGCCCGAACCCGTTGCACGCGAAGGCGGCGACGGCCGCGAGCAGGGTGATGACGGCCTGCAGCAGGGTCGTGCGACGCGATCGACCGTCGAGGGGCAGTCGGGAGATCCCGGCGAACAGGAGCACGAGGCCCTCGACCAGAGCGAAGCCGCCGAACAGCAGGAGACCGTAGCCCGCGGCGTGGTTGGTCGAGAAGGTGATCACCATCGCGACGACCGCTGCGGGGACCGCCCGGAGGATCGGGATCGGCCAGTACCGCGCGCGCTGGGTCGCGTCTTCCACGGTGGTGGCGTCGTCCACGGTGTCGGACACGAGACCTCTTTCGGGCATGCGGATCGTGGATCCGATCCTACCGCCGGTGGGGTGGACGCCCGACCGGAGCGGACTCGACCCCCTGTGGACGTCCACACCCGTGCACCGGGACGACACCGCCGTCCGGTGCCGTCCCGGCGGTGTCAGGGCTGCTGCGGGTCGTCGGACGGCGCGTTCCGGCGAGCACGACGTCGGGCGAGCCACCAGCACACGGATCCGGCGGCGGCGGCCAGGGCGGCGAGCGCCGCGGCGAGGCCGAGCCCTTCGGCGCCGGTGTAGGCGAGGGCTCCGACGGGGGCAGCCGCACGACGGTCGACTGCGGGGTCACCGGCTCCGCCGTCGTCGTCGACACCGGCGCCGTCACCGTCGTCACCACCGGAACCGTCACCACCGGCGTCCCCGTCGTCCGGAGTGGGCCCGCTCGTCGGCACGGGGCTCGGCGTGGGCCCCTCGTCGTCCGGGCCCACGACGATCGCGACGCCGGTGGACGGGTCGCCGCCGTCCGCGTCGGTCGGCGAGGTCGCCGTCGCCACGTTCACCACGTCGGAGCCGTCCCCCTGGTACGCGGGGTCGAGCTCGGCGCGGATCCGGAAGTCCAGGGTCTCGCCCACCTCGAGCGACACGTCGGAGCTGCAGGTCACCCGCTGCCCCTCGGCCGTGCACCCGTCCTCGGAGCCCACGAACCGCATGGCCTGGGGCAGGTCGTCGACCGCCCCGACCTGCCGCGCCACCGACGGCCCCCGGTTCCGGGCCGTCACGAGGTACTCGACCTCGTCACCGGGCCGGACGGTCGACGGCGACACCGACTTGTCCGTCTCGACGTCGGCGGCGATCACGGGGGCAGTGACCGTGGTGGTCGCCCGCGAGGCGTTGTCGGCCTCGTTCGTGTCGGACAACGAGGTCGGCGGGGCGATGGTCGCAACGCTCTCCAGCGCTCCGGACGTGCCCTCGGCCACCCGGCCCTCGATCGTGACGACGGCCGAACTCCCTCGGGGCAACGACAGGTCGGTCGCGACGTCACCGGTGCCCGACCCGGTCGCACAGGCGGAGCCGTCCGCGGCCGTGCAGGTCCAGGTGACGTCCTCGACGCCGTCGGGCACGTCGACCTGCAGCGGACTCGGGTCGGCGGCGTTCGGGCCGGGGTTCCGCGCCGTCACGGTGTAGCGGAGCGGTTCGCCCGCCGTCGCGGTTGCGGGCAGGTCGTGCTCGACGGACAGGTCCGCCGGCTTCCAGACCCGGAGCGCGTCGACCTCGTGCTTGTCGACGTGACTGCCGGTGGCCCCGGCGAACCCGAGGCGCAGCGTGCTCGGCAGCGCGGCCTGCCCGTCGCCGTGCAGCGGGACCGAGTCGAGCACGGTGCGCATGGTCGAGCCGACCTGCAGCCGGACGGAGACCGCGAGCCCGCCGTCGTCGTCGGGCAGCAGGGTGATCCGGACCGTCCGGGGCGTGGAACCGGCCGTCACGGTGCCGCCCGGTGCCGCGGCACCGGCGACGTACCGGTAGCCCTCGGTGCTGTTGCCGGAGCCCCGGACCACCACGTGGTCGGGCTGGGCTCCGGGACCGGACCCGTTGATGCGCGACGAGAAGTTGCCGTAGTGGTCGATCGCGACGGCGGCGAAGCCACCGGGCACACCGGGCAGGTCGCACACGCGTCCGCCGCCCTCGGTCGCTTCCTTGCGGCAGGCGTACCCGAGGCCGGCACCGAAGGACCCGACGCCCTGTGCTGCGGCGCCGTCGGCGAGGTACAGCAGCAGCCCGTCGGCGCCGGGGTCGTCCTTCGCCGTGTACATCGCGTAGGTGAACTCGATCTCGAGCCCGGTGTCCGACGGGAACGTGTCGTTCGTCGACCACGCCCCCGCCTGGTTCTTGACGTCGTCGGTGAGCCGCAACCGGCCGCCCGACACCGCGGCGTCACCGTGCAGGGCCCCGCCGGACGCACTGGAGAACTGGTTGACGTACGGGAAGTCGAGGGCGGCCGCACTCGACCCGGACGGCAGGACCGCGGGTGCCGCGAGCACGCCGATCGCGGTCAGGGTGGCGCACGCCGCGGCGAGACGGCGGACGACCCGCGAGCGGAACGACCGCCGGTCGAGGGAAGGCGCTGGGGCAGGAGCTGGAGCTGATGCAGTGGGATCTGTCATGCCCCGATGCTCGCGACCGGGACGTCACCCCCGGACGGCGGGGAGACGATCTGTGGAACGCCCCCACGGGCCTCCCGGCTGTGGAGGAAGAACGACGCGAGCGGACCGCTCAGGCCAGCCACACCGTCGTCTCACCCGGCAGCAGCCCCGGTGCGACCCCGTCGAGCGGCCCGGACGCGACGACGACGGTCCCGGCCGGCAGGGGCACCGGCGCGGTGCCGAAGTTCGTCACCGAACGCCAGCCGTCGTGCCGCGCGAACGCCACGACCTCGGAGCCGGACTCCAGCCACGTCAGCGCCTCCCCCTGCTGCAGGCGACGCCGTGCGGCCAGCGCCCGGCGGTACAGCGACAGGGTCGACTCGGGATCGCCGTCCTCGGCCTCGACCGAGGACTCCCCGAAGTCCTGCGGCTGCGGCAGGTGCGGTGCGACGTCCCCGAAGCCGAACGACGGCCCGGAGCGCGTCCACGGGATCGGCACGCGGCAGCCGTCCCGGCCCTTCACGGTGTGCCCGGTGCGGAGCCACTTCGGGTCCTGCAGCAGGTCGCGCGGGATCGCGGCGGCCTCGTGCAACCCGAGCTCCTCGCCCTGGTAGACGTACGACGACCCGGGCAGCGCCAGCATCAGCAGCGTCGCCGCTCGGGCCCGACGGAGCCCCTGTGCACGGTCGAGCTCCGGCGAGGTGCCGTCGGTCATGAGCCAAGCGTCGGTGTCGGTGCCGTCCGGCAGGCCGTAGCGGGTGGGGTGCCGCACGACGTCGTGGTTCGAGAGCACCCAGGTGCTCGAGGCACCGGACTGCTCCGAGGCGGCCAGGTTCCGCTCGATGATCCGACGGAACGCATCGGGCTCGAACGGGGCCTCGAGCAGGTCGAAGTTGAAGGCCTGCCCGAGCTCCGTCGGCCGGGCGTACAGGACACGGCGGGGTGCCGGGGCCCAGGCCTCGGCGACCGCGGCACGGGGCGGGTCGTACTCGTCGAGCACCCGGCGCCAGGTGGCGAAGATCTCGTGCACCTCGTCGCGGTCGTACAGCGGGTCGGAGCCGTCGAGCGGCAGGTCCTGCTCGTTCGACGGCCGGTACGGGGTCGACAGGTCCTTCGCCAGCCCGTGCGCGACGTCCACGCGGAAGCCGTCGACACCGCGGTCCGACCAGAAGCGCAGCGTGTCCGCGAAGTCGGCGCGGATCTCGGGGTTCGACCAGTCCAGGTCGGGCTGCTCGGGGGCGAACAGGTGCAGGTACCACTGCCCGTCGGGCACCCGGGTCCACGCGCTGCCGCCGAAGTTCGACACCCAGTCGCTCGGCGGCAGTTCCCCGGAGGCGCCGGAGCCCTCACGGAACACGTACCGCGCACGCTCGGCCGACCCCGGCGCGGACGCCAGTGCTGCTCGGAACCACTCGTGCTGGTCCGAGGTGTGGTTCGGCACGATGTCGACGATGACCTTGAGGTCGTGCTCGTGCGCGGCCCGCACCAGGGCGTCCAGGTCGTCGAGGGACCCGAGCTTCGGGTCGACGGCGCGGTAGTCGGCGACGTCGTAGCCACCGTCGGCGAGCGGCGACGGGAAGAACGGGGAGAGCCACAGGGCATCGACGCCGAGCGACGCCAGGAACGGCACCCGGCTCGTGATGCCCGCGACGTCACCGAGCCCGTCGCCGTCCGTGTCGGCGAAGCTGCGCGGGTAGACCTGGTAGACGACGGCATCGCGCCACCAGGTCGGGTCGGTGGTTCGTGGCGTGCTGGCCGGGGTCCGAAGCGTGGTCACGTCGCCACCGTACCCAGGGTGCTGGGAATAGCGCCCCCTACGATCGCATTGGTTGTCGCTGACACCTTTCCGTCCAGCAACAGCATCCCGCAACAGAAGGAGCTCCATGACGAACGTCCTCGTCCTCGTCGGCAGCCTGCGCGCCGACTCCATCAACCGCAAGCTCGCCGAGGCCGCCGCGCACCACGCGCCGGAGGGCATCGAGCTGCACACCTTCGACGGCATCGTCGACCTGCCGTTCTACAACGAGGACATCGACGGCGACACCCCGCCCGCCGCTGCCGTCGCCTTCCGCGACGCCGTCGCCACCGCGGACGCCGTCCTGCTGATCACCCCCGAGTACAACGGCACCATCCCCGCCGTCCTGAAGAACGCGCTCGACTGGGGTTCGCGTCCGTTCGGCGCCTCGCCACTGTCCGGCAAGCCCCTCGCCGTGATCGGCTCGGCCTTCGGCCAGTACGGCGGCGTCTGGGCCCACGACGACGCCCGCAAGGCCGCCGGCATCGCCGGCGCGAAGGTCCTGGAGGACGTCAAGGTCGCCATCCCGCAGTCGGTCGTCCGCTTCGCGGAGACCCACCCGCGTGAGGACGCCGAGGTCACGACGCTCGTGCAGGGCGCGCTCACCGCGCTCGCCGAGGCCGCAGCCGGCACGGACGAGCAGGCAGCCGCGTAACGCGACCGACCGTCGGACAGGAGGCCCGTGGCGACACCGCCACGGGCCTCCTGTCCGTCCGGTGCGGACGCATCGGACGGTGCGGACGGTGCGGTTGCGGCAGAACCCGGGAGTTCGCTCGACGGCCGAGATACGAGACGGGTTACCCTGAACGCCATGTCCACGCAGGAGATCACCGAGGCGTCCGGGTACTGGTTCCCGGACGACGACGCGACCCAACGCGGGGTCGCGGTGCTGAACGCCCTGCGCCGGTACCGGTCCGCCGAGACGGCCATGCGCCGCCGGACCCGTGACTCGATGGGCATGGGCGAGACCGACCTGCTCGCCGTGCGCTTCCTGCTGCAGGCGCAGCGCTCCGGCACCGCTGTGAGCCCGAAGGACCTCGCCGCGTACCTCAAGATCTCGTCGGCCTCGACGACCATCCTCATCGACCGCCTGGTCAAGTCGAACCACGTCCGCCGGGACCCGCACCCCACCGACCGCCGGGCCCTCGTCATCACGCCGACGACCGAGACCGACGACGAGGTCCGCGCCACGCTCGGCGTGATGCACCGCCGGATGATGTCGATCGCCGAGGGGCTCCCCGCGTCCGAGGCGCGGATCGTCGCCGGGTTCCTGGAGCAGATGCGCGACGCAGTCGACCAGGTCGACCCCGCGCCGTCGCACTGAGCAGCCCTGCACCGGACGACCTCGGGGGACGCTGCCTCCGAGCGCACTGAGAGCGTGCACTGCGGCACCGCGTAGACCGGAACGGTCACACCGACGCGAAAGGAGCCACAACCATGCACGCTTCGGACAAGATGGCCAAGAACCTCCAGGCGGTCCTCGTGGACCTCATCGACCTGCACCTGCAGGGCAAGCAGGCCCACTGGAACATCCTGGGCACCAACTTCCGCGACCTCCACCTGCAGCTCGACGAGATCGTCGACGCAGCTCGTGAGTTCGCCGACGACACCGCCGAGCGCATGCGTGCGCTGTACCTCGTGCCGGACGGCCGCTCGGCGACCGTCTCCGCGGGCAGCCACCTCGACGCGTTCCCCTCGGGCGAGATCACCACGCACGACGCGATCGACCAGGTCACGCTCCGGCTGTACCAGGCGACCGGCACCATGCGCGATGTCCACGACGAGGTCGACGAGGAAGACCCGACGACCGCGGACCTGCTCCACGGCTTCATCGAGCGCCTCGAGCAGCTCGCGTGGATGGTCTCCGCCGAGAACCGCGCGCCCAGCACCCCGCTGGCCTCCGCCACCACGCCCGCCGTCGCCGACGCGTCGGCACACGCGTAGGGGCCCGGGTGGACCTCGGTATCCAGGGCAAGACCGCACTCGTCTTCGGCGGCGACTCCGGCATCGGCTGGAACACGGCGCGCATCCTCCTGGCAGAGGGTGCGACCGTGGTCGTCACCGACATCGACCAGAGCCGTCTGGACACCAGTGCGGACCAACTCGAGGCGCCGATCGGCAAGCTGCACGCCTTCGCCGCCGACGTCCGGAGCGCCGAGAGCCTCGCCGCCCTGCACGACAAGGTGCGTGAAGCGGTCGGCGAGATCGACATCCTGGTGCAGTCCTCGGGCGTCACCGGCGCCCAGGGCATGTTCCACGAGATCGACGAGGCCGGCTGGGCGGAGACGATCGACATCGACCTGATGGGGCCGGTGCGGATCACCCGTGAGTTCATCGGCGACCTGCGCCAGGGCGGCTGGGGACGCATCGTCTACCTGGTGTCCGAGGACGCCTCGCAGCCGTACGACGACGAACTGCCCTACTGCGCCGCGAAGGCCGGGGTGCTCTCGTTCGCGAAGGGACTGTCGCGCTCCTACGCCTCCGAGGGCCTGCTGGTGAACACGGTCTCCCCCGCGTTCATCCACACCCCGATGACCGACGCGATGATGGACAAGCGGGCCAAGCAGCGCGGGACCTCGTTCGACGAGGCCATCGGCAGCTTCCTCGAAGAGGAGCGGCCGTACATGGAGCTGAAGCGCCGCGGCGAGCCGGAAGAGGTCGCGAACGTCGTGGCCTTCCTGTGCTCCGACCTGGCCAGCTTCGTGAACGGCGCCAACTACCGGGTCGACTCCGGCTCGGTCGCCACGATCTGATCGTGGCACCACAGCACCGCCAGGAGGCGTCATGACCGACTTCCGCTACCTCATCGTCGGCGGCGGGATGGTCGCCGACGCCGCTGCCCGCGGCATCCGCGAGCTCGACACCGACGGGTCGATCGGCATCCTCAGCGAGGACGTCGACCGGCCCTACGCCCGGCCCGCGCTCTCGAAGAAGCTCTGGACCGACCCGGACTTCAGCTGGGACGACAAGGTCGACCTGCACACCGAGGAGACCGGGGCGCAGTTCGTCCTGGGAACCGCGGTCACCGCGATCGACCGTGCCGCGAAGACCGTCACGACGGCCGACGGCGCGACCCACGGCTACGAGCGGCTCCTGCTCGCGACCGGCGGGAAGCCACGCGGGCTGCCGGGGCTGTCCCCGTCGGCACGCGTGCTCGACTACCGCAGCGCGTCGGACTACCGCCGGCTGCGTGAACTCGCGGACGCCGGAGCACACGTCGCCGTCGTGGGCGGCGGGTACATCGGTCAGGAGATCACGGCGGGCATCGTGCAGAACGGCGCACGCGTCACGCTGGTCGACCCGGACGAGGTCGTCGGCGGACGGATGTTCCCGGAGGACCTGGCACGGGCGTTCCAGCAGCGCTTCGTCGACCACGGCGTCGAGCTCCGCACCGGCCGCCGGGTGTCCGAGGGCACCGAGACGGCCGACGGCGTGCGGCTGACGCTCGACGACGGCTCCGTGGTCGAGGCCGACGCGGTCGTCGCCGGGCTCGGCATCGAACCCGCGACGCAGCTCGCCGCCGACGCCGGACTGACCGTCCGCGACGGCATCGTGGTGACCTCGACGCTGCTCACCGACGACGACTCCGTGTTCGCCGCCGGTGACGTCGCCGAGTACCCGGACCGGATCCTCGGCACCCGCCGGGTGGAGCACGTCGACAACGCCCAGCAGCAGGGTCGGCAGGCAGGCCGCAACCTGGCCGACGCCGATGAGACCTACGACCACACGCCGATGTTCTACTCCGACGTCTTCGACATGGGGTACGAGGCCGTGGGGCAGGTCAGCTCCAAGCTCCGCACGGTCGAGGACTGGCAGGACCCCACCGTCACCGGCGTCGTCTACTACCTGGACGACGACGACACGGTCCGGGGCGTGCTGCTCTGGAACGTGTGGGACAAGACCGACGAGGCCCGCAAGGTCCTCGCCGAGGCGAACGCGCTGACGCCCGACATGCTGCCGGGCCGCATCACGCCCTGATCGCTCGCCCGTCGCTGTGGTCGCGACTGCCTGGAGGCCCGGTGCCGGTCCGTCGGACCGGCACCGGGCCTCCTGGCGGTCACCGCTCCTTCGTCTCCGGCGCGACTTCATCGACGACCGCACGGCGATCCGCCGGGTCGACCGGCAGGTCGTCGCCGTCCGCCATCGCGACGGCGTGCGCGGACTTGGCTGCCTCGAGCGTCTCGTCGTCGTTGCGGGCCATCCCGAACAACTCGATGAACCGCGACTTGACCAGCAACCAGGCGTCCCCCGGGCTGACCCGCGCCAGGTCCGACGACGTCGAGTCGTCGCGCACCTGCTGCAGCGACGACACGCCCCGGTCGGGGATCCGGCGGTCGACGTGCGCCACCGCGAGCCGCGCGACCGCGTCGGCCTGTGCGTGCATGACCGAGTGTGCGCCGTCGACGACCTCGCGGAGGACCGCGTACGGGAACACCCGCGCCAGCCGACGGACCCAGTCCCGCGGCACCATCGCGTCGTGCTCACCGCGGACGATCAGGGTGCGGGCCTGCACGTGGGCGGCGCGCTCCTCGATCGGGAACGCGATCATCCGCGGCAGGACCTTCCGGAACCAGTGCCAGCCGCACAGTGCGTACGCCGTGATGCCGTGCCAGCGGACCGCGGCGGGCTCGTGCAGCGTCGACCGGAGGAACCGGAACGCCGACTGCCGCACGGTCCGTGCCGACGAGTCGACCACCGGGCTGATGAGCACGAGGTCGGAGATCCCTGGACGGCGGGCGGCGACCTCGGTGACGACCTGTGTGCCCATCGAGTGCCCGACCAGGACCGGATCCTGGAGCCCGAGGTCGTCGATGACCCGCTCGACCGCGTCGGCGTAGCGCTCGATCGAGACCTTGCCGCGGAACCGCGGGACTCCGGCGAAGCCCGGCAGGTCGAGCGCGTGCACCGGACCGTTCTCGTTGAGGTGCGGGGCGAGCCGCTCGTAGTAGGTCGACGCGATGCCGAGCCCCGCGACGAGCAGGAAGGCCCGCTCGCCCGGCTCACCGATCGAGCTCACCCGGACGTAGGTGCCGTCGACCGCGACCCGGTCCACCTGCACCGTGACGTCGGCGTCCTCGGCCTGGGCGAGTTCCCCGGCCGGGTCCGGCCGGGGTGCCTGGCGTTCGTCGTCCACGTGGGTCTCCTCCGGTCGGGCGGTCGCCCAGGATACCCGGCCGCCGTCCGCGCGGGCGGCGACGACGTGCTCAGCCGCTGAAGGTGTTCGCGGGGAACCCGTGCACCGTCGTCGGCACCGCGAAGACCGCCCCGGACCGGGGCGCCTGCTCCAGGTCCTGCTCGGTGAGGTTCTCGCGGGCCGTCCCGACGAAGAGCGTCGACATGTCCGGGCCGCCGAACGCCACCGACGTCGGGTTGGCGACGGGGAGCTCCACCGTCTCCAGGTGCGAGCCGTCCGGCCCGTAGCGCTCGACGCGGGACCCGCCGTAGATCGCGCTCCAGAAGCAGCCCTCGTCGTCGCGGACCAGGCCGTCGTGCGCCTGACCGACGATGAACGGCTCGAGTTCGCCGAGCTCGCCGTCCGGGCCGTACGACCCCCGGAAGACGGTCGAGGCGCTGGTGTCGGTGACGTACATCGTGCTGCCGTCCTCCGACCACTCCATGCCGTTCGTCACGCCGAAGCCGCCGCGGAGCACCCGGGTCGTGCCGTCGGCCTCGATCGAGTAGAGCGCTGCGTCTGGCTCGCCGGTCGTCACGTTCATGCTGCCGACCAGGAACCGGCCGAACGGGTCGCACTTGCCCTCGTTGAACCGGTTGCCCGAGGTGCTGTGGGTGACGCGGGTGATCTCACGCTCCACGGATCCCTGCTCGTCCGTCACCACGACGGTGTCGCCGAGGGCCGCGACGAACCCGCCGGAGGCCCGGGGCTGGAAGCTCGCCAGCGGGGGCGGCAGCGGCACGCTCGAGCGCACGGTGCCGTCGGCCTCGGCGGTGTTGAGGGTGCCGAGGGTGATGTCGGCCCACCGGAGCAGCTGTGCGGACGGGTCCCAGACGATGCTCTCGGCGAGGACCGCTCGGGCGTCGGCGAAGACGGTCGCGGGGCCGGTCGTGACGTTGGTGCTCATCGACCCCGTCTACCGCGGGGGTGGTCCGTGCCCGTTCAGGCGTGCGTGCGTCGGCGGGTAGCGCGGCAGCGCCGGCGGGTCAGAGGCGGGCGAACCGCGCACGGAAGAAGCTGTAGACGCCGAAGGCCAGGAACCCGATGCCGATCGCGACGAGGACGAACACCCCACCGGGCATGCTCCGCACCGCGTCGAACGCGGCGTCGAGGCCGGTGGCCTGGTCGGGGTCGCTCTGCAGCCCCGCGACGGCGATGAGCACGCCCACGATGACCACGGCGACGCCCTTGCCGAGGTACCCGACGACGCCGAGCACGGTGACCACGCGGTCGAGCTGGCCCGACGGTCGCGTGATCTGCTTGCGGAACGACCGGCGGCAGCCGATCACCACGAGGCCGATGCCGACCGCGACCGCGATCGCCCCGGCCAGGACCAGCACGAACACCCCGCCCGGTGTCGCCAGGGTCTTCGCCGCGGCACTCTGCGACGAGCTGCTCGAGCTCGACCCGGCACCGAGCGCGTACGAGGCCGCCGAGTAGGCGATCACGCCGTAGACCACGGCCTTCGCGACGTCCTTCAGCCGGGCGAGCCAGCCCCGCGTGGTGTCGGAACGGCCACCGACGATCGCCTCGACGACCAGACGCACGGTGAGTGCGGCCGTGCCGACGGCGATCAGCCAGAGCAGGAACACCCCGCCGGGGACCGCGGCGATCTGCTGCAGCGCACCGGACTGGTCCGTCTCGCCGCCGGAGGACGCGTTGCCGATGCCGAGCAGGATCGCCAGGTACCCGATCAGCAGGTGGACGATGCCGCTGCCGACGAACCCGGCGCGTGCCGTGACCTCGAACCAGCGGCTGTCGGCCGCCCGCCGGACCTGTCGTCCGGTTTCCTTCGCTGCGTGCTCCGCCGTGTCGCTCATCACGCACCAGCGTGCCCGACGCGTGCCGTCCTGTCCGGGGCGCGTCGGGCCGTGCGGTCCGCCACGTGGCGGACGGGAGGCCTGTGGCGGTGCCGCCACGGGCCTCCCGTCCGTCGGTGGGCGCGTCTCAGTCGCCCTTCACGTTGACGACCTGCCGCAGGGTGTGCCGGATCGACACGAGGTCCTCGGCGTCCGCCATGACCTGGTCGATCGGCTTGTACGCCGCCGGGATCTCGTCGAGGAACGCGTCGGTGTCGCGGTACTCGATGCCGGTCATCGCCTCGCGCAGCTGCTCGTGGGTGAAGGTCCGCCGGGCGGCGCTCCGCGAGAACAGCCGACCGGCCCCGTGCGGCGACGACTCGAGCGAGGGCTTGTTGCCGAGCCCCTCGACCACGTACGACGCGGTGCCCATCGACCCGGGGATCAGGCCGGGCTGACCGGCCTTCGCCTGGATCGCACCCTTGCGCGAGACCCACACGGACTTGCCCCAGTGCGTCTCACGCTGCGTGAAGTTGTGGTGGCAGTTGATCCGCTCGCGCTCGTCGACGGGGGTGCCGATGGCCTCGGACAGCTGCCGGACGACGCGGTCCATCATCTCCTCGCGGTTGAGCAGCGCGAAGTGCTGGGCCCACCGGAGCTCGGCGATGTACCGGTCGAACTCCGGCGTGCCCTCGACCAGGTACGCCAGGTCGGGGTCCGCCAGCTGGATCCACCACCGCTCCATCGCCTTCTTGGCGACCTTGATGTGGCGCTGCGCGATCTTGTTGCCGACGCCCCGCGACCCGGAGTGCAGGAAGAGCCAGACCCGGTCCTGCTCGTCGAGGGAGACCTCGATGAAGTGGTTGCCGGACCCGAGGGTGCCGAGCTGGTTCCGCCACCCGCCGTGCACGCCGTCGGGGTCGAACCCGGCGGTCTCGGCCATCGCCTCGAGCTCGGCGATCCGGGGAGCGGCGGTCGCCACGATCTTCCGGTTCGACGCACCGGCCGACAGCGGGATCGCGCGCTCGATCTGCTCGCGCAGCCCCTGCAGGTCGGCGGGCAGGTCGGTGGCGGTGAACTGCGTGCGGACCGCGATCATGCCGCAGCCGATGTCCACGCCGACGGCCGCCGGCATGATCGCGCCGAGGGTCGGGATCACGGACCCCACGGTGGCCCCGAGGCCGAGGTGTGCGTCGGGCATGAGGGCCAGGTGCGGGAACACGAACGGCATGCGCGCGGTCGTGCGGGCCTGCTGCTCGGTGTTGTCCTCGAGCATCGAGGCCCAGCTGAGCAGCCGGTCGTTGATCTTCTTCATGGAGTCGTCTCGCTTTCGTGACGGTCGAGGTGACGGTCCGAGACGGTCGCACGCCGGGCCTCCTGGTCGTCGCCGGACGTGGCGGACGGAAGGAGGCGGTGCTGACGAACGCCCCGGGCCGGGTGGGCACGGGGCGTCGTGGGACGTCGCGTGCCTACGCGGGATAGCTGAGGGACCACTGCTGCTCGGGCAGCACGGCGGCCACGGCGAGCTGGAGCTCGACGCGTTCCTCGTTGTGCTGCACGGCGCGCATGCGCGGTCCTTCCGGTGTGCCCGGGGCGGGCGGTCTGCCTGATCGGCAGGAGGACGACGCTAGTGCGACACGCCCGGGATGCGCAAGCCGCGTGGGCGTGTCGGCTGGTCCGCGTCGGTTCTCCACACGCTGGAGGCCCGGCGTGCGTTCTCCACGAGGGGTACGTCCGCCTGATGATCGCCGCCGGGGCCGGGGCAGGCTGGACGCATGACCGAGCGCACGCGAGACACCCCCGACGCGACCGAGAACGAGGAACGGACCAACGGGTACGTCCCGCTCCGTTCGTACGGCGCGATCGGCGACGGGCGGACGGTCGCCCTCATCGCGCTCGACGGCCGGATCGACTGGCTGCCGATCCCGTCGATGGACTCGCCGCCGGTGTTCGCGAGCATCGTCGACGCCGAGCACGGCGGACACGTCGCCCTGCGGCCGGTGGACGACCAGGCGCAGGTGTCCCGCGCCTACCTGCCGGGGACGAACGTGCTCGTGACGACGTGGACGACCCCGTCCGGCACCGCCACCGTGACCGACGCGATGGTCACCGGAGTGGCCGGACGGCTGCCGTGGGCCGAGATCGGCCGCTGCGTGCAGGGGGTCGACGGTTCGGTCGAGATGGAGTGGGCGGTCGTGCCCGGCACGATCCTGAACACCGCGGAGCCCCGACGCCTCGACACCGCGAACGGCACCGTCATCGGGATCGACGGCGTCACCATCGCGATCGTCGAGCAGGGCTTCGAACCGGTGCACGACGACGGGCCCCGGTTCTCGGGGCGGTTCACGACGACCGAGGGCTCGAAGTCGATCCTGACCATCGTCGGCACGTACGACGAACCGATCTTCCTGCCCGAGCCGGAGCGCACGCTCGAAGGGGTCGACCGCACGATCGAGAACTGGGCGACCTGGTCGAAGGAGTTCAGCTACGACGGCCCCTGGTCGGACGCCGTCCAGCGCAGCGCCCTCGCCCTGAAGCTCCTGATCTTCGCCCCCACCGGCGCCATCGCCGCGGCCCCGACGACGAGCCTGCCCGAGGACCGCACCGGCGGGAAGAACTGGGACTACCGGTTCGCCTGGGTGCGCGACCTGGCGTACACGGTGCACGCGCTCACCCGCTTCGGCCTGCGCGAGGAGACGCACGCCGCCGTGTCGTGGGTGATGCGCACGATCGCCGAGCACGACGAGACGATGCCGATCTTCTACGGACTCGACGGGTCGAAGAGCGACACCGTCGAGGAGCGCGACGTCCCGGGCTGGAACGGCATCGGGCCGGTCACGATCGGCAACCGCGCGGGTGACCAGCTGCAGCTCGGGGTCTGGGGCGACGTGTTCGAGATCATGCGGCAGTACGTCCGGGCCGGCAACGTGCTCGACCGCAAGACGGCCTCGGTGCTGCAGGACCTGGCCGACGACGCGTGCCACCGCTGGGTGGAGCCCGACTCGGGCATGTGGGAGCTGCAGGAGGCGCAGCACTACACGACGAGCAAGATCGGCTGCTGGCAGGCGCTCGACGCCGCGGTCGAGCTGCACGACGCGGGGATGATCGACGGCCCGCGCGAGAAGTGGATCGAGAACCGCGAGCTCATCGAGGACTGGGTCGCCGAGAACGGGTGGAACGAGGAGCTCGGCCACTACGTCATGTACCCGGGCACCGACGCGCTCGACTGCTCGATCCTGCTGCACGCGATGTCGGCGTTCGACCGCGGACCGCGCATGGAGTCCACGATCCGTGCGATCGAGGAGCAGCTGCAGCACGGCCCCCTCGTGTACCGGTACTCCGGCATCCAGGACGAGGAATCGCCGTTCGTGGCGTGCTCGTTCTGGCTCGCTGCGGCCCTGGCCTGCGTCGGACGGGTCGACGACGCGAAGCAGCTGATGGACGACATGGTCGCGCAGGCGAACGACGTCGGCCTGTTCAGCGAGATGCTCAGCGCCGTCGACGGGGACTTCATGGGCAACATCCCCCAGGGGCTGTCGCACCTGGCGCTCATCCAGGCCGCGCTGACCATCGAAGAAGTCTCAGAGAAGTCCTGACCGGGCTGGACGAACCGTCGGGGGCGCGGGGCATCATGGTCTGACGATGAACGACGTCGATGCACGGATGGACCGGCTCCGCAGGGCCGCGCGCTACCGCTACCAGCAGCTCGTCGACCAGGAGATCGAGCGGGGGTCGCTCGACCCCGACGAGGTGCGCTCGGAACGTGAGGAACGTCGGCTGCTCAAGGCCGCCGACGTCGCGGCGCACGCCCGGGCCCAGATCGCGGAGGCCGAGCGCCGCGGGGTCTTCGAGGGCAACCCGTACCACGGCAAGCCGCTGCCGGGCCTCGACGGGCAGCACGACCCGGACTGGTGGATCAAGTCGAAGATCGAGCGTGAGGACATCCGGGGCATCGCGCCGCCGGCCCTGGCGCTGCGGACCGAGGACGCCGAACTCGACGACGCACTCGACGCGCTGTCGCTGGAGTCCGACGTGCGGGACGTCCTGGTGGACTTCAACGCGCGGGTGAAAGAGGCCCGGCGGCAGCTGCTCGGCGGGCCGCCGGTGGTGACGCCGATGCGCGACGTCGAGGCCGAGGTGCTCGCCTGGCGGGAGCGCCGCGACGTGCGCATGGCCTCCGCTGCGCAGGCTGCGGAGCAGGCGCGGCTCGAGGCGAAGCCGCGGCGGTGGTGGCGGCGCCGCTGAGCGGTACCGCGGTGCGTTGCGGTGCGGTGGGGTCCGGGCGCGATTTCGCGCTGAGCGACAGTTCTCGCGGACGTGAGCCCGTGAGGTGTCGCCCAGCCCGTGACGACGGCGGCCGCCGGCCCGGCGTCCGCACCTGACGGACGGGAGGCCCGGTGCCAGCTGGCACTGGGCCTCCCGTCCGTCTGTGCGCCCGTTCTTTCCCATCGCGCGCGCGGTGGTTCGCAAGAACGGGCGTACCTGGTCGAAAGAACCGACCAGGTACCCCCGATTCCGCTGGGTGCGCCCGGTTCCAGCAGGTACGCCCGGTTCAGCCAGGTACGCCCGGTACCGCTCGACGCACGAGCCGCAACGCAAGTCGGCCCGGACCACGCTGCTGCGTGGTCCGGGCCGACTGTGGTGGTGGTGCGGGGTGTTACTTGATCTGTGCGGTGATGGTGGCGGTGCCGACGAGGAGGCCGCGCTTGACGGCGTCGGTGCCGAAGGTCTTGTTCAGCAGGCCGGCGGCGTCTTCGCTGATGTGGACGGTGGTGCCGGTGAGGATGGCGTTGTCGCCCTCGAGCTGGAGGGGCTTGAGGGAGCCGCCGTGCAGCTCGAACAGGAACGCGTTGGCCGCGGCGACCTTGCC
>NZ_QKTH01000027.1:0-33680 GCF_003234485.1 Curtobacterium sp. MCLR17_034
CGACGAGGACACCGTGTGCACGTTCGGGGTCGCGGCCTGGGCGGAGGAGATCCCGAACGCGGCACCGCCGAGGACGAGGGCGCCGGTCGTGGCGAGGGTGATGGAGGTCTTCAGGCTCTTACG
The DNA here is from genome assembly GCF_003234485.1 of Curtobacterium sp. MCLR17_034. Lineage (NCBI taxonomy): Bacteria > Bacillati > Actinomycetota > Actinomycetes > Micrococcales > Microbacteriaceae > Curtobacterium > Curtobacterium sp. MCLR17_034. The sequence continues at coordinate 124 of NZ_QKTH01000027.1, forward strand.
CATCGTGATCAGTCCTTTGCTGTTGTCGCGCTCGGCGCGGCTGCTGTGTGCGCGCCGAACACACCCTTGGTGGGGTGGAGAACCAGCGATGTGCGGCTGGTGAGCGCTCCGGGTGTTTCCCGGTCGTTGCAGGTGATTCGGCGTCGTCCGCCAGTCGGATTGGAACGAGTTCTCCGGGCCTGCCACCCCTAGGCTCGGGTCATGCGGGGAACGACGATCCGACCGACCACGGAGGACGACTGGGAGTCCGTGCGGGCACTGCGCCTGGAGATGCTCCGGGACACCCCGAAGGCCTACGGGGAGCGGCTCGCCGACGCGGAGCGGCTGCAGGAGCGGGACTGGCGTCGACGCGGCCGCCGCGAGCACGACGTCGGCGGGACGACCCTCGCAGCGATCGGTGCCGACGGCCGGTGGCTCGGGACGATGGGGGTGTTCGTCCCCGGCCCCCGCGTCGGGCCGCTCCTGGTTGGCGTCTACGTCGCACCGTCGCACCGGGGTCGTTCCGCCGGTGTCGCCGATGCGTTGCTCGACGAGATCGAGGTGTGGGCGGCGGCGCACGGATCGGCCCTTCGGCTGCACGTGCACGAGGGGAACACCCGCGCGCAGGCCTTCTACGCCCGACGTGGCTACGAGCCGACAGGTGCGACCGAGGCGTACGTCCTCGATCCGAGCGAACTCGAGCTCGAGATGATCCGGCAGCTGCGGGGATCGCTGTGACCGGCGGGACGGCCAGGGCCGCGGGGTCCGCCGTGCGGTGGCTGCTGTCCGACGTGGGCGGCGTCCTCGAACTCGTGGACGACGCCGCCTGGCCCGGACGCTTCCGGGCGCGGTGGGCCGAGCGTCTCGGGATAACGACGGACGACTTCTCCGCACGCCTCACTGCGGCCGACCTGCCGGACGCCTCCCGCCAGACCGGCGTCGTCGACCGGTACTGGTGTGCGATCGGTACGGCGCTCGGGCTGGGGGCCGACCAGCTCGCCGTCATGCGGGCCGACTTCTGGGATGCGTACTGCGGAACGCTGAACCAGCCGTTGTACGACTTCCTCGCCGGACTCCGCGGAACGATCGGCCTCGCGATCCTGTCGAACTCTGGCGATGGTGCTCGCGAGGAAGAGGAGCGGCGCTTCCGGTTCTCGGCGGTGTTCAATCCGATCTGCTACTCCCACGAGATCGGCGTGAACAAGCCCGACGCCGAGGCGTTCCGCATCACGCTCGAGCGCTTGGGGGCGGACCCGGACGAGGTGTTCTTCGTGGACGACGTGCCCGAGAACATCGAGGCCGCACGTGCGCTCGGCATCGGGGCGCACTTGCACGTCGACACCGACGAGACGATCCGGGTGCTCGAGGCGGTCGTGCGGGGGAGCGGTCAGCAGTGACCGTCGGCATCGTGTTCTTCGACGTCGACGGAACCCTCGTCAGCCCCGGTTCCAGCAGCAGTTTCCTGGCCGCCCGGTTCGGGCACCAGGACGCGCTCGACGATGCAGAAGCCCGCTACGCCGACGGCGATCTCACCAACCAGCAGGTCAGTGAGGTCGACGCACGCGGGTGGCGTGGCACGTCCGTCGCGACGGTCGACCGGTGGCTCGACGACCTGCCAGTGTTGCCCGGAACCGAGACCGTCGTCGCGTGGTGCCGTGCCCACGACGTCGAACCCGTGCTCGCGTCGCTCGCGTGGCAGCCCGTGACCCGTTCCCTCGCGCGGCGGTTCGGGTTCGTCCCGAACGGCGGGCCCCGCGTGGGGGAGCACCGCGGCATCCACGACGGCACCGTCGCCGAGCACTTCGACGAGTTCGACAAACGGGACCGGGCGCTCGCGCTCGCTCGCGACCTCGGTGTGCCGATCGAACACTGCTGCGCCATCGGCGACAGCCGCTCGGACATCCCGCTCTTCCAGGCGCTCCCCAGTGCGTTGGCGCTCAACGCGAGTCCGACGGCACGCGCGGCCGCGAGTGACGTGATCGATGCGGATGACCTCTCGAGCACCATTCCCTGGCTCGACCGCTGGCTCCGGGGACTCGCCTGATCGATCGGCTCTGAGACGGATGCGGCATGATCGGTCCGTGCCTGATGTGAACCCGACTGCCGCGTACCGTGCCGCCCGCGACCAGCTCCTCGCCGCGGACTCTCCCGAAGCGGCACGCGCCGGGTTCCGCTGGCCGGACGTCGGCGACACGTTCAACTGGGCGACCGACTGGTTCGACGTCATCGCGACCGACAACAGCCGCACCGCGCTCTGGATCGTCGAGGAGGACGGTCGTGAGCAGCGGCTCAGCTACGCCGAGATGGCCGCACGGTCCGATCGGCTCGCCGCGCGCCTGCACGGCTTCGGCGTCCAGCAGGGCGACCACGTCCTCGTCATGCTCGGCAACCAGCTCGAGCTCTGGGAGACCATGCTCGCCGTGATCAAGCTCGGTGCGGTCATCCTGCCGACGTCGACCATGCTCGACACGGCCGACCTGCAGGACCGCGTCGACCGGGGCTCGGTGGCGCACGTCGTCACGAACCGGAGCGAGACGCACAAGTACGACGACGTCCGCGGGTCCTTCACACGCATCGTCATCGGCGGTCCCGCTGACGGGTGGACGGAGTACCCGATCGACCTGGGCGAGCCAGCTCCCGCCGACGAGGTCCGTCCCCATGTCGTCACCCGCACGACCGACCCGTGCCTGGTCTACTTCACATCCGGCACGACGTCGAAGCCGAAGATGGTCGTGCACACCCAGACGTCGTACCCGGTCGGGCACCTCAGCACGATGTACTGGCTCGGCGTCCGGCCCGGTGACGTGCACCTGACGATCAGCTCGCCCGGGTGGGGCAAGCACGCCTGGAGTTGCTTCTTCGCGCCGTGGATCGCGGAGGCAACCGTGTTCATCCACAACACCGCGCGCTTCGACCCCGCCGCACTCCTCGCGCAGCTCGAGCGGGCCGAGGTCAACACGTTCTGCGCGCCGCCGACCGCGTGGCGGATGATGCTGCAGTCCGACCTCGGCGTGAAGCCGCGCGCGCTCCGCGAGCTCATCTCGGCCGGCGAGCCGCTCAACCCCGAGGTCATCGGCCGGGTCGAGGCTGCGTGGGGGCTCACCATCCGCGACGGCTACGGGCAGACCGAGACCACGGCGATCGTCGGCAACACCCCCGGCGCCGCCGTGACGCCCGGTGCGATGGGCAAGCCGCTCCCCGGCGTGACCGTCACGTTGCTCGACCCCGTGACCGGCGAACCGGGCGACGAGGGCGAGGTCTGCCTCGACCTCACCGAGCGGCCCGTCAACCTGATGGCCGAGTACCTCGGCGACCCCGGCCGCACGGCCTCGTCGATGCGCGACGGCTTCTTCCACACCGGCGACATCGCCGTCCGCGACGCCGACGGCGAGCTGACCTTCATCGGCCGCACCGACGACGTCTTCAAGTCCTCGGACTACAAGGTGTCGCCGTTCGAGGTGGAGAGCGCCCTGCTGCAGCACCCGGCCGTGGCCGAGAGCGCGGTCGTCCCGGCACCCGACGACGCCCGTCTCAACGTCGTCAAGGCGTACGTCACGTTGGCCACCGGATGGGAGGCGTCGGCCGACACCGCCAGGCAGGTCCTGGAGTACGCACGCACGGCTCTCCCCGCCTACGCGCGCGTCCGTCGGGTCGAGTTCGCGGACCTCCCGAAGACCATCTCCGGCAAGATCCGCCGCGTGGAGCTCCGGGAGCGCGAGGAGCAGTCGGTGAGCAACGGCACGCGCGCCGAAGGCGAGTGGCGCGACGACGAGTTCCCCGGCCTCCGAGCACCCCGCCCGCAGGCCGGGCCCGCTGCCGGCTGACCGGCTGACGGAGATCACCCATGGCCGTCGTACTGCGCCCGTGGACGCTCGACGACGCGGCTGCGCTCTTCGTCGCCAGCCGGTCGAGCCCGGACCTCGCGACACAGTTCCCGGACGTCGGGCTCGATGACGAGAAGCAGGCCCGCGCGCACATCAGGAGCGCCCTGCGGTTCGACGAGCGGGCGAAGAACTGGGCGATCGTGGAAGACGGAGTCGCGGTCGGGAACGTCGGGCTGTCGGCGATCGAGTTCCGGCACGCCACGGCTTGGGCGCACTACTGGCTGGCGTCCGATGCTCGCGGCCGTGGGCTCGCCACTCGTGCGTTGACGAGTGCGTCGACCTGGGCGTTCGACGCCGGGCTCTTCCGCCTCGAACTCGGACACCGCTCGAACAACCCCGCGTCGTGTCGGGTCGCCACGACCGCCGGGTTCCGCGCGGAGGGCGTCGAACGGCAGAAGCTCCGGTACGGCTCGGAGCGGTTCGACGTGGAGACGCACGCCCGGCTGGCGACCGATCCGGTGCCGGACCTGCCGGGGTTCGAGGTCCTGACGGCCTCCCCGGTCAGTCCTAGGCTCGGCACGTGGAACTGATCAAGGACGCCTCGCGCGGCGACTGGTTGCTGGCCCGGGCCGGCTCGTTCGCCTCGTTCGGCGGCGTCGCGGGCACCGGGTTCGAGGCGTACGCCCGGATCCTGCACCCGCTCCGAGCGGATCGCGAGGACCGGACGACCGTGGACGAGCACGACGAGCACCCGGTCCTCGAGTCGGCCGAGTGGCGCTGGGCCGACGTCGCCGAGCGCACCCGTCGGACGATCGACCCGCTCGTGTCGTGGCAGACGCTCAGCGGTCGGGACGACGAGTCGGACCTGCCCTTCGAGGACGGCTGGGTCGTCCATCCGCCCGAAGAGGGGTGGTACGAGCCGACGCAGCTCGCCGCGCTCACCGAGCTTCTCGCCGACGCGACGTCGACGCCGGACGACCTGGTCGGGGCGGTCTGGGACGGATGGGGCGACCTGAACGGGACGTCGACGTTGGGCTTCGGGTGGCAGGGGAGCGGCGAGCCGACGGCGGCCGAGCGCGTGGAGATGCAGGCGCACATGGCCCGGGCCCAGGCGCAGCACCGGCGGGAGCAGGCTGCGCTCCGGGAGTCGCTCGCGGGTCCGCGCTTCCTGTGGCCGGCCCGCGAGTGCTTCCTGCTCGCCATGTCCCTGTCGCAGCTCAGCGACCCGTCCTGGACGGACGACGCCCGCGTCGGCACGTACGTCGACTTCGGGCACACCCCGCAGATGCTCTGGCCCGAGGGGCACGAGTGGGTGCTCGCCACCGAGATCGACTGGGACTCCACGATCGTCGCCGGGTCACGTTCGCTGGTCGACGCGATCCTGGCCGACGACCGGTTCGAGGCGTACGAGGTCGACGCGGACGCTTCCCCGTCCCCGTGAGGGCCCGAACAGGAGCGGTGCAGCCTGTCCGAGACGGTATCGTCGAGCAATGATCAGTTCCATCCGCCGCGGCGAGCGGCCAGCTGTGTCCGACACCGGACCCCAGCGGCAGCTCACCGAGCGCGCGACGCCGGAACTGTGGGGAGCGCTCGTCGGGAGTGCCGTCGCCCTACCCGGCGTCGAAGAGGGGCACAGCCAGGTGTCGCCGGCGTCGTCACGCGCGCTGTTCCTGCGCGATCAGCGCGACCACCTCGTCCCGTGGACCTCACTGGCGCCGGATGGACGACTCGAGCCCGTGCACCTGCACGGCGTCGAGGACACCTCGGTCCACCTCTGTCTCCCGGTCGCACGGGGCGCCGAACTGACCGAGCTCGGCTGGGCGATCCCGCACCAGTACGAGGACCACGGGACCGAGTTCATGGTCTACGGCCCGCGCGACGTCGACGAGCTTGCGGTCGTGCTGTCGATCATCGAGGAGAGCCTCACGTTCGCTCGCGACCCTGGCGATGAGCGTCCGGCCCACCAACCTGCGTGAGCGCTGCGCGCCGACCTTTCGCGCCCAGCGACACCTCACGGCCGGCCGCGCGCGTGAACTGTCGCCCAGCACGAAAACCCGCGCGACGCCGATGCCGACCCGCGCCCGCACCCACGCGCCGCGCCCCGGCCCCAGCGCCCCAGCACCCCCCGCGTCACCCTGTGGGAGCACACATCTCCCCCCAACGGCGGACGCGGCACCGACGGCCCCTCCCATAGCGTCGAGGCCGTGATCGAAGTCAGCCATCTCACCAAACAGTACGGTCCGAAGACCGCCGTGGACGACGTCTCCTTCGTCGTGCGTCCCGGCAGTGTGACCGGCTTCCTCGGGCCCAACGGCGCCGGGAAGTCCACCACGATGCGCATGATCATGGGGCTCGACCGGCCCACGTCGGGCACAGCCACCGTGAACGGCCAGCCGTACACGAGCTTCCGCGACCCGCTCCGGCAGGTCGGCGCCCTGCTCGAGGCGAAGGCCGTGCACTCGGGCCGCAGCGCCTACAACCACCTGCTCTCCCTCGCGGCGACCCACGGCATCCCGAAGTCCCGCGTGCACGAGGTCATCGACATGACCGGCCTCGACTCCGTCGCGAAGAAGCGCGTCGGCGGGTTCTCGCTCGGCATGGGGCAGCGCCTGGGAATCGCTGCCGCACTGCTCGGCGACCCGAAGACCCTGATCCTCGACGAGCCGGTCAACGGCCTCGACCCCGACGGTGTCGTGTGGGTGCGTCAGCTCGCTCGCCGCATGGCCGCCGACGGCCGCACGGTGTTCCTCTCCAGCCACCTGATGAGCGAGATGGCGCAGACTGCCGACCGCGTGGTCGTGCTCGGCCGGGGCAAGGTCCTCGCCGACGCCCCGATCGCCGAGTTCGTCGCCGGTGGTGGCGCCGCTGCAGGCACCGATGCCGCCGTCAGCCGTGTCATCGTCCGCACGCCGGACCCGAACGGCCTGTTCAACGCCATCGGCCCGAACGCCGCGGTCACCCAGCGCGAGGACGGCTCGTTCCTCGTCGTCGGGCCCGACGCACCGACGGTCGGCAACATCGCCGCACAGGCAGGCGTCCCCCTGCACGAACTCACCCCGACCGGCGCGAGCCTGGAGGAGGCCTACATGGCCCTCACCCGCGACGACGTCGAGTACCGATCGGAGGGCACCCGATGAGCGCCACCACCTCGCCCACCACGCCGTCGACCCGGATGTCCGGCTCGACCCGCCTGTCGTTCCCGCACCTGGTGCGGAGCGAGTGGATCAAGCTGCGCAGCATCCGGTCCACGTTCTGGTGCTACGCGATCCTGGTCGTCCTCACGATCGGCATGGCCGCGCTGATCGGGGCGAACACGAACAGCGGCGGCCAGGAGCTGCCGACGGACCTCGCCAACGGCACCTTCGTGAACGCCAACGCCGTGGGTGTCCTGCTCTCGTCGCTCGTCGTCGGCGTGCTCGGCGTCCTCATCATCACCGGTGAGTACGGCACGGGCCAGGTCCGCTCGACCTTCACCGCAGACCCGCGGCGCACCGGCGTGATCCTGGCGAAGGCCACCGTCCTCGCCATCGCGACCTTCGTCGTCAGCGCCGTCGCCACCTGGATCGGCGTCCTCATCTCGCTCCCGCTACTGGCCGGCAACGGTGTCGAGCCGGAGCTCGGTGACCCGTCGGTGTTCCTGCCGATCCTCGGTTCGTCGGTCTTCCTGACCCTGCTGGCGCTCCTCGCGTACGGCATCGGTCTGCTCGTCCGGTCGAGCGCCGGCGGCATCGCGATCACGCTCGGCCTCCTGCTGGTCGTTCCGGGGGTGCTCGCACTCATGAGCGGACTGATGAAGGTCGACTGGCCGATGGACATCGCGGCGTTCCTGCCCGACTCGGCCGGCGGCCAGCTCTACGCCTACTCGTACGACGGCGCGAGCACGGTCGACAACAGCGGGGTCGTGCTGAACGGCTGGGGCGGCTTCGGCGTCCTCGCCGCCGAGGTGCTCGTCGTGGGTGGCCTCGCCCTGACGCTCGCGCGCCGTCGCGACGTCTGACGCGACCACCCCACGGCCGGGAGGCGCGGTGCCAGCCGGCACCGCGCCTCCCGTCGTTCCGCGGTGTGAGTCCAGGGCCTCACTAGGCTCACAGCGTGCGTTCCGTCCCCGCCCTGCTCCTGCCCGCGATCGCGGGTGTGCTCCTGCTGGCCGGCTGCGCCGGGCCGCCGCCCGTCGACGAGGCTGCGCTGCACGCCTGGGAGAAGCGGCAGATGGCCACCCACTCGGACCGGGATCTCGGGGCGATGTACGCCGAGGAATCCGCCGGGCAGAGCGCGACGGGGAACGACGACGAGATCGACCGCGGCGTCACGATCACGTTCGCGCACCCGGAAACGGTCGACCACCTCGAGTTCTCGTGCTTCGGTGACGGGCACATGAGCGGTTCCGTCCTGGTCGTTTCCGGCAGCACCTCTCGGAACCACGTCACCGAGGCGATGCCCTGCGGCGACGGAGAGCAACGCATCGACCTGCGGCGAACCTGGCGTGCCGACGTCGACAGCGTCTCCTTCAACGGGTTCGACAGCGACCGGGACAGCGCCTGGAACGTTCGCGTGATCGGCGCAGAGCCCGTCGAGGACTGACCCCCCGAGCGCTCAGGACCGCCGGACGTCGTACCGGTGCAGGGTGACGCCGTTGTCGTAGCGCTGCTGCTCGAGCAGGTCGAGCTGCACGAGCGGGCGGTGCCCCGAGCGCGGCGGATCGAACAACGGGCGGCCGGCGCCGAGCACCGACGGGTGCGTGAAGAGCATGACCTCGTCGAGCAGCCCGGCGTCGAGCAACTGGCTCGCGATGCTCGGTCCGCCCACGCCGACGTCGCCCTCGCCGGAGGCACGGATCTCGGCCAGCTCGGCGATCGCGTCGCCGTCGCCACCGATGACCCGGGTGTCGTGGTCGGCGGTCGTCCGGGTGCGGGACACCAGGATCTTCGGCTGCGCGGTCCAGATCTCGCCGTACTCGCGCAGGTACTGCGGCATCGACTCGTCGTGCCGGGCATCCGGCCAGAACGGGTCCATCATGTCGCGCACCACCCGCCCCTCGACGGACAGGGTCATCGCGGCGGCGCGGGCGTTGAACTCGCGGTGCAGCGGCTCGTCGATCCGGATCCAGTCGGGCCCGTCCAGGCCGTCGTGCTCGCCGGGGGCCCGTTCGACGAACCCGTCGACGGAGACGTTGATCCAGTAGACGAACCTCGCGGGCATGGCATGACTCCTTCGTCGAGCCGAGCGTACGCTCGCGCACGTCGCCCGTCGACACCCGCAGTCCCTCCAGCAGTACCTCCCTCAACGACGAGAGCAGGTCAGGCATGCGCCGATCGTCCACCGCACTCCTCGCCGTCGTGACGTTCCTCGGCGTCGCGACCACGGGCCTCCAGGCCGCACCAGCGGATGCGTCCGCGGTGCCGGGCGGGACCACCCGGGCGACCACCACCACGACCGTGGCGTCGAGTGCCGCCAGCCGGCACGGCCGCGCGGCACCCAGCCACCGGAACCCGGTCGCGCTCAGCCTGCCGGACGGGCAGACGGCGGCGAGCTGCGCGGACCCGACCGTGATCCACGGAGCCGGACGCGACCGCAACTGGTACCTGTACTGCACCACCGACGCGCTCACCGCGACGGAGCAGAACCCGGACGGGTCCCTCGTGCAGCACGCGGTGCCCACGTACCGGTCGACCGACCTGACCCACTGGACGTACGTGAACGATGCCTTCCCGACGAAGCCCGCCTGGGTGGGCGACGCGAACGGGATCTGGGCGCCGGACGTCGTGTACCGCGCCGGGGACCGTGGCCGCGCGGGCACCTGGTACCTGTACTACGCGGCCTCGGACACCCCATCGGCGACGGGGCCGAGCGGCGGCGGCTCCGCGGTCGGGGTGGCGACGAGCTCGAGCCCGACGGGCCCGTGGAAGGACTCCGGCGGCCCGGTCGTGGCACCGCAGACCGCACCGAACGGCGACGGAGCGCGGTGGGCGTTCGACCCCGAGGTCATCACCGACAAGGGGACGACCTACCTGTACTTCGGCAGCTACTTCGGCGGCGTGAACGTCCGACGGCTCAGCGCCGACGGACTGCGCTCCGACCCGTCGACCGAACGGCAGATCGCGATCGACAACCGCTACGAGGGTGCGTACCTGATGCGGCACGGCGGCTGGTGGTACTTCATGGGCTCCGCGACGAACTGCTGCAACGGCGCCCTGACCGGCTACGGCGTCTTCGTCGCCCGCTCGCGCAGCCCGCTGGGACCGTTCACGGACCGCGACGGCGTGGCGATCACGAGCACCCGGGTCGGGGGCACGCCCCTGCTCGCGCAGAACGGCAATCGTTGGGTCGGGACCGGCCACAACACCGTGGTCACCGACTTCGCCGGGCAGGACTGGATCATCTACCACGCGGCCGATCGCAACGACCCGTTCTACGCGGGGCAGCCGACCTACACGAAGCGGCCGGCGCTGATCGACCCGCTCGACTGGCAGGGCGGCTGGCCCGTCGTCCGCGGTGGTGCCGGGCCGTCCGACACGGTGCAGCCGGGGCCGGTCGCGCAGCCGGGACAACGGCCGGCGTACCGGGCCTCGACCGCCCCCGTCGACGTGCCGGGTCGGACGATCCGGGCACTGTCGACCTCGTTCGACGGTGCCGCGCTGCCGGGGGCGGCGCCCGGGGTAGCGCCCGGAGCGCTGCCGGCCCAGCTCGCCTGGACGCGTGCGCCGGACCGGTCCACGTGGACCGTCGCCGACGGGACGTTCCGCTGGCAGACGCAGGACGCCGACATCCACCCGCCGGCGACGCCGCTCGCATCGGTGCTGTCCGAACCGGCACCCCGTGGGGACTACGTGCTCCAGACCACGGTCGGGGTGGACACCCCGGCCACCGGCGACGGCCTGAACTACGTGCAGGGCGGCCTGATCGTGTGGGGTGACGACGGCAACTACGTCCGGCTCACGTCGAACTCGATCTTCAACACGCGCCAGACGGAGTTCGGCAAGCAGGTGTCCGGGCAACCGGCTGGGGCGCCGAGCTACGGCAACATGGTCGTCGGTCCGGTCGGGGACACCACCACGCTCCGGATCGTCCACCGCGCAGTCCGGGGTGAGGACCGGTACACGGCCTACACGAGCCTGGACGGGCGGCACTTCGTCCGGGGCGGCACCTGGACGGCGGACCTCGGCAGTGCACCCCGCGTCGGGCTCATCTCGCTCGGGGGCTCCGGCTTCACCAGCACCTTCGAGGACCTCCGCGTGAGCACGGTCGCGACGCGTCGCTGACGGGGTGGTCGGGTGGTGCCGGGATCGCAAGACACCGGTGTTCGCACGTTGAACCGCGGTCTGCGCGTGTTCGAGCCGCGAACACCGGTGTCTTACGCACCACCACCCACGCGCGTTCAGCCGGAGAACGACGTCGGCGAACGAGATACCCGTCGGGATGCGAAGATGCATCGTTGGTGCCGGAGCCGAGAACGAGGGTTGGATGATCCCGACGGAAGACCACGACGCGAGCGCGCCGCTGCTCGACGGTCGGTACCGCGTGGAGCAAGCGATCGGCCAGGGCGGCATGTCCGTCGTCTACCGGGGTGTGGACGAGAGCCTGCACCGCCCGGTCGCGATCAAGCTCTTCCACGCGGGCATCGTCGACATCGCCCGGCAAGAGGCCGAACTCGGCGTGCTGGCGTCGCTCGAGCACCACAACCTCGTCAGCCTGCTCGACGCCGGAGTCGTCACCGGGCAGGACGGCACGCAGCAGCGCTACATCGTGATGTCGCTCGTCGTCGGGCAGGACCTCGAGGAACGCCTGGCCGTCGGCCCGCTCGCCTCGCGGCACATCGCCGAGATCGGCTACGACATGGCCGAGGCCCTCGACTACATCCACGCCCACGGCGTCGTGCACCGCGACATCAAGCCCTCGAACATCCTGCTCGTCGACTACGGCAACGGTTCCGACCGGGCCCGCGCGCGCCTGACCGACTTCGGCATCGCGCTCGCCGCCGGCGTCGAACGCCTGACCGCCGACGGCGTGACCACCGGCACCGCCGCCTACCTCAGCCCCGAGCAGGCGCGCGGCGGCGAGGTCGGCCCGCCGAGCGACGTCTACTCGCTCGGCCTCGTGCTGCTGCAGTGCTTCACCCGCCGCCGCGAGTTCCCGGGCTCCCTCGTCGAGTCCGCCGTCGCCCGGCTGTCCCGCGACCCCGTGGTCCCCGAGCCCCTGCCCGAGCACTGGAAGCACCTGCTCCGTGCCATGACCGCGCAGGACCCCGCAGCCCGTCCGCTCGGCGCCGAGCTGGTCACGATGCTCCGCGACGTCGTGATCGCCGAGACCGCCACGGCCGACCACGTGGTCGAGCCGACCGACGAGACGGCACCGGTGCCGACGCGCTCCGAGACGGACCGCCCGGCGACCCTCGACACCCTGCCCGATGAGTCGCTGCAGCGCACCACGGCGATGGCGGCCCGGCTCTTCGACGCACCGATCGCCCTGGTCGAGGTCCTCGACGAGGACCGCGAGTGGTCCCAGTCGTACATCGCCGAGGGCGTCGACGAGGCAGCCCGCAGCATCAGCTTCCGCAACGGCTTCGCCCCGGTCCCCGTCCCCGTCGTGATCCCGGACGGCTCCGCGCACCCCGAGATGCGGAACAGCCCCCTGGTCACCGGGCCGCTCGGCATCCGCTTCTACGTCAGCGTCCCGCTCGTCAAGCACGACGGCGCCCCGATCGGGACCCTTGCCGTGCTCGACACCCGCCCGCGGCAGGCCACCGAGGACGACCTCGCGAACCTCCGCGACCTGGCGGCGCTCGCCGTGTCGCAGCTCGAGATCCGCCAGGAGTCCCTCCGCACGACCAGCGACTCGCTGCCGGTCCCACGGGTGGTCGGCGACCACACCGCCTGACGGGAGGCCCGGTGCCAGCCCGCACCGCGCCTCCCGACCGTGTGGTGGTCGCGCCCACCGCCGCGCCCACGCCGTCCGCCGAGCGGTCACCATCCGTCGCCCACCGCCCCGCCCACGCCGTCCTCCGAGCGGTCACGATCCGTCGCCTGGCGCGCTCCCGCGCGACGGTCCGTGACCGCACGACCACCCGCCAGCGGCGCGTCGTGACCACTCGCGGACCGATGCCCGGCTGACCGACTCCTGCCGAGCGGGCGAAATGCCGAGGTGCCTCCACGTGCCGACCCCGGTGTTCCGCCCGTTCGCGGTGGTGGGGGTTCGCGCGGGGCGGCTGGCGCTGCCGAGCGGGCGGAATGCCGGGGTGGTTCCGCGAGAGGACCGGGGCATTTCGCCCGTTCGTGGTGGTGGGGGTTCGCTCGCGTCGGCTGGCGCTGCCGAGCGGGCGGAATGCCGGGGTGCCTCCGCGAGCCGACCCGGGTGTTCCGCCCGCTCGTGCGGGGCGGGCTCAGCCGAGGCGGGTCGCGGCGAGGCCGCCGTCCACGTCGATGGTGGCGCCGTGCACGAAGGTCGCCTCGTCGGAGGCCAGCCAGCGCACGGCGAACGCGACGTCGACCGGTCGGACGGGTGCGCCGGCCGGGGTGCCGGCCGTCATCTGCGCGAGGACGTCGTGCGAGTCCGCGTTGCCCGGTGTCGCGGTGGCCCCGGGCGACACGGTCGACACCCGGACGCCGTGCGGTCCGAACTCGGCTGCCCAGGCGCGGGTCAGCTGCTCGACCGCGGCCTTCGTCGCCGGGTAGAGCGCCGTGAACGGGACGCCGACGCGGGACATCCACGAGCCGATGTTCACGACGACGCCCGAGCCGCGTTCGACCATCGCTGGAGCCAGCGCTCCGACCAGCACGTGCGGCGCGCGGACGTTCGTGGCCCAGAGCGCTTCGGCGTCGTCGTCGGCGAGCAGTGCGGTGGGGCCGACCGGGTAGACGCCGGCGTTGTTGACGAGGACGTCGACCCGGCCGCCGAGGGCCTGGGCAGCGCGGGCAGCGAGGTCACGGACCGCGTCGGGGTGGCTGTTCAGGTCGCCGATCACGGCCACGGCGGTTCCTCCGGACGCGGTGATGGCGTCCACCACGGCCTGCGTGCGCTCCGGGTCGCGGCCGGCGACCGCGACGGTGGCGCCGGAGGCGGCGAGGACACGGGCGACGGCTTCACCGATGCCGCTCGAGGCGCCGGTCACCAGCGCGGTGCGGCCGGCCAGTCGGTCGTCGGTGGTCAGGGAGTCGAGGAGTGCTTCGTTGGTCTGCATGCTCCGATGCTCGGTCCGACGGACCCGGCGGTGATTGCCCAGGACTCCGGAGTGCTTGCCGGATCCCGCACGGGCACCACTCGCGCCGGATGCGTCGACAGAATGGGCACATGGACGATGTCACCTCGGACCGGCTGGACCGTGCGCTGCAGAGCGTCCTCGCCCACCTCGACGACACGGAGCGCGCCGGACGGCTCGGCCTCCGCCTGGCCCGGGTCGACCGTCCGACCGACCTCGGGTACCAGCGCTACACGCCGTCGGTGTCGGTGGTGCTCGCCGGACGGAAGCGCTCGGTAGTGGGGGATGACGACCAGCTCTGGGGTCGGGAACGCTTCATCATCACGCCCGTCGACCTGCCCGTGATCGCCGGGGTGGTCGAGGTCGAACTACCCGCGGGGTTCGTCGCGGTCGTCTGGCAGCTCGACCCCGCGGTGGTGGCCGAGGTCGCGACGGCGATGTCCCGCCCCCACCAGGACGAGGCGCCGCCGGCACGACTCGGCAGCTGGACCCCGGCCCTGGCGGACGCGTTCGCCCGACTCGTCGGACTGCTCGATGCTCCGGAGGACATGACGGTCCTCGCCCCGCTCGTCACCCGCGAGGTCGTGCTCCGCCTGCTGCAGACCGACCAGGCACCGCGCATCCTGGCCGCGATCGGCAACCGCGACGGCGACGTCGTCGCAGCGGCCACGGCCCTGCTCACCGACCGGTTGGCGGAACCGTGGTCGGTGGCGGGCCTGGCCGCGGCGGTCCGGACGAGCGAGTCGACGCTGTTCGCGCGCTTCCGGCAGGTCACCGGGATGAGCCCGGTGCAGTACCTGCGGCGGCTGCGGCTCGGGGAGGCCCGGCGGCGGATGATCGTGCTCGGTGACACCGCCGCCCAGGCTGCGGTCGCGGTGGGGTACCGGAGCGCCTCGCACTTCTCGCGCGACTACCGCGCCCTGCACGGTCGGCCACCGGCTGCCGACGCCGGTCGGGCCCGTGAACTGCTCGCGCGGGGTGAGGTCGCGATCGCCTGATCTGCCAGCGTGATCGCCAGACCGACCCGCGCGGTCAGTCGGACGGATGACGCGGACGAGTCCGGGCAGGCCCTACTGTCATCGATGCGGGCGACGACCGTCGCCGCGGAGAGGACCGCTCGTGTTGACGAACGTGTCGGGAGCACACGCCGTGGTGCTCCTCGTGCTGCTGGCGCTCGAGGCCGTGGCGCTGGTGCAGGTCTGGCGCGACCGTCGCCGGACGCAGGTGGTCAAGGTGTTGTGGACGGTGGTCATCCTCGCGCTGCCCGTGATCGGCGTGCTGGGGTGGGCCGTGAACTGGCTGCTCGGCAAGGCTGCGGACGCGCTCCAGCGCCGGAACGCTTGACGCGCGTCAGTCCTCGGTGAGGGCCGCAGCGTAGGCACGGACGGACCGGTGGTACCGGGGGAGCGTCGGCTCGACGGCTTCGATCGCGACGCGCAGGGCCTCGGCCGAGCGTCCCGCGCTGTGCAGGGCGAGCGCGAGGAACACCTTGGGTGCCGCCCCGGTGGCGGAGTGCTCCGGCGCGTCGCGGAGCATCGCGATGGCCGCGTCGATCCGGCCGAGGTTGCGGAGCGTCGAGGCGTGCTGGACGACCATCCTGGCGGCGCGATCCGGGTCGACCGTGTCCAGGCCAGCCGTGGTCGCGGCGGCGTACTGCACGTCGGCGTCGGCCTCGTGGCCGCCCGAGTCGAAGGCGCCGCCGAGCTCGAACGCGCCGAGTGCGGGGTGCGGAGCGCCGCCGGCGAGGTCGCGCATCCGCTCGATCCGCTGCTGATCGTTGATCGTCTCGTCGTCCCACAGCGCCGCGACGCGTGACTCCCAGTCCCCGGTGCTCATCCGGCGAGCGTACCGCCGTCGGTGATCGTCGCGCGGAACGAGCGGATCAGCGGAGCGCCGGGCTGCACGACGGCGGGGGCGTCCCACGCCAGTGCCGAGCCGATCGCGGGGTACTCCTCGGCGCGGACGAACCAGGGGTCGTGGTGGTCGACGGCCTCGACGCGGATCGTCGCCGGGCCGCCGTCGAACACCGCCGACCAGGTGATCCAGGGTGCGGCCGAGCCGTGCACTGCGGCCTCGCCCTCGGCATCGGCGGTCCGGATGACCACTCCCGTGCACTCGGGGAACCGCCAGAAGAAGCCGCCGTAGCCCGCTCCGGTCCGGCCGTTGCTGCCCGGACCGCCGAGGTGCACGGGGGAGTCACCGGGGGCCCGGAACGACGACGACCAGGACAGTTCCCACCCGCTGGTGACGGCGCGCCAGCGAAGGGTGCGGTCCTCGCGCAGGACCACCGTGCGGTCCGGGCCCTGCCAGACGAGCTCCTCGGCGGACGTCGTGTCGTGCTGCTCCGCGTGCACCACCTCGACCGAGCCGTGGTCGTCATGCCACACGTAGCCGGAGCCGCGGACGTAGGTCCGGCCACCCCAGCAGTTCACGCCGTCGACGTCCGGGATTGCGACGCCGACACCGCAGTGCCAGTCGTGGTCGCCGGGGTGGTGCGCGCTGACGACGGTGCCACCGAGGGTCCGGACCGGGTGCAGGTACGGACGAGGGGACGACGTGGCGATCGTGCCGCCGCCGCTGCGTTCGACGGCGACCTCGACGCCGTCCACGACGAGTCCGCGGATGCCGTCGTCGGTGCTCACGCCACCGACGCTACCCGCGCGTCAGCCGGGCGAGCACGACGCTGTCGAGCACCTCGTGCGGATCACCCTCCGGCGTCGTCGCAGTGCGCGGCCGGACCTCGGCGACCAGGACGTCCCACCGGTCGTCGAGCTGCAGGGCGGCGAGGTCGTCGGCCGGCGCGGGGAACCGGTACTCCCGCAGCTCGGGCGGCAGCTCGTCGTGCGGGGGAGCGGCGTGCGCGGTGACGAGCAGGTGCCCACCGGCGGCGACGAAGCCGGCGGCCCGATGCAGGATGTCGGCTCGGGGGATCTCCACCGGCCACGACTGCAGGAACGAGGCCGTCACCAGGTCGAACCGCGCGGCGGTGTCCCACCGGGCGAGGTCCGCGGCGACGAACGCCGTCTGCTCCTGGACCCCGGCGGCGACGGCGGCCCGCGAACCGCGCTGGAGCGCCGTCACGGACAGGTCGATGCCCGTCACGTCCCACCCCTGCTCGGCGAGCCACACCACGTCGCCGCCCTCGCCGCAGCCGAGGTCGAGCGCCCGCCCCACCGGCAGCCCCCAGGTCACCGAGGCGAGCACGGCGTTCACCCGGCCCGACCAGATGCCGTCGCGCTCGGCGTAGCGGGTCTCCCACCACTCCCGGGCGGACGGTGCGGCGGTGGCAGATCCGGCGGCGGAGCCGTCGTGGTGGGTGTGCATGCACGTACTCCAGCGCACCTGCCGGGCCGGACCCAAGCGGTGTTGCCGACCCGGCAACACCGCACGGTGCGGGGCGGGCGCGACCCGGGCCTCCCGTCCGCCCCGATCGTGAGCAGAAGATGTCGGGTCGGCTCGACGGACCCGACCATTCCTGCTCACGAAGCGCGCGCGCACGAGCACGAGCGCGCGCACGGGCGCGCGCGCCCCCTACTCGTCGGCGGGCAGCGGCTCGGCGTGCTCGATGCGGGCGCTCGCCGTGGCCATGTGCGCGTCCATCGCGCGCTGCACGGCGGACACGTCGCGGACGCGCAACGCCTCGAAGACGGCGCGGTGCTCGTGGAACGCGGCCTCGGTCGCCTGCCGGGTCTGCACGCGCCGCGCGACCCAGACGCTCAGCATCGAGCGCAGGCTCTGCAGCAGGTCGGCGAGCACGTCGTTGCCCGACGCCCGCGCCAGCAGGACGTGGAACCGGACGTCGGCGTCGATGAAGGCCTGCGGGTCGTCGAGCGTCGCCTCCTGCCGCACCAGGTACTCGCCGAGCTCGGTGATCTGCTCGTCGGTGGCGCGCTGTGCGGCGAGGATCGCGGCCGTGCGCTCCAGTGAGGACCGGATCTCGAGCAGCTCGCGGGTGCGGTTCGACGCGAGCATGAGGCCCCACGACAGGGTCGTCGGGAGTAGATCCGAGGTGCCTCCGCGCAGGTAGGTGCCCGAACCGGGGCGGATCTGCACGATGCCCAGGATCTCGAGGGCGGCGAGGGCCTCACGGACGGCCGAGCGTCCGACGCCGAGCCGCTCGGACAGGATCCGCTCCGAGGGCAGCCGTGAGCCGGGGGCCAGCTCGCCGGCGGTGAGCAGCGAGACGAGCTGTCGGGCGACCACCGAGGCGGGGGACCCGACGGGCACGGACTCGAGCTCGAGTCGGATGTTGAGGGGGTCGTCCGGGCTGAACGCGGGCATGGAGTGAGCGTACCGGTCGGTCAACCGGTTGCAGCGAGAGCAGCGCCGAGGCGACCAGCGTCGCGAAGAAGGCAGCAGCGCGCGCGAAATGGTCAACCGGTTGACAAGTTGCCCGACCGCGACGCACACTGGATCAGGCGCACCGATGCGCCCGCTCTCGATCCGCGCAGCAGCACGGAGCGTCCCCGCGAAGCCGACCGGAACACCCCGGCCCAGCAGCACGGGCCATCCCGGCGCAGCCGCCGGGACGGGAGTCGTACCACCCCCACCGAGCAGGAGTCATCGTGGACATCCCCGCCACGCGAGGCATCCCCACCTCGGTCGTCGAGAAGACGGCCATCCGCAAGATCGCGATCCGCATCGTGCCGTTCGTGGCACTGATGTTCTTCATCAACTTCCTCGACCGCACCGCGATCTCCTTCGCCGCCCCCAACGGCATGGAGGCCGACCTCGGCCTGACCGCCGCCCAGTTCGGCTTCGCGTCCGGTGTGTTCTTCATCGGCTACCTCGTGCTCGAGGTGCCCTCCAACCTGGCGCTGCACAAGTTCGGCGCCCGGATCTGGCTCGCCCGCATCATGATCACGTGGGGCATCGTGTCCCTGCTCTTCACGTGGGTGCAGAACTACCCGCAGCTCGTCGGCCTGCGCTTCCTGCTCGGCATCGCCGAGGCCGGCTTCTTCCCCGGCGCGATCCTGTTCCTGTCGACCTGGGTCCCGGCACGGCACCGCGGCAAGATGCTCGCGCTGTTCTACCTGGCGCAGCCGCTCACGAGCGTCATCGGTTCCCCGCTCGCCGGCTGGCTGATGACCCACGAGGGGATCCTCGGCGGCCTGGCCGGATGGCGCTTCATGTTCCTCTGCGTCTCGATCCCGGCGATCATCGTCGGCGTCCTGTGCCTCTTCGTCCTCAAGGACAAGCCGTCGCAGGCGAAGTGGCTCGACGAGGACGAGAAGGTCTGGCTGGAGACGACGCTCGCTGCCGAGAGCGCCGCGAAGGGCGGCGGCGACGGCCACGGCAAGGGCGGCCTGCGTGCGGCCTTCGGCTCCGGCCGCGTCTGGATGCTCGCCGCGGTGTACTTCGGCTTCATCTACGGCCTCTACGCGCTCAGCTTCTTCCTGCCGACGATCATCGACGGCTTCCAGGAGCAGTTCGGCACCACGTTCGACCTGTTCCAGAAGGGCCTCATCACGGCCATCCCGTACGTGCCGGCCGCGGTCGTCCTGTACTTCTGGTCGCGTGACGCCTTCCGTCGTGGCGTCCGGGTCTGGCACATCGCCGTCCCGGCCCTGGTCGGTGGCCTGAGTATCCCGGTCGCGCTCTACATGAACAGCCCGGCCGCCACCGTCGCGGTCATCGCGATCACCGCGTGTGCGATCTTCGCGGCCCTGCCGAACTTCTGGACGGTCCCGACGCAGTTCCTGACCGGTGCCGCCGCAGCCGCGGGGGTCGCCCTCATCAACACCGTCGGCAACCTCGGTGGGTTCGCCGCCCCGTACATCACGGGTGCGGTCAGCGAGTGGACCGGCGGGTACCAGGTCCCGATGTTCATCGTCGGGTTCTTCATGGTGCTGTCGAGCGTGCTCATGTTCGTGCTCGGCCGGAACACGAAGCGCAACGAAGCGGCCGCCGCGGCATCCGAAGCCGACACCGCGGTCGCTGCCACGGACGGACCGACCGCCATCGCGAAGGAGGCCGGCGCATGACCCGCCTGTTCAACGACCCGGCGGACTTCCTCGACGAGATGGTGGACGGCTTCGTCGCCGCCAACCACGCCCGGGTGCGCAAGGTGCACGGCGGGGTCGCCCGCTCCACCACCAGCCCCGAGGGCACCGTCGCGCTCGTCGTCGGCGGTGGCTCCGGCCACTACCCGGCCTTCGGCGGCCTCGTCGGGCACGGCCTGGCGGCCGGTGCCGCGATGGGCAACCTGTTCGCCAGCCCGAGCGCCCAGCAGGTCACCGCGGTCGCGAAGGCGTCCGAGCACGGCGGCGGCGTGCTGCTGAGCTACGGCAACTACGCCGGCGACGTCCTCAACTTCGACGCGGCGGCACGGGCACTCGAGGCACAGGGCATCGACGTCCGGACGGTCCGCGTGACCGACGACGTCGCGTCCGCGCCCGCCGACCAGGCACACAAGCGCCGCGGCATCGCAGGGGACCTCTGCGTGTTCAAGGTGGCCGGCGCGGCCGCGGAACGCGGCGACGACCTCGACGCGGTCACCGCGATCGCGGCCCGGGCCAACGACCGCACCCGCAGCTTCGGCGTCGCGTTCTCGGGCTGCTCCCTGCCCGGCGCCGACGAGCCGCTCTTCACCGTCCCCGAGGGGCGCATGGCGATCGGCATGGGCATCCACGGCGAACGCGGCATCGCCGAGGCCGACGTCCCCACCGCGGACGGCCTGGCCGACCTGCTCGTCGACAAACTCCTCACCGAGCGACCCGACGGCACCGGCACCGGCACCGGCACCGGCACCGGCACCGGCACCGGCACCGGCACCGTCACCGCACCAGACACCGCAACAGCACCCGCCACCCCCCGCGTCGTCCCGATCCTCAACGGCCTCGGCTCCGTCAAGTACGAGGAACTCTTCGTCGTCTTCGGCGCCGTCCAGCGGAAGCTCACCGACGCCGGCATCGTCGTCGTCGAGCCCGAGGTCGGCGAACTCGTCACCAGCTTCGACATGGCGGGCGTCTCGCTCACCCTGTTCTGGCTCGACGACGAACTCGAGCAGCTCTGGGCCGCCCCCGCCGACGCCCCCGCGTACCGCAAGGGCGGCGCGGTCCCGCAGCAGCCGGTGCCGGTCGAGGTCCTCGAAGCCGGCGTGGTCGTGCCCGTGACGCCGGGCACCGAGGAGTCCCAGGCCGCAGCAGTCAGCGTCGCGAGCGCGATCTCAGCGATCCGCGCCACCATCGACGACCACGCCGACGAGCTCGGCCGCATCGACGCCGTCGCCGGTGACGGCGACCACGGCATCGGCATGCAGCGCGGCTCCACCGCCGCCGACCGTGCGGCACAGGACGCCGCCGCCCGTGGCGCCGGCGCCGGTTCGGTCCTCGCGATCGCCGGCGACGCGTGGTCCGACAAGGCCGGTGGGACGTCCGGTGCGATCTGGGGTGCCGCCCTGGAGGCCCTCGGTCGCGTCCTCGGGGACGCGTCCCGTCCGACACCCGCCACCGTCCAGAGCGCGGTGCACGCCGCCGCCGAAGCCGTCCTGGCCTTCGGAGCCGTCCCCGGCGACAAGACGATGGTCGACGCGCTCGTGCCGTTCGACCAGGTCTTCGCCGCCCGGGTCGACGCCGGCGACGAACTCGTCGACGCCTGGTCGGCCGCCTCGGCCGCAGCACAGACCGCGGCGGACGCCACGGCCGACCTGTTGCCCCGGATGGGCCGTGCCCGCACCCACGGCGAGGACGCCGTCGGCACCCCGGACGCCGGCGCGATCTCCTTCGCGCTCATCACCGCAGCGGTCCTGGCGACCATCGCCGTCCCCGCCTGACCCCCACCACGAAAGGCACACCCGCATGAGTGAGCAGCAGTTCCGCATCGTCGTCGGTTCGGACGACGCCGGCTTCGACTACAAAGAGGTCATCAAGGCCGACCTGGCGAAGGACCCCCGCGTGGCCTCCGTCGTCGACGTGGGCGTGGACGCCGACGGTCACACCGCCTACCCGCACGTCGCCGTCGATGCCGCCCGTCTGGTGGCGAACGGCGAGGCCGACCGCGCGATCCTGATCTGCGGCACCGGCCTCGGCGTCGCGATCGCGGCGAACAAGGTCCCCGGCATCCGCGCCGTGACCGCGCACGACTCGTTCTCGGTGGAGCGCTCGATCCTGTCGAACGACGCCCAGGTGCTCTGCATGGGCCAGCGCGTCGTCGGGGTCGAGGTCGCGCGCCGGATGGCGAAGGAGTGGCTCGGCTACACCTTCGACCAGACGAGCGCGAGCGCCGAGAAGGTCAACGCGATCTGCGCCTACGACGGCTCCGCCCCGGTCGGGACCGACGCCTGATGCCCGCGACCACGGCGGCCGCCCCGGTGACGATCGGGGTGTCGCTCAAGATGTACTTCTCGCACGCCCGGGCGCTCGCGTGGGCGGCCGCCGTGGCCGACATCGCCCGGAGCCACCCGGCGGTTCGGTCCGGCGCGGTCGAGCTCTTCGTGGTGCCGACGTTCCCGTCGCTCGTCCCGGTCCGTGCGGTGATCGGGGACGCCCCCGTGACGCTCGGCGCCCAGGACCTGGCGTGGGCGGACAGCGGCGCCTTCACCGGCGAGGTCTCCGGCGCCGAACTCCGTGAGATCGGGGTCGACCTCGTCGAGATCGCACACGCCGAGCGACGCGAACTGTTCCACGAGACGGACGACGAGATCGCCGGGAAGGTACACGCGGCGTACCGCAACCACCTGCGGCCCCTCGTCTGCATCGGCGAGACCGAGCGCGCCGCCGACGGCGACCCCGCGGCAGCAATCGCCGAGGTCACCGCGCAGCTCGACCGCTTCACCGCCACTGCGACCGCCGACGGCTTGGCCGGACCGCTCATCGCCGCGTACGAGCCGGTGTGGGCGATCAGTGCCCCGCAGCCCGCGCCCGACGAGCACATCGTCGCGGTCCTGGCCGGCATCGAGCAGCACCTGGCGACCCGGCCGGAGCTCGCCGGCTCTGCCGCGATCTACGGCGGCAGTGCCGGCCCGGGCCTGCTGACCCGCGGTGCCGGACGCATCGGCGGGCTGTTCCTCGGCCGCTTCGCCCACGACCCGGAGGCGATCCGCACGATCCTCGACGAAGCCGAGGCGCTGGACGCGACGCAGGACGGAGCACCGGCGTGACCTCCCTGCTCGGCCTCTCCACCTACGCCTACTTCTGGCGCATGTCCGACCGCGTCCCGTCGCCGATGTCCCTCGACGACGCCCTGCGCGACGCCGCGACCCACGACGGCGTCGACCTGTTCCAGATCTGCGACCACCTGCCGCTCGACACCGCG
The DNA here is from genome assembly GCF_003234485.1 of Curtobacterium sp. MCLR17_034. Classification (NCBI taxonomy): domain Bacteria; kingdom Bacillati; phylum Actinomycetota; class Actinomycetes; order Micrococcales; family Microbacteriaceae; genus Curtobacterium; species Curtobacterium sp. MCLR17_034. The sequence goes on from NZ_QKTH01000027.1 coordinate 23,374, forward strand.
ACCGACGAGCGCCTGGCCTCGATCCGGTCCCTGGCCGCCGACCTCGGTCTCACGCTCGAGGTCGGCACCCGCGGCACCCGGCCGGAGCACCTCGCCCGGTACCTGCACGTCGCACAGCAGCTCGGCGCGACCCTCGTGCGGAGCATGTGGACGAGCGGCGACGACCAGCCCGACGCGGCCGAGACCGAACGACGCCTGCGGCAGGCGCTCCCCGCCTACGAGCGCGCGGGCGTGACCCTCGCGCTGGAGACCTACGAGGTCGTCGCCACCGCCGACCTCGTCGCCGTCGTCCAGGCGATCGGCTCCGACCACCTCGGCATCTGCCTCGACCCCGCGAACACCGTCGCCCGGCTCGAACACCCGGCCGACGTCGTGGCGATGACCGCCCCGCACGTCGTCAACTGGCACGTCAAGGACTCCGCCTTCACCCGCTCACCGGGCTGGGTCGGGTTCCAGTACACCGGCGTCCCGATCGGCACCGGGGTCCTCGACCACGACGCCGTCCGTGCCGCGGTCGAGCCCGACGCCCGGGGGATCAACCGCGTCATCGAGTTCTGGCTGCCGTGGCAGCACGAGCACGCCGGCGCCGAACCCCTGCCGGGGGAGACCCCCGCACAGACCACCACCCGCATCGAAGCGGCGTGGACCGAACACACCATCGAGTACATCAGGAGCAAGGAATCATGACCGACACCGTCACCACCACCCACACCGTCGCTGCCGGATCCGGCACGGCCGACGTCACCGTCGCCGTGATCGGTGCCGGCGGCAAGATGGGCACCCGCGTCTCGAACAACTTCGCGAAGAGCGAGTACACCACCCTGTACAGCGAGGCCTCGCCCGCCGGCCAGGAGCGCATCCAGGCCCTCGGCCGCGAGATCACCGACAGCCTCGACGCGGCGAAGGCCGCCGACGTCGTCATCCTCGCCGTCCCGGACGTCCTGCTCGGCACCATCTCGGAGCAGCTCGTCCCCGTCATGAAGCCCGGCGCGTCGATCCTGACGCTCGACCCGGCCGCCGCCTACGCCGGTCTCCTCGCCAAGCGCGAGGACATCCACTACGCCGTGGCGCACCCGTGCCACCCGTCGGTGTTCCTCGAGCGCACCACCAAGGCCGAGTGGGACGACACCTTCGGTGGCATCGCCGCTCCGCAGGAGGTCATCGCGGCCTTCGACGCCTCGGAGTCGCTCGGCGACGAGGGCGACCGCGCCAAGGCCGTCGCCGAGGCCGTCATCACCACGATGTACGCCCCGGTCATCCAGGTGCACTGGGTCACGGTGAAGCAGCTGGCCGTGCTCGAGCCGACCCTGGTCGAGACCATCGCCTGCATGATCGGCGACTTCCTCAACGACGCCCTCGAGGAGACCGTCACCGGTGTCGGCGTGCCCCGCGAGGCCGCCCGCGCCATGCTCTACGGCCACACGTGGATCGCGCTGACCAACGGCCTGCGCGGCTCGAACCCGTTCTCCGACGCCTGCCACATCGCGATGGGCTACGGCCGCGAGAAGCTCATCAAGGAGGACTGGAAGCAGGTCTTCGACGACAGCGAGCTCGACTCGGTCATCGCGAAGATGCTCAAGATCGACGCCGTCCGGCGCTGATCCGGACCGCCACCGACCACCGCGCCGACCCGTCAGCGCGCCCGGACCGGAACGCCCCGCCGACCCCCTTCCGGCGGGGCGTTCCCCGTGCCGTCGGCGGCCACGAACCCGCGCGGCCCCCACGCCTCCGTCAGCGTGATCGAGGCCACGCCCGGCACCGTCAGCGCCCGCACCGCGTCGGCGAACCACCGCTCGGCGGCCGGCGTGTGCTGCGCCGGGTCGGTCGCGTCCGGAACGGTCTCCGGCCCGTACCCGTGCTCGACGGTCGCGTCCGTCACGACCCGGGTCGGCGCCGTCGCCACCGCGTTGAACCGTGGCCGCAGCGTCACCGGTCCGACGTGCAGCGCCCTGCCGGCGGCCAGCCTGGAGGCGCTGGTCACCACCCAGCGCTGCATCCGGATCGACTCGGTCACCTGTTCGGGCGACCGGTCGTGCATCTGCGGCGTCACGCTGCAGGTCAGGGGGCCGTCCCAGCCCGAGAACACCGCGATCGACCGGTTCAGCTCGGTGAAGTGGGCCCGGGTACCGGCGACGACCTCCAGCGCGCCGACCGCTGCCACCGCTTCGCGCAGTGCCCGCTGCAGCGCCGACGTCGTCACGTGCGACACCGGGTCGAACGCCCCGACGCGAGCCACCGTCCCGCCCGCGAGCACCGCGTCGATCGCCGCGCGCAGCAGCACCGGGTCGTCTGTGACGAACCGGACGTCCAGGGGAGCGCCGCCCGCGTCCCGCCGGGCCGAGGCGAGCACCGCCTCGACGTTCGGGGCACCGAGGACCGGTTCGACCAGGATCGGGAACCCGCGGAGCAGGTCGGCGTCGTCCGGGCGCGCAGCGACCGGTGCCGAACCCGCGAGCAGCTGGAGCGTCGGCGGCGGCGTGACCACGGCACCGGGACCCGGCCCGTCGATCGCAGCGAGGTCCGGGGCGGGGGAGGCCGCGCCTCCCGACCGGGTGCCCGGACCACCTGCTGGACCGACCGCCGTCGCACGCAGGGCGAGCCCCTGCCGCACCGTCGTCCCCGGCGTGATCGCGACCGGGAACGGCTCGGCGAGCGGCGTCGAGTACGTCTTGAACGAGGCGTCGGTCCAGTTCCGCTGGTCCTCGGTTTCGAACACGTCACCGGTCAGGTCGAGCGACAGCGCGGTCGCGCCCACCGACCAGTCGAGCCCGGCGACGGCGACGGCCGGCTGGTGCGGCGCGATCCAGAACGGGAACGCCGTCGCGGTGGTGTCACCGGACGGATGCCGCACCGTGAGCGGCTGCCCGGCCAGGGTCGGCGGGTGCAGGACGACGAGTCCGATGCGGTTGCGGCGGAAGGCCCGTGCGACCGTCCCGACCGCGGCGACCCGCAGGGTGTCGTCGTCGAGCGTGACCTCGAGGACGGTGCGGACGACCTCGACGCCGTCGTACCGTGCACTGGTCTCGATGCGGATGCGGCCCTCGTCGCCGTCCACCGTCCGTCTCAGCACCGTGTCGTCGGCGGTGCGCCAGTCGTGGTCGCGGACGACGAACCGGACGGCACGCAGGACGAGCACGCCCCGGAACGTGACGTCGGCGAGTTCGGCTCCGCGCAGGGCCAGACGCCAGGGTCCGACGGACACGATCTCGTCGTTCGACGTCGCGGTCATGGTGCATGCCTAGCACCGGTCAACCGGTTGGGCAATGATGGGTGTGACGGAGCAGCGCTGCTCCGAGGACGGAGTCCCACATGACCGCACGACTCGACGGCCGGACCGCACTCGTCACGGGAGCGGGGTCCGGCATCGGCCGCGCGATCGCCGACCGGTTCGTGGCCGAGGGAGCCACCGTCGTCTACGCCGACCGCGACGCCGATGCGGCAGCCGGTGCCGCCGCCGCAGCCGGTCCGACCGCGGTCGGACTGACGATGGACATCGCCGACGAGGCGAGCGTGGCCGCGGGGTTCGCCGGACTGGCCGACCGTGGTGCGAGCCCCGACGTGGTGGTCGCGAACGCCGGTGTGCAGCTGTTCGGCCACGACGCGAAGGTCGCCGACCTGTCGCTCGAGACCTGGGACCGCACGGTCGCGGTCAACCTCACCGGCACGTTCCTGACGATCAAGCACGCCGTCCGGGCGATGCTCGCGGGCGGCACCGGCGGGTCGGTCATCGCCACGGGGTCGCCGACCGGCCTGAACGGTGAGGGCGCCGACTTCGCGGCGTACTCCTCGACGAAGGGCGGCATCCACGCACTCGTCCGGGCGACCGCGATGGCCTACGCGCGGGACGGCATCCGGGTGAACACGGTGGTGCCGGGCTACACCGAGACCGGCCTCGTGTCGGCGATCTCCGGTGACCCCGAGGCCCGAGCCGCGATCGTCGCCCGCACCCCGCTCGGTCGCCCGGGCACCCCCGACGACGTCACCGGCATCATGGTCTACCTGGCCAGCCCGGAGTCGTCCTACGCCACCGGAGCGGAGTTCCGCGTCGACGGCGGCATGACGAGCCTCTGACCCGACTCACGCCCTGCCTGTCCTGCGAAAGCGACAGCGTTCCACCGAACGTTCGAGGCACACTGTCGCCCTGACGGGACCGTCGCCGCAGCGATGACGAGGTCTGTCGCTTCCGCGGACAGGTCCCGCCCGCCGCCGAACCCGCCACACCGCCCTGGAGGCCCGGCGCGGCCCCGTCAGTCCTTCTCGCGCCCGCCGTTTGGCCGCGGAACGCAGCACGTGGTTCCGCGGCTCCCGGCACGCGTACCGTCCGTCGCGATGACCGAATCACCCACCACCACCGCCCCGTCGAACTACGAGTCCGCCGACGGCGTGGACCCCCTGCACGTCACCACCTACCGACAGGTCCGCAAGGCCGCCCGTCGCGGACACGCACTGCCCGGCGACGCCGGAGAACCCTCGCTCGCCGACCTCGTGAACGCCCGGAAGAACGGTACCGCCGACTCCCGCTGACGCAAGCTCACGATCCGGTCTCGGCGAGGTCTCGATCGGGACACGACGACGCGAACGGCACCACGGCGCTGCCACGATGTCGTCCATGGTCTCCTTCCGGTCCGCACTGCCCCTCGTCGTCGTGAGCGCGGTCCTCGTGTCCGGCTCGCTCGCCGGTTGCTCGGCCGGCGCCGACGCAGCGGCGCGGCCGACGTCGACTCCGAAGGCGACCTCGGAGACCTCGGACGCCCAGCCCGCGGGCGGCGCGACGGACCCGATGGAGGAGGACCGGAGTGCTGCGGCGATCTGCGGCCAGATCAGTGCGCTGACGACCATCTCGCTGAACGCGACGGTCGGGCGGAGCCAGGGCGATCTCTCCGAGGCGCAGTACCAGGCACTGATCGCGGCGGAACGCTTCGGCTACGAGCACCTGTCGAGCAGCGACGAGGAGCTCGACGACGCGATCGACTACGCGCACGAGTACCTCGACGCGCACCCCGCACCGAAGTCCGGGCCGGCGCTCGAGATGACTCCCGAGTGGGAACTCGTCGGGCGGACCCTGATCACCGCGTGCCGGGGTGCCGGGTCGAACGTCGTGGGCACCGCCCAGTACGGCGGCTGACGACCCTGATCAGGGTCCCGTGACCGCCGTCACCAGGGCGTCGAGCGCCCGGTCGAGCTCCGGCAGTGTCACGGCGCCGTAGCCGAACACGATGCCCGGCGGCGTGCTGCCGGGAGCGAGCCCGTACTCCTCGAGCGACGCCACGAGCACCCCGGCGTCCGCCAGCCGACGCGTGATCTCCGCCCCGGTGGTCGGACCCGACCACGTGACCACCGCGTGCAGCCCGCCGTTCAGAGCACGAGCCTCCAGGCCGGCGACGCCGCCGAGCCGAGCCGCAATCCGGGCCCGGCGGTGCGTGTAGTCCCGCCGGACCCGACCCAGGTGTCGCCGCAGCGCACCCGTCCGCAGCAGGTGCACGAGCGCGGCCTGCACCGGTTCGGCGACGACCGCGCCCCGAGCCCGACGAGCGGCGAGCACCGCCTCCGTCACCGGGGAACCGGTCGCTGCGACCATCGGCAGCACGACGTACGCGCAGCGCAGCCGGGGGTCGAGGGTCTTCGAGAAGCCGCCGACGTGCAGCACCACGCCCTCGGCGTCGAGTGCGGCCAGCGCGGGCACGGGCGCGCCGCGGTGCCGGAACTCGGAGTCGTAGTCGTCCTCCACCACCACGGTGCCGGTGGTGGCGGCCCAGGCGAGGAGCCGCCGGCGCCGGGCGACGGGCATCACCGATCCGAGCGGGTACTGGTGGGTCGGGCTGACCAGGACGGCGTCGACCGGTCCGGCGGCCTCGAGTGCGTCGAGGTCGAGGCCGTCCTCGCCGACCGGGACGCCCACCAGGGACCCGCCCGCACTCGTGACCGCACGGTGTCCGGTGCGGTAGCCGGGGTCCTCGACGGCGACGACGGGAGCGCGACCCAGCAGCCCCCGCAGCGCCTCGGTGACGAGCGACAGCGCCTCCGAGGTCCCCGCGGTCACGAGCACCCGGTCGACCGACGTCGTGAACCCGCGGGTCAGGCCGAGCTGGGCGACGACCTGTGCGCGCAGGTCGGGGGAGCCGAGCGGGTCCGCGATCGCGTTCCGGAGCGGTGCCGACGCCGCTGCGTGCCAGGCTGCCCGCCAGTCCCGCTGCGGGATGGCGGTGACGGCGGGGATGCCCGGACGGCAGTCGATGAGCGAGGACGTCGGGTCCGGACCGTCCGGATCGGGGGAGCGGGCGCCGACCGGAGCCGAATCCGGCGTCATGCCCGCGTCCACCGTCACACTCGCCGCGACCCGGGCGAGGGCACCGTGCCGCGTCCGCAGGTACCCCTCGCCGTCGAGCTGCTCGTACGCCGCGACGACCGTGCCCCGGGCCACCCCGAGCTCCGCCGCCAGCGCCCGCGTCGACGGCAACGGATCGCCCTCGCGCAGGGTGCCGTCGTGCACCATCCCACGTACCCGTGCCACCACACCGGACACCTTGCTCGACTGGTCCACCGTGATCGCCCCGATCTGGTCCAGGCGCCGGACCACTGGTGACCCTAGCGTGACGACATGCCCACCTCGAGCCCCGAACCAGAACCGACCGCCGACGACCCCTCGCTCCGCGTCCGCCGCCTGCGCGACCGCCAGTCCGACGACCCCGCCGTCCTGCGCGCGATCCTCGCCGAGGCCCACCTCGCCCACGTCGGCATCGTCCGCGGCGGCCACCCCGTCGTCCTGCCGTTCCTCTGCGCCGTCGGGGACCTCGGCGACGGTCCCGTCCTGCTGCTGCACGGCTCGACCGGTGGCGGTCTGTTCCTCGACGCCGGCGCCGAGGGCGTCCCGGTCGCCGCCACCGTCACCCACCTGGACGGCCTCGTCTTCGCACGCTCGACCAACGACAGCTCGGCGAACTACCGCAGCGCGATGATCGCCGGGCGCGCGACCGTGGTGCCGACCGACCTCCGCGCCGAAGCCCTCTGGCAGGTGGCCGACCACCTCATGCCGGGCCGCCGAGCCGAGGTGCGCGAGATGACCGCGAAGGAGGTCCGCGCCACCCAGGTCCTCCAGCTGCCCCTCGACCGCGCGAGCGTCAAGGTCCGCGCCCACGGTGTCGGCGAGGACCCGGCCGACGGCGAGGACCACTCCGTCTGGGCGGGCGTCCTGCCACTCGCGGTGCGCGCCGGTGTCCCGATCCCGGGGGACATCTCGGGGGACAGCCCGGTGGACGCATCGGTCGTCGCGCTGTCGGCTCGCCTCGACCGCCTGGCCGCCGACCGGGAGGCCCGGATCGCCGCCGTCATGCGGGTCACGCCGGTCTGAGCCCGGGTCCACCGCCGCGGGCCGGCTCCGGAACGCCGGTGCGTGCCGTCGGAGTGGCCTGCGAGCGGTGCTCGTTCCTGTGACCAGCCGCAGGAACACTCCGGCGCTGCCCAGCCGCGAGCACCGTCGTGACCAATACGTTACTTTCCGGACCGCCGAGTGGTCCCGACCCGGAAGGACCCATGGGACGCCATACCCTGCCTGCAGCAGCCGACGACCGTCAGCCCGCGCGAACGCACACGCACCCCGCGGTCGACCCCGCGCCGCTGACGCCGGACACGCAGCAGTCCCGTCCCCGTGGTCGCCGCTCGGCCCTCGGCCCCGCGGCCGCCCGCTCCACCTTCGTCGAGCACCCGAAGCCGGCCCGGACCGTGCGCATGCAACCGCGTCCCGCCCCCGTCGCGTCGTCGGCCGGCAGTGCGGTGCTGAGCCGGACCGCCACCCTGCGTGCCGAGCGCGCCGTCGACCCGCGGCACATCCGTCGTTCCGCGAACGCGAAGCGTGCCGCGATCCTGCTCGCCCCCGCGATCGCAGTGACCTCGAGCCTGACGCTCGCCCTGCCCGCGAACGCCGACACCCTGCCCGCGGACACCCGCTCGGGCACGACCACGGCGCAGGCCGCCCAGACCTTCACGGTGGCGCACGACGTCCAGGTCCCCGTGGTCTCCACCGACGGCATGACCACCACGACGACGATCGTGTCGTACCCGACGCTCGACCTCCGCTTCGGGGTGACGACCGCGCAGGCACAGTCCGCGTTGTCCGCCGCACTCTCGGCCGGCGGCGACCGGGCCACGATCGTGCAGACCGCCCTGCAGTACATGGGGGACCCGTACGTCGAGGGCGGCGCGAGCCACGCGGGCATCGACTGCTCCGGGCTCACGATGGTCGCGTACCAGGCGGTGGGGATCCAGCTCGTGCACTACGTGCCGACGCAGGACGCCGTCGCCACCACGATCCCCGAGTCCGAGGCGCTGCCGGGCGACCTCGTCGTGTACGACGACGAGGACCACGTCGGCCTGTACCTCGGCCAGGGACTCGTCCTGCAGGCACCGCACCCGGGCGAGGTCGTCGACATCGTCCCGATGTACTCGGCGGCGCACCACTTCGCGCGCGTCCTGCCCGCCGGCAGCTGACCCGACCAGCCGTGGTGGGGCCGTGGTGGTGACCACCAGGACCACCCGGACGGGGCGTCCCCACCGATCACGGGCCTCCCGTATCCTGGAGTGATGGCTTCCGACACCCGCACCCCGTTCGAACAGCAGCAGTCTGCTCGTCCGCAGGTGCGCCCGCGCACCGAGGGCTGGAAGCAGGCCACCGACACCGACGGTCGCCCGCTGCTGCAGTTCGCGTCCCCGAAGCGTGGCAAGCCGCCCGTGCACCTGGCCGACCTGACGGCCGAGGAACGCGAGGCTCGCGTGAAGGAACTGGGTTTGCCCGGGTTCCGCGCCAAGCAGCTCGCGACCCACTACTTCCAGCACTACACGTCCGACCCGGCCAAGATGACCGACCTGCCCGCCGCCCAGCGGGAGCAGCTCGTCGCCGGGATGCTGCCGCCGCTCCTCACCGAGACCCGGCGGCTGGCGACGGACAACGGCGACACGATCAAGTTCCTCTGGAAGCTGCACGACGGCGCCCTGGTCGAGTCGGTCCTCATGCGCTACCCGGGCCGCATCACCCTGTGCGTCTCGTCCCAGGCCGGGTGTGGCATGAACTGCCCGTTCTGCGCCACCGGCCAGGCGGGGCTGACCCGCAACATGTCCACCGCCGAGATCATCGAGCAGATCGTCCGGGCCAACGCCGCGATCGCCGCTGGTGAGCTCGGGGGTGATCCCCGCAAGGGCGGCAACGACCGCGTCGACGCCGAGCGCGTGACGAACATCGTGTTCATGGGCATGGGGGAGCCGCTCGCGAACTACAAGCGGGTGATGGACGCCGTGCGGTTGATGGTCGCGCCGCAGCCGAACGGTCTCGGCATGAGTGCCCGCGGCATCACGGTGTCGACCGTCGGACTCGTGCCGGCGATGATCAAGCTCGCGGACGAAGGGATCCCGCTCACCTTCGCGTTGTCCCTGCACGCTCCCGACGACGAGCTCCGCGACGAGCTCATCCCGGTGAACTCGCGCTGGAAGGCCGACGAGGCGATCGACGCCGCGCACAACTACTACGTCAAGACGGGCCGTCGTGTCTCGATCGAGTACGCGCTCATCAAGGACATGAACGACCACGCCTGGCGAGCGGACCTGCTCGCCGAGAAGCTCAACAAGCGCGGCAAGGGGTGGGTGCACGTCAACCCGATCCCGCTCAACCCGACGCCGGGCTCGGTGTGGACCTCGTCCGAGGTGCACGTGCAGGACGAGTTCGTCCGCCGACTCAACGCCGCCGGCATCCCGACGACCCTGCGCGACACCCGCGGCAAGGAGATCGACGGGGCGTGCGGCCAGTTGGCCGCGGCCGAGTAGGTCGGCCCGGTTCGTTCGTTCGTTCGTTCGTTCGTTCGGGAGGCACGGTGCGGGTTCGCACCGTGCCTTCCGTCGTTCCCGGGGTCGCGCTCACCCCGTCGATCGCCGGAAACCCGGGGGACACGTGCCGTTCACCCGACTGCGACACGCCCGGGAGGGGCGACGGTTGGCAGGGCCCCCGGGGCGTGTGTAAAGTAATCACTCGTTGCCGCTGAGGCGGAGAACGGAACGGCCGAGACGGTCACAGGGTGCAAGCCCTGGATGCGCAGTCCGGACGGGGTCCCGCTCAGGCAACATTCCCCTGAAGAAGTCGAAGTGATTCGACGTGTCTGAAGGTGGAACAAGACGAATGCCTTTCTGGCGGAACCTTTCGGGGTCGAGCGGGGAGTGCGTCTGGTCCTTGAGAACTCAACAGCGTGCACATTGTCAATGCCAATTTATTGATTGACCTCGTGCCTGGTCGGCTTGCTGACCGGGTCATGAAGCAATTCCTTTTG
>NZ_QKTH01000028.1:0-28907 GCF_003234485.1 Curtobacterium sp. MCLR17_034
TATAAGAGACAGGGGCGGGGCACCTGCTGACGATAGCCGCGGGGCGGACGGTTGTCGGGCCTCCAGTTCGGGGTGCACGGGTGCCGGGCCGACCCGCCGGACGTGAGCGCGGATCGGTTCGATCCGGGGCGGTCCGCCGAAGTACCATGGCGGCATGAGCATCCGCGGGAGCTACCGGACCGCCCTGACGTACGGCGCGGTGGGGGCGACCCAGGCGTCGGACCTCATGACCTACCCGCCGGACGGCTTCACGCCGGCCGAGTCGCGCGCCCGGATCGGACACGGCGACCAGCGGTTCGAGACCGCCGTCGTGCAGGCGCTGACGTGGCAGATCCAGGAACGCAGCGGAGTCCGCGTGCGCGTCGAGGAGCAGCCCGACGACGACGAGGTCCGGTACAACCCGGTGACCTTCGACGACGACGGTGTGCCGATCGCGCCGGCGTCCATCGGGACGCCCCGGGTCGAGAAGTTCGCCCCCGACGGCACCCCGCTGCTGACGGCGGGCACCAGCGCGACGCTGACGATCCACGCGTTCGGGCAGACCGTGCTGGCACCGGTGCGCGTCGTGTCGATCATCGACGAGCACGACCGCAAGGGGTTCGCCTACGGCACGCTCGAGGGGCACCCGCTCTCCGGCGAGGAGTCGTTCGTCGTCGAGCGCACCCCGGACGGCTCGGTGTGGCTGCAGGTCCGGCAGTTCTCGCAGCCGGCGAGCCGGAAGTGGCGCTTCGTCGCGCCGTTCGTGCGGCGGCAGCAGAAGGTCATGGCGGAGAAGTACCTGGCGGCGTTGCGGGGCGACTAGGCGTCGCGGTCGCTGGCGGTCGCTGGCGGTCGCTGGCGGTCGCTGGCGGTCGATCGCTCCCGCTCCTCAGCGGAGCGGTGGGAGCGCGGCGATCGCGTCCTCGATGAGGGCGGCGTCCTGCTGGCAGTCGCGTGCGACGGTCACGGCGTTCGTGTGCCGCAGCGCATCGACGTCGTAGACACCCGTCGCCACGGCCAGGAAGGGGATGCCCGCGGCGTCCGCGGCCTCACCGTCGCGCGGGGTGTCGCCGACGATGACCGCCCGGGTGCCGACGAGTTCGGCGGCGGCGCGCAGGGTGACCCCGGCCCGCTCGACCTCGGTGTCGCCGAAGTACGAGTGCTCCCAGTCGAAGACGTCGGCGTCGAACCCGGCGCCGGTGAGCTTCACCCGGGCGCGGTACTCGGAGTTGCCGGTGAGCAGGCCGTTGCGCCAGCCGAGTTCGGCGAACCGGGCCAGGAGCGCCTTCGCACCGGGGACCGGGCTGCGGTGGTCGCCGGACGCGTGCCGTTCGGCGGTGAGGTCGTGCAGGTGCCGACTGACCGAGGGGATCAGGGTGTCCTCGAACGCGTGGGCGCGCACGTGCTCGGCGATGAGCCCGGCGTCGGTCCGACCGTGCTGGTGCCCGACCCGCAGGGTGAGGTCGCGGCCCACCGCCCGCTCGAGGGCGAGGTGGTAGAGGTTGCCCGGGGACGACGCGTTCATCACGAGGGTGCCGTCGATGTCCCAGAGGACCGTGGTGGGGACGGGATGGTGCTCCATGACTCCCATCATGACGGACAATGGACTCCATGCCGAGTGCTCTCCCGATCGCCGATCCAGCACCAGCAGACGGCCTGATCACCCCGTGGGCGGCAGCGGGCTCCGCTGCCGGGCCGGGGGCTGCTCCCGCCGCCGGTGACGTCCCCTTCGGCGTGTACGTGCACGTGCCGTTCTGCCGCGTGCGCTGCGGCTACTGCGACTTCAACACCTACACGGCGTCGGAGCTCCGCGGCGTCCGTCGCGACGACTACGCCGGGCACGCCGTGCGCGAGATCGAGTGGGCCGCGACCGTCCTCGATCGTTCCGGTGTGCCGCGGCGGCCGGTGTCGACCGTCTTCTTCGGCGGCGGCACCCCGACCATGCTGCCGGCGTCCGACCTGGCGATGATCCTCCGTGCGATCGACGACACCTGGGGCATCCTGCCCGGGGCAGAGGTCACCACCGAGGCGAACCCCGACTCCGTCGACGCGGCGTCGCTCGAGACCCTGCGGGCCGGCGGCTTCAACCGGATCAGCTACGGCATGCAGTCCGCCGTGCCGCACGTGCTCGCCACGCTCGACCGCACGCACGACCCGCTCCGGGTCCCCGTCGTCGTCGACCTCGCGAAGCAGCAGGGACTCGACGTCTCGCTCGACCTCATCTACTCGACGCCGGGGGAGTCCCTCACCGACTGGCGGACCTCGCTCGACGCCGCGATCGCCTGCGAGCCCGACCACGTGTCGGCGTACTCGCTCATCGTCGAGGACGGCACCGCGATGGGCCGCATGGTCGCTCGCGGTGAGCTCCCCGCCCCCGACGACGACCTGGCCGCCGACATGTACGAGCTCGCCGACCAGGTGCTCAGCGACGCCGGCTACTCCTGGTACGAGGTGTCGAACTGGGCGCGCGGCGACGCGCACGCGAGTCGTCACAACCTGTCCTACTGGAAGGGCCACGACTGGTGGGGCGTCGGCCCCGGCGCGCACTCCGCCGTCGCCGGCACGCGCTGGTGGAACGTCAAGCACCCGGCCGCGTACGCGAACCGGGTGCTGTCGGGGGAGTCGCCGGCCGCCGGCCGCGAGACCATCGACGACGAGACGCGGTACGTCGAGCGACTGCTGCTGGCGGCGCGGGTCCGCGGGGAGCTCGCGACGAGCGAGATCCGCCAGGAGGCCCGTGGCCGGGTCGCCGGCCTCATCGCACGCGGACTCGTGGACGGGTCGGCCGCGGTGCGGGGACGGATCGACCTGACCCTGCAGGGTCGCCTGCTGGCCGACGCGGTGGTGCGGGAGCTGCTCGACTGAGGGGCGTGCGCACTGCTTGGTGCGCACTGCGTGCCGCTGCCGCTACTGCTTGATGAACTCGATCGAGAGCGGGTAGCGGTAGAACTGGCCCTGGTTCGCGGCGACCGCCGCCATGATGCTGAAGATCAGCGAAACGATCGCAGCGGCGAGGATGATCAGGAACCCGACGCCGAACACCGAGGTGAGCGAACCGACGAAGTACGCGATCGCCATCGTGATGTGGAAGTTCAGGGCGACGCGGGTGTGCTCGCGGACGAAGCCGCCGCGGTCGCGGAGGACCAGGTAGGCAACCAACGGTGCGATGAAGTTGAAGAAGATGCCGCCGATGTGGGTCAGCGTGGCCCACAGCCGCTGGTCCTCCGGGCTCATCGGCCGGGGCGGCGTGTAGCCGGCGGGGTACTGCGGCCCGCCGGGGTACTGGGGCCCGCCGGGCTGCTGGGGCCCACCGGGGCCGTGGCCGTACTGGCCACCGGGCTGCTCGGGTCCGGGGCCGTCGGGCTGCTGTCCGTAGGTCATGGCGGAAGCGTATCGGCCGACCGCCCGGAAGTCCCGGGCCGTCAGCGGTCGGGCGTAGGATCAGCAGTCGACACGTCCGAGTGCCAGGTCGATCGGGAAAGGAGGCGCTCGTGGTCAGTGAACGCAGCCTCGAGGTCCTCAAGGCCATCGTGCGCGACTACGTGGCGTCGCGTGAACCCGTCGGGTCGAAGACCATCGTCGAGCGGCACGCCTTCGGGGTCAGCGCCGCGACGATCCGCAACGACATGGCCCTGCTCGAGGACGAGCAGCTGATCGCCGCCCCGCACACCTCGTCCGGCCGGGTGCCGACCGACAAGGGGTACCGCGTCTTCGTGGACCACCTGGCGGGTGCCCGTCCACTCTCCAGCGCGCAGCGGCACGCCATCGAGACCTTCCTCGGCGCTCCGAACGACCTCGACGAGGTCCTCGGGCGCACCGTCCGGCTGCTCAGCCAGCTCACCAACCAGGTCGCCCTGGTGCAGTACCCCTCGATGGTGCGCGCCCGGGTGCAGCACGTCGAGCTCGTCCGGCTCGGTGACGCCCGGTTGATGGTGGTGCTCATCACCGACACCGCCCGCGTCGAACAGCGCGTCGTCGAGACCGACGTCCCGCTCGACGAGGACTCGCTGGGCGAACTCCGCACCGTGGTGAACGGCGCGACGGTGGGACTCCTGCTGCAGGACGTCCCGACCGCGCTCCGAGCCGTTCCGCAGCAGCTCCGCCCCGACGCCCAGACGCTCGGCGGGGTCGTCGTCGCCACGCTCATCGAGCAGGTCGCGGCGAACCGGCAGGACCGCCTGCTGATGGCCGGTGCGGCGAACCTGGCGAAGAGCGAGCAGGACTTCTCCGGCGGCCTCTTCCCGGTGCTCGAAGCGATCGAGGAACAAGTCACCCTGCTCCGGTTGTTCGGGGAGATGCAGGTGGACGACATCGCGGTGGCGGCCAGCATCGGCGTCGAGAACGCCGAGTACGGGCTCGACGCCACGAGCATCGTCGCCGGCGGCTACCTGGCCGGTGGCGAGGTGGCCCGCCTGGGCGTCCTCGGACCGACCCGCATGGACTACGGCACGAACATGGCGGCCGTCCGCGCCGTCGCCCGCTACCTGTCCAAGCTCCTGGGCGAACACTGACCAACCGACCGAACCCAACCGACTGAGGGATACGTGGCAGACCACTACGACGTCCTCGGCGTCCAGCGAGACGCCTCCGATGCCGACATCAAGAAGGCCTACCGCCGCCTGGCGCGTGAGCTCCACCCGGACGTGAACCCGGCACCCGACGCCGCCGAGCGCTTCAAGGACGTGACGCACGCGTACGACGTGCTGAGCGACCCCGAGCAGCGACGCCGGTACGACGCCGGGCCGCAGGCCGACAGCCCCTTCGGCGGTGGCGCCGGCGGCTTCAGCGACATCTTCGACGCCTTCTTCGGCGGCGGCGGTGGCGGCGGCCGTGGCTCGGGCCCGCGCAGCCGTGCCGAGCGCGGTCAGGACGCCCTGCTCCGCATCGAGGTCGACCTCGACGAGGTCGTCTTCGGCACCCACAAGGACGTCGAGGTCGACACGGCGGTGCTGTGCGAGACCTGCCACGGTTCCTGCTGCGCACCGGGCACCAGCCCGCGCACGTGCGACATCTGCGGCGGCTCGGGGCACATCCAGCGCCAGGTCCGTTCGCTCCTGGGCAACGTGGTGACGAGCGCCCCGTGCGGCACCTGCCGCGGGTACGGCACCGTCATCCCGAGCCCCTGCCCGACCTGCCAGGGTCAGGGCCGCGTCCGCGCACGTCGCACCGTGCCGGTGGACGTCCCCGCCGGCGTCGACTCCGGCCTGCGCCTGCAGATGCCCGGCCAGGGTGAGGTCGGCCCGGCCGGCGGCCCGTCCGGCGACCTGTACCTCGAGATCCGTGTGCGCCACGACGACGTCTTCAGCCGTGACGGCGACGACCTGCTGGCGACGCTCGAGGTCGGCATGACCGACGCCGTCCTCGGCACCACCACCACGATCGACGGCCTCGACGGTCCGGTCGAGCTCGAGATCCGTCCCGGTGTGCAGAGTGCCGACGTCCTCGTCATCAAGGACCGCGGCATCACGAAGCTGCGCGGGAACGGCCGCGGTGACCTGCGCGTCGGCGTGCAGGTCGTCACGCCGACCAAGTTGTCCCACAAGGAACGGCAGCTGGTCGAGCAGCTCGCGAAGTCGCACAAGACCACCGCCCCGCAGCTCGCTCGGTTCCAGCAGGGCATGTTCGGCAAGCTCCGCGACCGGTTCTTCAACCACTGATGGCGTCGCTGTACCTCGTCGACTCGCTGGACGGCGTCACCGCCGGTGCCCCGGTGTCGCTCGACGGCGCCGAGGGCCGGCACGCGGTCTCCGTCGCGCGCGTCCGGGTCGGCGAGGTCCTACGGATCGCCGACGGCCGGGGCACTGTGGTCTCTGGTCCGGTGACGGCACTCGGCAAGGACACGCTGGAGCTCGCGGTCGAGACCGTCGAGCACCAGGACGCACCGCGCCCGTCGCTGACGCTCGTGCAGGCCCTGGCCAAGGGCGGTCGCGACGAGATGGCCGTGCAGGCGGCGACCGAGATCGGCGTCGACCGGGTGGTGCCGTGGTCGGCCGCGCGCAGCGTCTCCCGGTGGGACGGCGCGAAGGTCGAGAAGGGCCGTGCCCGGTGGGCCGCGATCGCGCACGAGGCCGCGAAGCAGGCGATCCGTCCGCGCGTGCCCGTCGTCGCGCCGCTGGTGACGACCGGACAGCTCGTGTCCGCGCTCGGGGACGGGACCGCCCTCGTCCTGCTCGACCCGACCGCGACCGTGCGGCTCGCCACCTGGGAGCCTCCGACGGACGCCGAGGACATCGCACTCGTCGTCGGCCCCGAAGGCGGCATCGACGGCGCGGAGCTCGACCGGCTCGAGGCCGCGGGCGCCGTGCGGGTCCGACTCGGCGACAGCGTGCTCCGCACGTCCACCGCCGGACCGGCGGCACTCGCTGTCCTGCAGGCGCGACTGGGCCGCTGGTGAGCCGGACCACGCCGTCGGGCGCGTCCTACGATGGAGCCATGAGCAGCAGCACGCCCAGCGTCTTCTCCAAGATCATCGCGCGCGAGATCCCGGCGACCATCGTCGCCGAGGACGACCGCGTGATCGCGATCGAGGACATCGCCCCGAAGGCTCCCGTCCACGTGCTCGTCGTCCCCAAGACCGAGCAGTACGCGAACGTCGGCGAACTCGCAGCGGGCGACCCCGACCTGCTGGCCCACGTCGTCGCCACCGCGCAGCGCATCGCCGACGAGCGCGCCGACGGCCAGTTCCGACTCGTCTTCAACACCGGCGAAGCCGCCGGTCAGACCGTGTTCCACGTGCACGCGCACATACTCGCAGGTGAACTGCAGGAAGGCACCCTTGCCGGTTAACGAACCAGTACAGCCCACCGCCGCCGACGACGAGCCCGTCTCGGTCTCGCTCCAGGTCGACGGCATCGCCATGGTGCAGCTGCTCGGCCCCCAGGACCGTCTGCTCAAGACGGTCGAGCGCCAGTACCCGGGCGTCCGGGTCGTCGTCCGTGGCAACGAGGTCACGCTGACCGGGCCCGAGCGCGACGTCGCCCGCGCGAAGGCGCTCGTCGACGAGCTCGTCGGCATGGTCCGGCGCGGGCAGGAGATCGGCCCGGCCGACATCCCGATGTCGGCACGGATCCTCGACGACGACCGCAAGCCGTCCGACACCTTCGGCACCCCGATCGTGTCGAGCCGCGGCAAGTCCGTGCGGCCGAAGACCGACGGGCAGCGTGCCTACGTCGACGCCATCGACGAGCACACCATCACGTTCGGCATCGGTCCGGCCGGTACCGGCAAGACGTACCTGGCGATGGCCAAGGCGGTGCAGGCGCTGCAGCGGCGCGAGGTCAACCGGATCATCCTCACCCGTCCCGCGGTCGAGGCCGGCGAGCGGCTCGGCTTCCTGCCAGGCACGCTGACCGACAAGATCGACCCGTACCTGCGCCCGCTGTACGACGCCCTCAACGAGATGATGGACCCGGAGCTGGTCCCGAAGCTCCTGGCGGCCGGCACCGTCGAGGTCGCCCCGCTGGCGTACATGCGCGGCCGGACGCTCAACGACTCCTTCGTGGTGCTCGACGAGGCGCAGAACACCACGCCCGAGCAGATGAAGATGTTCCTGACCCGGCTCGGGTTCGGCTCGAAGATGGTCATCACGGGCGACATCACCCAGGTCGACCTGCCGGGCAACGTCTCCGGTCTCCGGCTCGTGACCCGCATCCTCGACCAGGTCGAGGACATCCACTTCGCCCGTCTCGGCAGCGAGGACGTGGTCCGTCACACCCTCGTCGGCCGGATCGTCGACGCGTACACGGTCTACGACGAGGAGCGCCTCGCCGAGCAGGCCGGGCAGCGTCCCGGTGGCCGTGGCACCGCCCCGGTCGGCAACCCCGACGGAGCGAACCGCGCCGAACGCCGTGGGCGCCCGCCGCAGGATCGCGCACGACCCCCGTACCCCCAGAACGACGCCCGAGGAGGCACCCGGTGAGCATCGAGCTCAACAACGAGTCCGGCGTCGAGGTGGACGAGGCCGCGATCCAGCGGCTCGCCGCGTTCGCCCTGGACGCGATGCACGTCCACGCCGATGCCGAGCTCGCGATCGTGCTGGTCGACGAGGGTGCGATGGAGCAGCTGCACGTCCGGTGGATGGACGAGCCCGGACCGACGGACGTCCTGAGCTTCCCGATGGACGAACTGCGCCCCGGGACCGAGGACGACCCCACGCCGGCCGGGCTGCTGGGCGACATCGTGCTCTGCCCGCAGGTGGCCGAGGAGCAGGCGAAGACCGCCGGGCACTCGAGCACCGACGAGATGCTGCTGCTCACCTGCCACGGCATCCTGCACCTGCTCGGCTTCGACCACGCCGAGCCCGACGAGAAGGCCGAGATGTTCGGCATCCAGGGCGAGATCCTGACCGCCTTCGCCGCCCAGCACCGAGGGCGGTAGCCGGTGGTCGTCGTCGCCGGACTCCTCGCGGTGGCGCTGGGGCTCGTCGTGCTCGGCGGACTCCTCGCCGCGAGCGACGCCGCGCTCTCGGTGGTCTCCCGTGCCGACCTCGAGGAGATCGCCAGGAGCAACAAGCGCCGCCGCGCCATCGAGGCGATCGCGGACGACGTCGGGGCGCACGTCAACGCGCTGAACTTCTTCCGCGTCCTCGCCGAGACCGCGGCCGCGGTGCTCGTGACGATCGCCCTCGTGCGCGCCTTCGACAGCTGGTGGCTCGCACTCGTGCTCTCGGCCGCGATCATGACCGCGGTGTCGTTCGTGCTGGTCGGGTCGAGCCCGCGCAGCGTCGGACGCGCCCACGCCGAGCGGTTGATCGGTGCGACCGGCGGCATCGTCCGTGGGGTCCGCATCGTGCTCGGTCCGCTGGCCGGGCTGCTCGTCCGGATCGGCGACCGGGTCACCCCCGGCCGCGGCCGGAGCGCCTCCACCGTGTCGAGCGAGGAGCAGCTGCTCTCGCTCGTCGACGAGGCCACCGAGAGCAACGTGCTCGAGGACGAGGACCGCGAGCTCATCCACTCGGTGTTCGAGTTCAGCGACACCCTGGTGCGCGAGGTCATGGTGCCCCGCACGGACATGCTCACCGTCGACGGTGCCGAGACGCTCGCCGCGGCCATGGAGCAGTTCCTGGCAGCCGGGGTGTCCCGGATGCCGGTGACGGGCAAGGACAGCGACGACGTGCGGGGCGTGCTCTACCTGCGCGACGTCGCGCGGTCGCTGTACGAACGACCGGCGTCCCGCAGCGAGCGGGTCAGCCGGCTGCTGCGGCCCGCAGAGTTCGTGCCGGAGTCGAAGCACGCCGACGACACCCTGCGGCACATGCAGGTCGCCAAGAACCACCTGGTGCTGGTGGTCGACGAGTACGGCGGAGTCGCCGGGCTCGTGACCATGGAGGACCTCATCGAAGAGCTCGTCGGGGACATCTCCGACGAGTACGACCGCGCCGTCGTCGACCGGACCGAGGTCGAACCGGGCATCTGGCGGATCTCCGCCCGACTGCCGATCGACGAGCTCGGCGACCTGTTCGGCATCGAGCTCGACGACGACGACGTCGACACCGCCGGTGGCCTGCTCACCAAGGAGCTCGGACACCTGGCCGTCTCCGGCGACACCGTCACCGTGTCCGGGGTCGTCCTGACCGCCGACCGGGTCGAGGGCAAGCGCCGCCACCTCATCACCGTGCTCGCCGAGCGCACCCACGCCCTGGCCGACGTCGAGGACGCCTTCGACGACGCCGAACCCACCACGACGGGAACCACGCACGCATGACCGACCCCGACACCACCCAGGCCGGCTCGGACAAGCCCTACCGCGCGGGCTTCGTCTCGTTCGTCGGCCGTCCGAACGTCGGCAAGTCGACGCTGACCAACGCCCTGGTGGGCGAGAAGGTCGCCATCACCTCCTCGAAGCCGCAGACCACCCGGCGCGCCATCCGCGGGATCGTGCACCGGCCCGACGGCCAGGTGATCATCGTCGACACGCCGGGCGTGCACCGTCCGCGCACCCTGCTCGGCGAACGGCTGAACGACCTCGTGCAGTCCACCCTCGGCGACGTCGACGTGATCGGGTTCTGCGTGCCGGCGAACGAGCCCGTCGGTCCCGGTGACCGGTTCATCAACGACACGCTCGACCAGTACCCGCGGGCGAAGAAGATCGCGATCGTCACCAAGATCGACAGCGCCTCCAAGGACCGCGTCGGCGAGCAGCTGCTGGCCGTCTCGAAGCTCCGCGACTGGGACGCCGTGGTTCCGACCTCGGGCACCCGTGGCATGCAGCTCGAAGACCTGCTGGGCGTCGTCACGAGCCTGCTGCCCGAGTCGCCGCAGCTGTACGACTCGAGCGCGGTGACCGAGGAGACCGACGAGGAGCGCATCGGCGAACTCATCCGCGAGGCCGCGCTCGAAGGTGTCCGTGACGAACTGCCGCACTCGCTCGCCGTCGTCATCGAGGACATCGTCGAGCCCGACGCGGACGACGACGCCGACGGCCCGCTGCGCATCTTCGCGAACCTGTTCGTCGAGCGCGACAGCCAGAAGGCGATCGTCATCGGACACAAGGGCGAGCGCCTGAAGGACGTCGGCTCGCGAGCCCGCGTCGAGATCGAGTCGCTGCTCGGCGGCCGGCACGTCTACCTGAACATCCGCGTGAAGGTGGCCAAGGAATGGCAGCGTGACCCGAAACAGCTCGGACGCCTCGGCTTCTGACCGTCCGCCGCTCGCACCCCGGGTCATCCGACCGAGGGACGCGGGGAAGAGCGGCCCGCCGTACCGTGGACGGGTGTTCCGTCCCATGCTGCGCGCGCAGGTCATCACCGACCTGCTGATCGCCGTGCTGCTCGGCGGCCTCGTGCTGGTCGCCAGCGGGCGCGGGCTCGACGGGCCGCTGTCGGTGATCACGGTGGTCGGGATGACCGCCGCCCTGGCACTCCGGCGTCTGTCACCCGGACTCGCCCTGGCCGTGGCGTGGGTGTTCGCGGTCTTCGAGATGGCCACCCTGCAGGTGCCGGACGTGTCGAACGCGTTCATCGCCGGCGTCATGTACACGACGAGTGCGTACGGCAGCCGCCGTGTGCGGCTGGCCGGGCTCGTGTCGGCGATCGTCGGCTCCGTGGCCGCGGCCGCCTACATGGGCTTCGACGACTACCAGAACCGACTCACCTACGAGACCGCGTCGACGCCGCTGCAGGAGTCGCTGCAGGTCACCCTGTCGTTCTTCGCCGTCGTCCTGCTCCTGCTGCTGTTGCCGTGGCTCGCCGGACTCGTGGTCCGGACCCGTCGCTCGGCGAGCATGAGTCGCGAGGCCCAGCTGCTCGCCGAACGTGATGCGGCGCGGGCCGACCGGGCCGTCGCGGTCGAGCAGGAGCGCGTTCGGATCGCCCGCGACATGCACGACATCGTCGCGCACTCGCTCGCGGTCGTCATCGCGCAGTCCGACGGTGCCCGGTACGCCCTGAAGGCCGACCCCGCCGTCGCCGACCAGGCACTCAGCACCATCTCGGCCACCGCCCGGCGCGCGCTCGGCGACGTGCGCGAACTCCTCGGCGCGCTCCGGCACGAGCAGGGGACCGCGCCGACGCCCGAGATCGACGACATCGACCGGCTCGTCGACGAGATGCGGCAGCTCGGGCTCCACGTGCGCGTTGAACGCGAGGGCGACCCCGCCGGACTGCCCACCACCACGCAGCTCGCGGTCTACCGGATCGTGCAGGAGAGCCTGACGAACGCGTACAAGCACGGAGAGCCCGGCAGCCCGGTGCGTGCCGCTCTGACCTACCGGCCGGACACCGTCGAGATCGCCGTCGTGAACCGCCGTGCCGACGACGGCGTCCGCGGCCCCGGCACGGGCCACGGCCTGGTCGGCATGCGCGAGCGCGCCGTGATGACCGGCGGCACCATGACCGCCGGGGCCCGAGGGGACGACTTCGCGGTCGCCGTCCGGATGCCGACCGTCCCGGCCAGCGGGCAGATGCCCCGCGGCCGGATCACCCCGACCGAGCAGGAGCGCACCGCCCGATGACCACGATCCCGACCGACGAGCACTCGATCCGCGTCGCCCTCGTCGACGACCAGGCGCTGTTCCGCACCGGCATCCGGATGCTCATCGACTCGCAGCCCGACCTGCGGTTCGTGGGCGAGGCGGGCGACGGTGCCGAGGGGGTCGAACTCGTCCGACGCACCCGTCCCGACGTGGTGCTGATGGACGTCCGGATGCCCGTGATGGACGGCATCACGGCGACCGGTCACATCGTCGAGCAGTCCGGCACCGACGGCGCGAAGGTCCTCGTGCTGACCACGTTCGACTTCGACGAGGCCGCTGCCAAGGCCATCCGCGCCGGTGCGAGCGGCTTCGTGCTCAAGGACGCCGACCCCGAGTTCCTGCTCGCGGCGGTCCGGACCGTGCACGCCGGCACCGCGGTGTTCGCCGCGTCGGCCACGCGGGAGCTCCTGCGCCGGTACGACGACTCGGTCGGACGCGCCGCCGCCGTCCCCGCGGCCTTCGCCGACCTCACCCCGCGTGAGCGCGAGATCTTCGACCTGGCCGCCCGGGGGTTCAGCAACAGCGAGATCGCCCAGCACGAGTACGTCAGCGAGGCGACCGTCAAGACGCACATCTCGCGGGTCCTGACGAAGCTCGAGCTCCGCGACCGGGTGCGACTCGTCGTCTTCGCCCACGAACACGGGCTCGTCACCAAGGCCGACTGAGGCAGGGTCATCCGCGGGGATGACCCCTCCACAGGCAACCGAGCCGAGCGGACGATCCACAGGAGCCGACCGAGCGACGCGGGACATGACCGCCGACCGCCATCGTGGATGCATGACCACGAGCCACGCCCCGATCATCCGTCTCGACCACGTGTCCAAGCACTACGGCGACGCCGCCCGGCGGGTGACGGCGCTCGACGACGTCAGCGTCGACATCGGCGCGGGGGAGTTCACCGCGGTGATGGGCCCGTCCGGGTCCGGCAAGTCGACGCTCATGCACGTCGCGGCCGGCCTCGACGCCGTGTCCACCGGCCGGATCCAGATCGACGGCGTCGACATCACGGCCCTGGGCGACAAGGACCTCACCGAGCTGCGTCGTCGTCGGCTCGGCTTCGTGTTCCAGTCGTTCAACCTCGTCCCGACGCTCGACGTCAGCGAGAACATCCGGCTGCCGTTCCTGCTCGGTGGGCACAAGCCCTCGCACGAGGAGACCGCCTGGATCGACCGGCTGGTCGAGATGCTCGGGCTCGGCAACCGGCTGACCCATCGTCCGCACCAGCTCTCCGGCGGGCAGCAGCAGCGCGTCGCCATCGCACGGGCGCTCGCATCGCGACCGGCGGTGGTCGTCGCCGACGAACCGACCGGCGCGCTCGACTCCCGCACGGGGCGCGACGTGCTCGCGATCCTCCGCGGTGCCGTCCAGGAGTGGGGGCAGAGCGTCGTCATGGTCACGCACGACCCGGTGGCAGCCGCGAACGCCGACCGCATCCTGTTCCTGGCCGACGGCCGGATCGTCGCCGACCGCCCCGCGATGGACGCCGGCGCGATCTCCACGACGATGCTCGGGATGGAGGCAGCAGCGTGAACGGCGTCCGCTCCTTCGCCCCCACCGTCCTGGTCGCCGCCCTCGGCACCACGTTCGGTTCCGCCCTCGTCATCGCACCGGGGATCGTGACCGAGGCGCTCCGAGCCGCCGGGGTCGCCGACCTCGGCCCGATCAAGGCGATCCTGTCGGTGGTCGGGTGGCTGTTCCTCGGCATCGCGCTCTACGTCGGCGCGATCGTCACCGCGAACACCTGCGCCACCCTGATCGCCGGGCAGACCCGGATCATCGCCCTGCAGCGGTTGGTCGGCGCGACCGGTGCGACCTTGCGGGCGCGGATCACGCGCACCGGCCTGGTGGTCGGTGTGCTCGGCGGGGTCGTCGGCGCCGTCGTGGGGACCGCGCTCTCGGCCCTGTTCGTCATCGTCCTGCGGGGCAACGGGGTCCTGCCCGAGGCCGACTACACGTACGTGCCGTGGGAGCTCGTCCTGCCGGTCGTGGCCGTCGTCCTCGCCACCTGGGGTGCCTTCGCCGCCGGGTCGCGCCGCGTGCTCTCCGTCACCCCGCTCGAAGCGCTGTCGTCGTCCGTCGAGCCGAGCCACGACGACGTCCGGTCCGGTACGGCCCGCAAGGTCTGGGCGATCGTGCTGATGGCCGGCGGCGCGGTGCTGATGCTGCTCGGGCTCGCGGTGAGCTCGCTGTCCCCGGTCGCGGTCCTGCCGGCGGCGCTCGGCGGGTTCGTGTCCTTCGCGGGGGTCGCCGTGGGGGCGACGATCGTGATGCCGCCCGTGCTGCAGCTCATCGGCCGCATCGGCTCGCACGACCCCGTCGTCCTGCTCGCCGGACGGAACGCGATGCGGGCGCCGGGACGGTCCTCGCGGGCGACCATCGGGCTCGTCATCGGCGTCACCCTGCTCGTCACCTTCGCGGTCGCGCTCGGCATCATGCAGCACGTGCTCGAGACCGAGATGCGCGCCATGAGCGCCGGGAGCGCCACCCCGCAGATGATCGAGGCGCAGCGGGACCTCTTCGTGCAGATCAACGCCGTCGTCAGCGTGGTCGTCGGGTTCTCCGCCGTGATCGCCGCCGTCGGCGTCGTGAACGCCCTGGCGCTCGGGGTGCTCCAGCGTCGACGCGAACTCGGGCTGCTGCGGGTGCTCGGCCTGACCGGTGCGCAGGTCCGACGGATGATCGTGACCGAGGCCGTGCAGATGGTCGTCGCGGCCGTCGTCGCGGGGCTCGCACTCGGCACGCTGTACGGCTGGGTCGGCGGGCAGACGCTCCTCGGCTCGCTCGGGACGCCCGTGGCGCCGGTGCTGCCGCCGCTGACCATCGGCATCGTCGTGATCGGCGCACTGGTCCTGGCGGTCGTCGCCACCATCGCCCCGGTGCGGCGCGCGATGCGCGTCCCGCCGACCGAGGCCCTCGCGGTCGACTGACCCGTCGCCCTGGTCGCACCGCGCGACGACACGGGAGGCCCGGTGCCAGCTGGCACCGGGCCTCCCGTCCGTCGTGTGGGCGCGCCGACGTGCCCTGCCCGGCCCCGCCTCGCCGCTCACGTCCGCCGAGGTGTCACGAACCGTCGTCCAGACGCGGGCCGGGCGACACAACGTGACCACTCGGCGACCGGCCCGCAGCACGTCTCGACCACTCGGCACCCCGTTCGGAAGCAGCGGGCAGTCCCGCGTCACACGCTTGCGCCAGCCCGCTGCTCCGGTGCTACCGTGGGTCTCGATGTACTCGGCACTCCTCCTCCTTCGCTGCCGCGACGAGGCCTGACACTCCGGCCCACCTCGTCGCGGAGTCCGTCGTGGCCGCACCACAACAGCTCACGAACACGCGACGAAAGCGAAGAACGATGCAGAACACCCAGCAGCCCTCCGGGATGCCGATCCACAAGTACGTCCCGTTCCACGAGCAGATCAGCGTCGACCTGCCGGACCGGACCTGGCCCACGAAGCGCATCGACAAGGCGCCGCGCTGGTGTGCGGTCGACCTGCGTGACGGCAACCAGGCACTCATCGACCCGATGGACGCCGAGCGCAAGCGAGCGATGTTCGACCTCCTCGTCCGGATGGGCTACAAGGAGATCGAGGTCGGGTTCCCGAGCGCCTCGCAGACCGACTTCGACTTCGTCCGGTCGCTGATCGACGAGGGCGCGATCCCCGACGACGTCACGATCCAGGTCCTGACCCAGGCGCGCGAACACCTCATCCAGCGCACCTACGAGGCGATCGACGGCGCGAAGCAGGCCATCGTGCACCTGTACAACTCGACGAGCATCGTGCAGCGCGAGGTCGTCTTCCGCACCGACGTGCAGGGCGTGGTGGACATCGCCGTCACCGGTGCGAAGCTCTGCAAGGCGGCCGAAGCCACGCTGCAGCACGACACGACGATCTACTACGAGTACTCGCCGGAGTCCTACACGGGCACCGAACTCGAGGTCGCACTGGAGATCTGCAACGCCGTCCTCGAGGTCTTCGAGCCGACGCCCGAGCGCAAGGTCATCATCAACCTGCCCGCCACCGTCGAGATGGCCACGCCGAACGTCTACGCCGACTCGATCGAGTGGATGTCCCGCCGCCTCGCCCACCGCGAGGACGTCATCCTGTCGCTGCACCCGCACAACGACCGCGGCACCGCGGTCGCGGCCGCCGAGCTCGGCTACATGGCCGGTGCCGACCGCATCGAGGGCTGCCTGTTCGGCAACGGTGAGCGCACCGGCAACGTGGACCTGGTCGCCCTCGGGATGAACCTGTTCACGCAGGGGATCGACCCGGAGATCTCGTTCGCCGACATCGACCAGGTGAAGCGCACCGTCGAGTACTGCAACCAGCTGCCGGTGCCCGAGCGCCAGCCGTGGGCGGGCGACCTCGTGTACACGGCGTTCAGCGGCTCGCACCAGGACGCCATCAACAAGGGCTTCGAGGCGATGAAGGCGAAGGCCGCCGCCGCGGGCAAGGACATCGACGAGATCGAGTGGGCGGTGCCGTACCTGCCCGTCGACCCGAAGGACATCGGCCGGTCGTACGAGGCCGTCATCCGTGTCAACTCGCAGTCCGGCAAGGGCGGCGTCGCCTACCTGCTCAAGACCGACCACGCCCTCGACCTGCCCCGCAAGCTGCAGATCGAGTTCTCCGGCGTCGTCCAGCGGCACACCGACACCGAGGGCGGCGAGTTCTCGTCGCAGCGCATCTGGGACGTGTTCCAGGACGAGTACCTGCCCGCGTCGATCGACGACGAGAAGTGGGGCCGGTACGAGCTCACCAAGACGGCGACGTCGAGCGACTTCGAGGGCACGACCTCGCTGTCCGTGGCACTCCGGGTCGATGAGGGTGCGGTCACGGCCGAGGCCGTCGGCACCGGTCCCATCGACGCGTTCCTGAAGGTGCTCGCCGAGCAGGGCGTCCAGGTCACGCTGTACGACTACTCGGAGCACACGATGAGCGCCTCCGGTGACGCGAAGGCCGCGTCCTACGTCGAGCTCGACGTCGACGGCGTGCGCCTGTGGGGCGTCGGCATCGACGCCGACATCTCGACGGCGTCGCTCAAGGCGATCGTGTCCGCGGTGAACCGCGCGGTGCGCGCGGGTGCCGCGGCCGGCGCCGACGCGCCGGAGCTCGTCTCCGCCTGAGAGGCAACCAGGCCGGGAGGCGCGGTGCGGGTCCGTCCCGCACCGCGCCTCCCGGCTGTGCGCACGTTCACTGCCTGACGCAAGACGCCGTCGTGTTGCCGAGGCGCCTCCGGAAGTCGCGGCGTCTCGACGAGTGCGCGGCGTTCGGCGAAGACGACGGCGTCTTGTCGCAGCGCCCCCACCCCGGACCGCACGCGGCTGTCGGCGGGGCGGGGGATACTGGGGTCATGCCGCTGTACCGGGACGAGTGCGTCGTGTTGCGCACCCACAAGCTCGGTGAAGCCGACCGCATCGTCACGATGCTCTCGCGGCAGCACGGCAAGATCCGCGCCGTGGCCAAGGGCGTGCGGCGGACGGCGTCGAAGTTCGGCAGCCGCCTCGAGCCGTTCATGGTCGTCGATGCCCAGTTCTACGAGGGCCGGTCGCTCGACATCGTCACCCAGGCGGAGTCCCTCGGCGCGTACGGGGCCCAGATCGTCGCCGACTACGGTGCGTACACCGCGGCCAGCGCCATGGTCGAGACCGCCGACCGACTGAGCGAGGCCGACGCCGGGCTGCAGCAGTACCTGTTGCTCGTCGGGGCGCTCCGCTCGTTGTCCCGCGGGGAGCACCAGTCCAGCGCGACCCTCGACTCGTACCTGCTCCGCGCGATGAGCATTGCGGGGTGGGCCCCCTCGTTCAGCGACTGTGCGGTGACGGGGGAGCCCGGCCCGCACTCGGCGTTCGTGGTGCAGCTCGGTGGTGTCGTCGCCGACCGTGCGGCACCCCCGGGCACGCCGCGGCTCGACCCGGCGACGCTCGGGGTGCTCGGCTCCCTGCTCGCCGGCGACTGGGCGACGGTCGACGCCACCGACGAGCGAACACGTTCGCGGGCCTCCGGCGTGGTCGCGGCCTACGCCCAGTGGCACCTGGAACGATCGCTCCGGTCCCTGCCGCACGTCGACCGCTCCGAACACCCGATGCCGGTGCCGCAGACCCACGGCGGACCCGAGGCGACAGCACGTGCGGTGGCCTCGACCCCGGCACCCGCCGTGCCCGAGCCCGAGCCCGAGCCCGACCCTGATCCCGCTGTCGAAGGAGCCCCCACCGCATGAGCCCCCGCCGCCCCGACGACGTCGAACCGTTCCGCCCGATCGACTGGACCGGCGAGACGCCCCCGGCGATCCCGGCCCGGTTCGTGCCGGAGCACGTGGCCATCGTCATGGACGGCAACGGCCGGTGGGCGAACGGCCGCGGGCTGACCCGGATCGAGGGGCACAAGGCGGGCGAGGCCTCACTGCTCGACGTCGTGGCCGGGGCGATCCAGATCGGCGTCGGACACGTGTCGGCGTACGCGTTCTCGACGGAGAACTGGAAGCGCTCCCCGGAAGAGGTCCGGTTCCTGATGGGCTTCAACCGTGACGTCATCCGCCGTCGCCGTGACCAGCTGCACCAGTGGGGCGTCAAGGTGCGGTGGGCAGGCCGGCGTCCGCGGCTGTGGCGGAGCGTCATCGACGAGCTCGAGACCGCCGAGCGGATGACCGCGGGCAACGACGTCCTCACGCTGACGATGTGCGTGAACTACGGCGGCCGGAACGAGATCGTGGACGCCGTGCGGGGCATGGCCGAGGACGTCGCAGCCGGTCGCCTGAAGCCGAGCCAGGTCACCGAGAAGGCCCTGGCGAAGCGGCTGTACGTGCCCGAGATGCCCGACGTCGACCTGTTCCTCCGGAGCTCGGGGGAACAGCGCACGAGCAACTTCCTGCTCTGGCAGTCCGCCTACGCCGAGATGGTGTTCCTCGACCGGCTCTGGCCGGACTTCCGTCGCACCGACCTGTGGGGTGCGATCGAGGAGTACGCCAGCCGCGACCGACGCTACGGCGGCGCGGTCGACGCCCCGACGGCGTAGCCCAAGCCCAAGCCCAAGCCCAAGCCCGAACCCGAGCCCTGCCCCTCAGCCCGGAAGCGGCCCCTCGAGCAGGTGGGCGGCCGAGCGCACCGCGTCGAGCGCCGCACGGACGCTCGGCACCCGGTCGGCACCACGGGCGACGACGACCTCGACACGCCGGGCCAGCTCGTCGTCCACGGGGTCGATCGCGACACCGGCGGGGATGACCGTCGTCGCGAGTGCCAGCCGGGGGAGCAGCGCCACCCCGAGCCCGGCGGCGACGAGCCCCACCACCGCGGCCGCGTTGTCCGTCTCGAGCACGATGTCCGGCGTGAACCCGGCGCTCGCGCACGAGGCGAGCAGGTGCCCTCGGCACCGCGGGCAGCCCCCGATCCACCGGGCGTCGCGGTGGGACGCGAGGTCCACGACGGTGGAGCCGGCGGGGCGGAGTCGCTCAGAGCCCCCTGGCTCGACCGGCGTCACCAGCGCGAGCGGGTCGCGCCCGAGTGCCCGGGTGACGAGGCCCGGGTCCGGGGTGGTTCCGACCTCGTCGCCGACGTAGGTGAAGGTCAGGGCGACGTCGACCTCGCCACCGCGCAGCAGGTCGAGTGCCTCGGGCGGCTCGACCTCGACGTACGAGGTCGTCACGCCGGGCGCCGTCGCCGCCATCCGGGCGAGCACGGCGGGCACCAGGGCGGAGGACGCGCTCGGGAACCCAGCGAGTCGCACCCGGCCACGGCTGAGTCCGCCGACGGCGTCGAGGTCCTCGCGCGCCGCGGTCAGCGCGGCCTGGACGTGCAGGGCGTGGTCGGCGAGCACCTGCCCCGCGTGCGTGAGGGTCGCGCCCCGCCCGCCTCGCAGGACCAGCGCGTGCCCGAGACGCTGCTCGGCCCGGGCCACCAGCTGGCTGACGGCCGGCTGGCTCGACCCGAGTGCGGCGGCAGCGCGGGTGATCGACCCGCCGTCGGCCACGGCGCGGAGGACCCGGAGCAACTGGGGATCGATCTCGTCCATCATCCGATGTTATCGGTGGCACAACGAATCGGCCCTGGTGTGATGGGTCGGGAACCGGGACGCTGTCCGCATGGACTCCTTCCCCGCCGGCCGCGGCTACCTGGCGGCGTGCACCGCGGGCCTGCCGACCCGCGGTACCCTCGCTGCCCAGCGCGCCGACCTCGACGCGTGGTCCCGGGCCGAGACGTCGCCCGCCCGGTACGGCGCGCTGGTCGAGCAGGGGCGTGCGCTCTTCGCCGCGCTGGTCGGCGTCCCGGCGGAGCGCGTCGCGACGGGCTCGCAGACCTCGGTGATGGCCGCGGTCGTCGCCGACGCGCTGCCGGACGGCGCCGAGGTGGTCGTCCCCGACGGGGACTTCAGCTCGGTCGTCTTCCCGTTCCTCGCCCAGGCACACCGCGGCGTCCGGGTCCGGAGCGTCCCGCTGGACCGGCTCGACGCCTCGGTCGGGCCCGACACCGCCCTCGTCGCGTGGTCCGCGGTGCAGTCCGCCACCGGCGTGGTCACCGACCCCGACCCGGTCGTGGCCGCCGCCCGACGTGTCGGAGCCCTGACCCTCTGCGACCTCACGCAGGCCGCCGGTGTCCTGCCCGTCGACGCCACACCGTTCGACGTGACGCTCACGCACACCTACAAGTGGCTCTGCGCGCCGCGCGGCGTCGCCTTCATGACGCTCTCCGACACCGCCCTCGGCCGACTCCGCCCGGTGCAGGCCGGTTGGTACGCGGGAGCGGACGTGTGGTCCTCCTGCTACGGCCCCGCCATGCACCTGGCCGACGACGCGCGTCGCTTCGACGTCTCGCCGGCCTGGCAGGCGTGGCCCGGTGCCGTGGCCGCGCTCGAGCACGCGGTCGCGCTCGACCAGCAGGCGGTCTGGAGGCACGCCACCGGTCTCGCGGATCGGCTGTGCGACGCCCTCGGGTCGCCTCGGCAGGGCGACGGGCAGGCGATCGTGACGTTCGCGGACGCCGACGGGTCGGCCCTCCGGGCCCTCACCGCCGCGGGGCTCACCGCCTCGGGGCGTGCCGGGCGGCTGCGCATCGCGTTCCACCTGTGGAACGACGAGTCCGACGTGACCGACGTCGTGGCCGCGCTGGGCGGGGTGGGGCCGACCACGTCGGGCAGGTGAGCGGGGAGGGCGGACCCGGGGCGGGCCTCCCGGGCCGGGATCGCCGGTAGTCTTGCCCGGACCGTTTCCGCACCGAGCACCCAGCTCGGCGACCTCTGGAGCACCCTTTGGCACAGCCCTCCCGTCTCGACAGCGTCATCGCCCTGGCCAAGCGCCGCGGCTTCGTCTTCCAGTCGGGTGAGATCTACGGAGGCTCCCGCTCCGCATGGGACTACGGGCCCCTCGGTGTGGAGCTCAAGGAGAACATCAAGCGCCAGTGGTGGCAGCGGTTCGTCCGCGGCCGCGGGGACATGGTCGGCCTCGACTCCGCGGTGATCCTGCCCCGCAAGGTGTGGGAGGCCTCCGGCCACGTCGCGACCTTCACCGACCCGCTGGTGGAGTGCCTGCACTGCCACCACCGGTTCCGCGAGGACCACCTGATCGAGGCGTTCGTCGCCAAGAAGGGCCGCGACCCCGAGGGCCGCATGGCCGAGATCGCCTGCCCGAACTGCGGCACCCGCGGCGAGTGGACCGAGCCCCGCGAGTTCTCCGGGATGCTCAAGACCTACCTCGGCCCGGTCGAGTCGGAAGAGGGCCTGAACTTCCTGCGCCCCGAGACCGCGCAGGGCATCTTCGTCGACTTCGCGCAGGTCGTCACGACGAGCCGCATGAAGCCTCCGTTCGGCATCGGGCAGGTCGGCAAGGCGTTCCGCAACGAGATCACGCCCGGCAACTTCATCTTCCGCACGCGCGAGTTCGAGCAGATGGAGATCGAGTACTTCGTCCCGCCGGCCTCGGCCCAGGAGCACTACGAGCAGTGGATCGCCGACTCGGTCGCGTTCTACACCGACCTCGGCATCGACCCCGAGAACCTCCGTCGATTCGACGTCCCGGACGGCGAGCGGGCGCACTACTCCGACGCCACCGCCGACATCGAGTACCGCTTCGGCTTCACCGGCTCGGAGTGGGGCGAGCTGATGGGCGTCGCGAACCGCACCGACTTCGACCTGAACAACCACATCGAGGCGTCCGGCCAGGACCTCCGGTTCTTCGACCAGGCCGCCAACGAGAAGTACGTGCCGTACGTCATCGAGCCGTCGTTCGGTCTGACCCGTGCACTCATGGCGTTCCTGCTCGACTCGTACCACGAGGACGAGGCCCCGAACGCGAAGGGCGGCGTCGACAAGCGCACCGTCCTGCGCCTCGACCCGCGCCTGGCCCCGGTGAAGGCCGCCGTCCTGCCGCTGTCGCGCAACGAGCAGCTCTCGCCCGTCGCCCGCGGCCTGGCCGACGACCTGCGCAAGAACTGGAACGTGGACTTCGACGACGCCGGTGCCATCGGACGTCGCTACCGTCGCCACGACGAGATCGGCACGCCGTTCTGCATCACGGTCGACTTCGACACGCTCGAGGACAAGGCCGTCACGGTGCGCGAGCGCGACACCATGGGCCAGGAGCGCGTCTCGCTCGACCAGCTGCAGGGGTACCTGGCGCAGCGGTTGCTCGGCGCGTAGGGGATCCGCGGGCGTCGCGGCGCGTCGGAACCAGGTTCCGGACACAGCACCACGAAGATCCACGGTGCGGTGTCCGGAACCTGGTTCTGCGGGAATGCGCGCCGCACGAGCGCGTTGGGGTCAGCATGAACGACTCCGTGAAGGTCGATGTCTGGTCGGACATCGCCTGCCCCTGGTGCTACATCGGCAAGCGCAAGTTCGAGGCCGGCGTCGCCGCGTTCGGCGCCTCGAGCGAGGGCCGTCCCGTCGAGGTCGAGTACCACTCCTTCGAGCTGAGCCCGGACACCCCCGTCGACTTCGAGGGGACCGAGGCCGAGTTCCTCTCGGGCCACAAGGGCATGCCCGTCGACCAGGCGCAGCAGATGCTCGACCAGGTCACGGCCATCGCCGCTGGCGTCGGCCTCGAGTACGACTTCGAGGCGATGCACCACACCAACACGGTGAAGGCCCACCAGGTCATCCACCTCGCCAAGCAGCACGGCAAGCAGCTCGAGATGGTCGAGCGTCTGTTCACCGCCTACTTCGAGCGCGGCGAGCACGTCGGACAGGAGTCCTCGCTCGCCGACCTGGCGGCGGAGATCGGCCTCGACCGCGACGAGGTCCTCAGCACCCTGCGCGACGACGCCCAGCTCGCTGCAGTCCGCGCCGACCAGGCACAGGCGCAGGCGTACGGGATCAACGGCGTGCCGTTCTTCGTGATCGACGGCAAGTACGGCGTCTCCGGCGCCCAGGACCCCACGGCGTTCGAGCAGGTGCTCCGCCAGGTGGTCGCGCTCCGCGAGACCACGCCGGAGGAGGTCGCCTCGGCGGCCGAGCGCGCTGCGGACGACGCGAGCGCCGACGTGGCGGTGACCCGATGACGGACATGACCATCAGCGACCAGGGCGCGGTGCGCCTCCAGGCCGTGACGTCGGTGCCGTCCGTACCGGACGCGCTCACGGGGCTGCCGGGCGTCCGCGGCTTCTCCGCCGCTTCCGGCGTTCCCGGCGTTTCCGGCGTTCCCGGTCTGGAGGCCCGTCCCGCGTTGCTGACGCTCGTCACGCCCGGCGGTGCGCCGGTCTGCGAGGGCGACGCCTGCCTGATCGACGCCGGCTCGTTCGCCGGGGCCGAGGGCGACTGGTCCGAGGTGCCGGACTGACGGCTGCGTCAGTCGCGCTGCGGTTCCTCGTCGGTGATGTCGGCGACGGTCGCGCCGTAGGCGGCGACGAGCGCGTCGGCGTCGACGAAGGCGCTCGCACCGTGCCGGCCGGCGCCCAGGGCGACCCGGCGGCCGACGATGCGCTCGTCGGCGTACACCGGCAGGTCGCCCGTGGCGCCGATCGGCGTGATGGTGCCGCGCTCGTAGCCGGATGCCCCGAGCGCGGTGGCGGCGTCGGGCATCGAGAGCTTGTTGACGCCGACGACCGTGCGGAGCTTCTTCCAGGCGATGCTGCGGCCGCCGGGCACCAGTGCGAGCAGGAACCCGCCGTCGTGGCGCTTCACCACCAGGGTCTTGACGATGTCGCCGGGCTCGATGCCGAGCAGTCCGGCGGCCTCGTGCAGGGAGTCCGCGGCGGGGCGCTCGACCACCTCGACCGGCAGGCCACGGGCCTGGGCGTCGGCGTCGAACCGGGAGCTGGCGTCGGTCGTCATGTGGAGAACGCTACCGGCGCGCACCGACGTGGGAGAATGGGAGACGTATGACGATCACTGACGCACCCGGGACGGCGACCCGTCCGGCGAAGCCCCTGCGCATCGGCCCCATCGAGGTCGACGTGCCGGTCGTGCTCGCGCCGATGGCGGGCATCACGAACATGGCCTACCGCCGGCTCTGCCGCGAGTACGGCGCCGGGCTCTACGTGTGCGAGATGATCACCTCGCGTGCGCTGGTCGAACGGACCCCCGTCTCGATGCAGCTCATCCAGCACCACGAGTCCGAGACCCCGCGGTCGATCCAGCTGTACGGCGTCGAGCCGAACACCGTGGCCGAGGCGGCGTCGATCCTGGTGGGCGAGGACCGCGCCGACCACATCGACCTGAACTTCGGGTGCCCGGTGCCCAAGGTCACCCGCAAGGGCGGCGGCGCGGCCCTGCCCTGGAAGCTCGACCTGTTCCGCGAACTCGTCACCAAGACCGTGCGCGCCGCGGGCGACGTCCCCGTCACGGTGAAGATGCGCAAGGGCATCGACGAGGACCACCTGACCTACCTCGACGCCGCACGCATCGCGCGCGACGCCGGGGTCGCCGCGGTCTCGCTGCACGCCCGCACCGCGAACGAGCACTACTCCGGGCACGCCGACTGGTCGGCGATCGCCACGCTGAAGGAGACCGTCACCGACATCCCGATCCTCGGCAACGGCGACATCTGGTCGGCCGCCGACGCGCTCCGGATGATCGATGAGACCGGCGCCGACGGCGTGGTCGTCGGGCGTGGCTGCCTCGGCCGCCCGTGGTTGTTCGGTGACCTGGCTGCGGCGTTCCGCGGCGAGGGGCTGCGGTACATGCCGTCCCTGGGCGAGGTCGCCGACGGGTTCCGCCGGCACGCCGAGCTGCTCGTCGAGTTCTTCGGCGACGAAGAGCACGCCTGCCGCGACATCCGCAAGCACGTGGCCTGGTACTTCAAGGGGTACCCGATCGGCAGCGACGTCCGGGCCGGCCTGGCGATGGCGTCGAGCCTGCAGGAGATCGACTACTTCCTCGGCCAGCTCGACCACGACGCGCCCTACCCGGGTGCCGACGCCGAGGGGCCGCGCGGTCGTGCCGGGCACCCGAAGCGCACCGCCCTGCCCGACCGCTGGCTCGAGAGCCGCGACGTCGACTCCGAGTTCCGCAAGGTCCTGGCCGCCGCCGAGCTGCACCACAGCGGCGGATGAGCGCCACCGCCTCGTACGGCCCGGCGGACGCGGAGCGCTGGCTCCCCGAAGAGCACGGCAACCGCCGCTCGGACTTCGCCCGTGACCGCGCCCGACTGCTGCACTCCAGTGCGCTCCGGCGTCTGGCCGCCAAGACCCAGGTGCTCAGCCCGACCGCGGGCCTCGACTTCGCCCGCAACCGGCTGACGCACTCGCTCGAGGTCGCGCAGGTCGGCCGCGAACTCGCCGACTCGCTCGGACTCGACCCCGACGTGGTCGACACGGCGTGCCTGGCGCACGACATCGGCCACCCGCCGTTCGGGCACAACGGCGAGACCGCGGTGAACGCCTGGGCAACCGGCATCGGTGGCTTCGAGGGCAACGCGCAGACGCTCCGGCTGCTGACGCGGCTCGAGCCGAAGGTCTACGGCGTCCGGCCCGGCGCCGACGTCGACCGTCCGTTCGGGCTCAACCTGACCCGTGCGTCGTTGGACGCCAGCTGCAAGTACCCGTGGCCCGCTGCGCAGGGGGTGTCGGAGTCGTCGTCCGGGCGCACCAAGTTCGGCTTCTACGACGACGACCACGACGCCTTCGAGTGGCTCCGTGCCGGCGCCCCGCGTCGCCAGCGGTGCATCGAGGCGCAGGTGATGGACCTCGCCGACGACATCGCGTACTCGGTGCACGACTTCGAGGACGCCGTCGTCGCCGGGTTCATCGACGTCGCGGCCCTGGGTGACCGCGTCGGTGAGAACGACATCGTGACCGCCATGCACGCCTGGGTCGGCGACGACCTGAGCCGCGACGAGCTGCTCGAGGCGTTCGACCGCCTGCGTGCGCTGCCGCTCTGGATGACCGCGTACGACGGCTCCCGCCGTGACGCCGCACGCCTCAAGAACCTGACGTCGCAGCTGATCGGACGCTTCGCGCGCACCGCCACGACGGCCACCCGCGAGTCCTACGCCTCGGGATCGCTCGTGCGGTTCGCCGCGTCGGTCGTCACCCCGCCCGAGATCATCGGCGAGATCGCGGTGCTCAAGGGCATCGTCGCGGCCTTCGTGATGACCCAGGGCGACCGTCAGCCCGTGTACGAGGACCAGCGTCGCGTGCTCACCGAACTGCTCGACGCGCTGGCGGCGACCGGTGCGTCCGACCTCGAGCCGGGCTTCGCCGCCGACTGGCACGCCGCGGACGACGACGCCGGCCGACTGCGCGCCGTCGTCGACCAGGTCGCGAGCCTGACCGACCAGGGCGCACTCGCCTGGCACCGACGTCTGGTGGTGGGTGACCGTGACCCGGTCCACATCGCCGTCTGACCGGTCCGCCGACGTCGGTCCCACGAACTAGGATCGAGGGGTGGCTGGCAGGATCGCGCGGAACGACATCGACGAGGTCCGCTCGCGTGTCAACATCGCCGACGTCGTGGGCGACTACGTCACGCTGAAGCACGCGGGCGTCGGGTCGATGAAGGGCCTGTGCCCCTTCCACGACGAGCGCTCCCCGTCGTTCCACGTCCGGCCCCAGGTCGGCCGCTACCACTGCTTCGGCTGCGGCGAGGACGGCGACGTCTTCAGCTTCATCATGGCGCAGGACCACACCACCTTCGCCGAGGCCGTCGAGCGCATGGCCGCGAAGATCGGCTTCACCCTGCACTACGAAGAGGGCGACGGGCCGCGCACCGACTACAACACCCGTGCCCGGCTGATCGCGGCGAACGAAGCCGCGCTCGAGTACTTCACGGGGCAGCTCACCACGGCCGCCGCCGACCCCGCCCGCCGGTTCCTGGGGGAGCGCGGGTTCGACCCCTCGGCCGCCCAGCACTTCGGCGTCGGGTTCGCGCCGAAGTCCTACGACATGCTCAAGGACCACCTGCGCGGGCGCGGCTTCACGATGGAAGAGCTCGTATCCGCCGGCCTCGTCAGCCAGGGGGACCGCTCGCCGTACGACCGGTTCCGCGGGCGCCTGATGTGGCCGATCCGCGACGTCACCGGGGCCACCATCGGGTTCGGGGCGCGCCGCCTGCTCGAGGACGACAAGGGCCCCAAGTACCTCAACACGCCCGAGACCCCGATCTACCACAAGAGCCAGGTGCTCTACGGTCTCGACCTGGCACGCCGCGACATCTCGAAGCAGAAGCAGGTCGTCATCGTCGAGGGCTACACCGACGTGATGGCGTGCCACGTCGCGGGCGTCACGACCGCGGTCGCCACCTGCGGCACGTCGTTCGGCGTCGACCACATCAAGGTGCTGCGCCCGATGCTCGGTGACCTGGCCGGTGCCGACCCGAACGCCAACGGTGAGGTCGTGTTCACGTTCGACCCCGACGAGGCCGGGCAGCGCGCCGCCTCGCGTGCCTTCGCGGAAGAACAGCGGTTCGCGGCGCAGACCTACGTCGCCGTGGCACCCGGCGGGCTCGACCCGTGCGACCTCCGGCTCGCCCGCGGTGACGACGCCATCCGACGCCTGGTCACGAACAAGCGCCCGATGTTCGAGTTCATGATCCGCCGAACCCTGGACGGCCACGACCTCGAGACCGTCGAGGGGCGCGTCGGTGCCCTGCGTGCGGCCGCCCCCGTGCTCGCTGGCATCCGCGACCGCTCGCTGACACAGGGCTACGTCCGCGAACTCGCCGGCTGGCTCGGCATGGAGATCCCCGAGGTCCGTCGGTCGGTCGAGACCGCCCGACGCCGTGCGGGCTCCGCCGGGCAGGACGACCGGTCCGCAGGCGCCGGGCGCGACGGCCGCAACGGGAACGGCACCGACGGGGCCGACACCCCCGACGAGCCCGTCGCCGGCATCCGCTCGCTGCCGAACGACCCGATCAGCCGCATGGAGCGCGACGCCGTGATGGCGATGGTGCAGCAGCCCACGTCCGTTGGCGCACCGATGCTCGGGCTCGCCGCGTCGGCCACGTTCTCGACGCCGATGCTCGCCGCGGTGCGGGACGCCGTGGTCGCCAACGTCGACGTCATCGGCGCGGGGGACTGGCTCGACCGGCTGCTCGCCGACGTGCCGGCGCCCCTCCGCACCCTGACGCACGAACTCGCCCTCGCACCCATCCCCGCGCGCAACGCGGAGGACCTGGCGGCCTACTGCCGGAGCATCGTCGTGGCCCTGGTCGAGCGCGACCTGCTCGCCCGCAAGGCCTCGTTGCTCGGGCAGCTGCAGCGCGCCGACCCGCACGAGCAGGTCGAGCGTCGCGCCGAGATCCAGCGGCAGCTCGTCGACATCGACGGGCAGCGGATGCGGTTGCGCGCCGACGCCGAGGCGTCCTAGGGCCCTTCGCGCGGCTGGTGCCGGGCGTGCGCGAGGTCGCACGACGCGCCGCATGGGTGCCGCCGAGGTCGCACGAACTGTCGCGCGGCGGGGCTGCGAGCGGCAGTTCGTGCGACCTCGGCGGTCCGTGAGTGGTCAGGACGTGCCGCGTGTAGGGCGTCGAGTGGTCGCAGATCGTCGGTTGGCCGGGGTTCGGCCGACGGGACATGACCGCTCGGGGTGGGGCGGGCGG